>JABFXX010000693.1 GCA_013368795.1 Kofleriaceae bacterium
TGCTCGTGGTCGGCGTCGGCGTCATCTGGGCGGTGAAGCCCGGCAAGACCGCCGCAGCGAAGCCGACCGCGACCGTCGAGCCGCCGCCGACAGCGGCGCCGGTACCGCCGGTCCGCGAGGTCACCGTCGAGCGGCCGCAGGCGGCGAAGCCGGCACCGCACATCACCGAGGAGACGCGCGCCCCGCGAACCGAGCCGGCCGAGGAGCCGGTCGCAGCTGCGCCGGCCGCGAAGACCGCACCGGTGCGCCGCACTGCTTCGCGTCCCGTGCCGCGCGTCGCCGCGAAGAAGGTCGAGCCTCCGCCACCGGCGCCGGTGCCGGTCGCGGCGCCCGTCCCCGACGCGAAGACCGACTGCAACCCGCCCTACTACTACGAAGGCTCGAAGAAGGTCTTCAAACCGAATTGCCTCTAGGAGAACCATGACCCGTCAACTCGTCACGATCGTGGCCGCGGTTCTGGCCTTGTCCTCGAACGCGTACGCGCAGCTCTCGAAGGAGGCCTGCGTCGACGCACACAGCCGCGGTCAGGACGCGCGCGAGCAGGGCAAGCTCTCGCTCGCTCGCAAGCTGTTCCTGACCTGCGCGCAGTCGTCGTGTCCCGCTGCGGTCCAGGGTGACTGTGCGCGGTTTGCCGACGACCTCACGAACCTGCAACCGACGATCGTGTTCGTCGCGCGCGATGCCAGCGGCAACGATCTCCCGGCGACGACCGTGTACGTCGACGGTGCGCTCGTCGCGACGTCGATCGACGGCAAGCCGCACGACATCGATCCCGGCAATCACGTCGTGAAGTTCTCGAACGGTGATTCCGACGAGGTGATTACCCTCGTGATCGGCTCGGGCGAGAAGGGCCGGACCGTGCTGGCAAAGTTCAGCGCGATCAACCCGCCGTCGACGCCCGATGCAGCGCAGACGGTCACGAGCAGGCCCGCCAAGCCGGCCGCGCGGAAGGTCCAGCACCCGAAGGGTGCGCTCGCACTCGCCGTCAGCGGCGGCATCGTCGCGATCGGAGGCGGTGCGCTCGCGTTCTACGGCCGCTCGCAGGTCCCCGAGGCATGCGATCTCTCGACGCACCAGTGCGCGGCGCCTCCGGGCGCTCCGGTGTTCGACGACGCGGCGAGCGCGGCGAACAAGGTCAACATCGGCCTCATCGCGGGCGGCGTCGGTGTCGCGGCGCTCGCGGGCGGCCTCGTCTGGTACTACGCCGGTGCGAAGACCGACAAGGAGAGCCCGACGCAGCAATCGGTCGCGCCGTGGGTCAACGGCAACGGCGCCGGCGTCGCCGTGCTCGGCCGGTTCTAACGCTTGAACGTGCCGTCGACGTAGAACCACTTCCCGTCGACGCGCCGGAACCGCGAACGCTCGCGCTGCGCGAACGGCTTACCACCCGTCACGCCGCGGGCGATGAACTCGACGATGCCGTCGTCGTCGGTCTCGCCGCCGCGCACGGTGTCGACGATCTCGAGGCCGAGCCAGCCGGTGTCGCGGCAGAACACGGCGAGGCCGGCGCGATCGACGGACGCTCTCGTCGAGACATCGTGGGTCTCGATCAGGTAGTCGATCGCGCCCTTGACGAACGCGGCGTAGCGCGACCGCATCAGCGCGAGCGCGGTCGGCGCCGGCAGGCCGTCGTGATAGAGGCCGCAGCACCCACTGTAGGGCTCACCGGAACCGCAAGGACATGCATCGCTCGCCACGGCACTAGGTTACGATTAGCCGGATGCTGACGCGTGCTGATGACCTCGCGAAGATGACGGTGCTCGACGAATCCGGTGCCAGGGTCGAGCTCGGCACGTTCTGGCGCGAACGCACGGCGGTGCTCGTGTTCGTCCGCCACTTCGGTTGAATTCACTGCCGCGAGCACGTGGTGCAGTTGCACCGCGACATCGACAAGATCCGCGCGGCCGGTGCGGACCTCTACATCATCGGCAACGGCACGCCGAACTTCATCGCGGGCTTTCGCGAGCAGACGAAGTACGACGGGCCGATCTACACCGACCCGTCGCTCGACGTGTACAAGGCGGCGCAGCTGAAGCGAGGCATCGCGCGCACGTTCAACCCGCGCGCGCTCGGCGCGACGATCAAGGCATTCGCGGGCGGCAGCCGTCAGGGCCTCACCCAGGGCGACACCTGGCAGCAGGGCGGCACGCTCGTCGTCGAGCCCGGCGGCGCGGTGCGCTGGCACCAGGCGTCGGATCATCCCGGCGATACCGCGACTGCCGATCAGATCGTCGCCGCGCTTTAAAGCGTCAGCGTGCCGGACTGGTAGTCGGCGAACGCCTGGCGTAGCTCGGCGTCGGTCGTCATCACGAACGGTCCGCGGCGCGCGACAGGCTCGCGTAGCGGCGTTCCCGCGACGAGCAGGAACCGGCCGCCCGACGTCGACGTCGCCGCGATCTCGTCGCCCGTGCCGAGCACGCCGAGCTCGCCCGCCGAGACCTGCGTCGCGCGCGGGCCGAACGAGACCGCACCGTCGAGCACGTAGACGAACGCGGTGTCCCCGCCCGGCAGGCGATGGCGGAACGTCGCGCCCGCGTGCAGGCTCGCGTCGAGCATCGTCGGCTGGATGTCGATGCCGTCGACGGCACCGCGCGTCGCGCCGATCTGGCCGGCGACGAGACGCACGCGCGCGTCGGCGATGTCGAGCTCGGGAATCTGGCTCGCGCCGAGGTCCTGGTAGCGAGGACGGATCATCTTGCGCGCCGCCGGCAGGTTGACCCAGAGCTGCAGGCCCCACAGCTCGCTCGTCTCCGTCGGGCGCGGCATCTCCTCGTGGATGATGCCCTTGCCGGCGGTCATCCATTGCGCGCCGCCGTCGTGAATCAGGCCGTGATTGCCGACACTGTCCCGGTGCTGGAACCCACCGCGGAGTACGTACGACACCGTCTCGAAGCCGCGGTGCGGGTGCTGTGGAAACCCGGCCGTGTAATCAGCGGGGTCGGCGCTGTGGATCTCGTCGAGGAGCAGGAACGGATCGAGCATCGGCAGCGCGCGGCTGCCGAGCGATCGACGCAGCGCGACGCCGGCGCCGTCTCGACTGGATTGCCCCGCAACTACGCGATCGACCTCGCGGAGTGTGGAGAATTTGCTGGTCCCCTGGCATGCGAGGACCGCGACACTCGCGGCGCTACCCGTGAGGAACCCTCGGCGCGTGAGCAACATCAAGGTACGCTCGAGGTGAGCACATGAGGTCGCCGCTGTCTAACCCATTCCTCGTCGGCAAGGCTCGGCCGATCGTGGTTGGTCACCGCGGTGTGCCTACGTTACATCAAGAGAACACGCTCGCCGGCTTCAAGAGGGCCGTCCAGCTCGGCATCCCGGCGATCGAGCTCGACGTCCAGCTGACGAAGGACCGCAAGGCGGTCGTCCTCCACGACGGTCACCTCCGCCGCCTGACCGGCGACCGCCGCAACGTGTGGGAGGTGACGTGGGACGAGCTGAGCAAGCTCCGCCTGCGCCGCGAGCTGCCGATGGGCGTCGACGTCAACGGTCAGCGCACGATCGCGCGCTACGATCGCGAGGAGCGCATCCCGCTGCTCGCCGAGGTCCTCTCCGAGGTGCACGGCAAGATCGCGATCAACATCGAGCTGAAGCTCAACCTCGGCATGGCGGTGTGGTGGAACACCGAGGTCGCGCGGGTCACCGCACAGGTCGTCACCGAGGCGAAGGCCGACTCGTTCGTGATCATGACGAGCTTCGATCCGCGCAAGCTGCGCGCGGCCGTCGCCGCACATCCGGGCATCGCGACCGGGTTCTGCTTCGACGACAGCATGCTCGACTTCGCGGCGCCGTTTCTCGAGCGCATCCCGCACCTGCGCACGCGGCTGTCGCTGCCCGCCGACGGTCACATCCGCACGAACGCGCGCCGCCTGCTCAACAAGATCCTCGAGTCGAACCTGCTCGGCCGTCTGCTCGGCACGCGCCTCGTCGGCGCGGAGCACACGATCGTCGGTAGCCAGACGGTCAAGCGGCTGCACGACAAGGGCATCGCGATCGGCACGCACACGCTGTTCCCGCTCGGCTCGACGACGGGCAAGCCGATCTCGCCGAGCGCGATGACCGCGGCCGAGGTCGATCGCCTGGTCGCGCTCGGCGTCGACTGGATCGAGTCCGACGATCCCGAGCGCTTGCAGCGAATGATCGGCTGAGTCCTGCGACGTCCCTGCGACGTCGCTAGGACAAGCGGTTGCGCGCGCGTTCTCCGTGATTCCACGCGCTTGCAAATGCAACTCGATGGCATGTCGCTTGGAATGGCGGGCCGCATGCCGTCTCAACGACTGTTCCTTGCAGGTCTCCTCTTCACCGGCTGCGCGACGACCGGTCTTCCGTCGAACCTCGATCGCACCGAGCACGCGCGCGTCGAGCTCGCGCCGCTTCGCGCGAACGATACCGTCGAGCTCGTGCCGCGCGCGATCGAGCCCGGTCTGCCGAGCGCCGACCGGATCTCGCGAACGATCTACGCCGAGCTCGGCGACGTCGCGAGCGTCGAGGTCCACTACTGCGTGTCGCCCGCCGGCAAGCTCACCGACGCCGAGCTCGTCCGCGGCTCGAGCCTGCCCGCGTTCGACGACGCCGTGATGACCGATCTCCGGTCGTGGCATTTCGATGTGCAACCAGGTCCCGAGTCGCTTCAGACCTGCGATCGCGCGACGATCGTGTACCGGCCGCGGAGCTGAGCACTGTCCCTGGTCGGTGTCGCGATGCGCGGCTATCCTCGGGGCATGCAGAACCTCCGCGACCTCACCGTTACGGACATCGCGCGGAGCCCCGGCACATCGATTCCTTGTCTGATCGGCGAGCCGCTCTCGGTCGGCTCGATCCTCGGCGGGCGCTACCGGATCATGCGGTTCGTCGCGGCCGGCGGCATGGGCGAGGTGTACGTCGCCGACGATCAGCTGCTCGGCGATCCAGTCGCGGTGAAGCTGCTACGCACCGATCTCATTCGCAAGCCCGGCGCGCAGGCGCGGTTTGCCGACGAGATCCGGCTCGCCCGTCGCGTCACTCACCCGAACGTGTGCCGCGTGTTCGACGTCGGCACCGATGGCGAGCGCGTGTTCTACACGATGGAGATGCACGAGGGTCGCACGCTCAAGAGCTACCTGTGCGACACCGGTCCGCTGACGATCGGCCAGGCGCAGCCGATCCTGCGCCAGCTGCTCGACGGCATCTCCGCGGCCCACGCGGTCGACGTCGTGCACGCCGACCTCAAGCCCTCGAACGTCCTCATCGACGCGAAGGGTCGCGTCCTCATCACCGACTTCGGCCTCGCCCTGCCCTGCTGCGCGACGCTCGGCTGCGGTTGTGACATGCCTCATCTCGTCGGCACGCCCGCGTACATGGCGCCAGAGCAGGTCACCGGCGGCACCGTCGGCGACGGCACCGATCTGTTCGCGTTCGGCGTGATCGTCTACGAGCTGCTGACCGGCCAGCTGCCGTGGCAAGGCGCGAACGCGTTCGAGCTCGCGCACGCGCGGCTCACCGGCGACACGCCGTCGATCCGCACGCTGCGGCCGGAGATCGACGCGACGTGGGACGAGACGGTTCGTACGCTGCTCACCGTCGACCAGGGCGTGCGTCCGAAGAGCGCCAAGTGGGTCGCGAACGCGCTCGGCCTAACCCATTAGCTCCTGATCGCGCGCGACCGACGCCTGCAGCACCGCGACGAGCTCGCGCTCGAGCTTCACGTAGCGGCCAAACGCCTCGACGCGCTTCGGGTCCTGCATGCGCGCCATGTCGTGTGACGCCATCGCCAGATCCCGATAGCCCGTCATGTGCGTCGCCACCGCCGCGAGCTGCGCCGCGATCGTGCGGTGCTCGGCGATCAGCTTCTCGTACGCGGCGTGCTCGGCGCGGCCCGCCGGATCGCTCGTCTGGATCGTCGGCAGGTGGAGCTCGAGGTTCTCGGCGAGCGCGGCGATGAGCTCGCCCATCACGCGCGGCACGACCGCGTGCTCGGCAAGCCCCTTGCCACAAGTCTGTTCGTCGTCGGCCATGCCTCGTTCTTACCCGAGGCGCTTGCGAAGGGTAGTCGCGGCAAGCTCGGCGAACGTGATGGCAGCGCGAGACCGGGCTCCCGGCAGGTGCACGAGGTGAACAGGCACGGGGCGTGGCTCGTGGCTCGCGAGCACGACCTTCAGCTTGCCGGCCGCGACCAGCCGATCGACCTGATATGACAGCACGCGCGTGAGCCCGAGGCCTTCGGCCGCCGCATCGATCGCAGCCTGCGCCGTGTTCACGACGAGCCTCGGCGCGACCGCGATGCTTCGTTTGCCAAATGTCCACCGGTCGGAGACCGGCGTCGTCGCCGAGAGCGAGATGCACACGTGCCTGGTGAGCGTCTCGGGCATCCGTGGCGTTCCGGCGCGCTCGAGGTAGTCCGGGCTCGCGACGACGACGGTGCGCACGTCGCCGACGTGCCGCGCGATCAACGCGGAGTCCGGCAGCTCGCCGATCCGCACCGCGAGGTCGATGCCCTCGTCGGCGAGCGACACGACGCGATCGAGCAGCGCGACCTTCACGCTCATCTGCTCGTGCGTCGCGAGGAACGCGGTGACGATCGGCATGACGTGGAGCTGGCCGAACAGCACCGGCGCGGTGACCGACAGCGTGCCTCGCAGCGGCGCATGCGCGTCGACCGGCACCTCGAGCGCATCGACCTCGGCGATCGCGCGCTTGCTTCGCTCGAGATAGCGCTCGCCATCGGAGGTCAGCGACACCGAGCGAGTCGTGCGATGGAGGAGCCGCGTGCCGAGCCGGGTCTCGAGAGCGGCGATCGCGCGCGTCACCGCCTGCGGCGATCGACCGAGCCGGCGCGCGGCCTGGCTGAAGCTCTTCAGCGAGGCGACGGTCGCGAACGCGCGCCATTCTTCGAGTCGGTCCATTCTTCCGATTCCTGGAATAGTGTACCGAAATTCTGTCCATTGTTGCGGCCGCCTCCGGTGGCCATCCTGGTGGCATGTCCTCCAGTGACGTCGCGTTCTCTCCCGCCGTCAAACGGCTCCAGGCCGAGCGCGGCTCGCGTGCGGCGTACGCGCGGGTCGAGGCGCGCGGCGGCTTTCAGACCGACATCACCGACGAGCTGCGCGAGTTCCTCTCGGGAATCGACACCGCATTTCTCGCGACGGCGAGCGCGGACGGTCAGCCGTACATCCAGCACCGCGGCGGCCCGAAGGGCTTCATCCACGTGCTCGACGACCACACGCTCGCGTTCGTCGACCTCGCCGGCAACCGCCAGTACGTCTCGACCGGGAATCTGTCCGAGAACGATCGGTTCTGCCTGTTCCTGATCGACTACGCGCACCGCCAGCGCGTGAAGATCTGGGGCACTGCGACCGTCGTCCCGGCGACGCCCGAGCTCCTCGCGCAGCTCGGACCGCTGCCGACAAAGGCGAGAGCCGAGCAGGTCTTCGTCCTCACGGTCACCGCGTGGGACGTCAACTGCCAGCAGCACATCCCGCAGAAGCTCGACGCGCGCGACGTCGCTTCTGCGATCGAACGCCTCGAGGCTCGCATCGCCGAGCTCGAGGCAGAGAACGCGCGGCTACGCGCCTAGGCGCTGCGCGTCTGGATCGCGCTCGAGACGGTGAGCTGCGTCTCGCGGCTGTGCGACTCGATATGAATCTCGACCGCCTCGGGGTCGATCGACACGTACCGGCCGATCACCGCGGCGATCTCGGCGCGCATCTCCTGCAGCCGGCCACCTTCGAGGCCTGTGCGGTCGTGCGCGAGCACGAGGTGGAGGCGTCCCTTCGCGACATCGCGGCTGGACTTGCCTGTGAAGAAGCTCTTGATCCCGTTCCACATTGGACGGCTCCTTAAGCGGGCGTCGCCGACAGGCCGAGGGCGCGGCCGAGGCGGGTGAAGAAGCCGACGGACTCGGAGGCCTCGACCTCGAGGCCGGCGAGCTTCTTGGCGATGTTGATGAACTGCTTGGCGGCGAGCGACTTGCCCTCGAGCACGGCCGGCACGCCCTTGTTCGTCGTCGCGATCACCTGATCGTCGAGCGGGATGGCGCCGAGGAGATCGAGCGCGAGGATCTCGATGACGTCGGCCTGCGAGAGCATGTCGCCCTTCTTCACGAGGTTGGGCGAGATGCGGTTGACGATGAGGCGCGCGGGCACGTCGGCGGCGGCGAGAAGGCCGACCACGCGGTCGGCGTCGCGGATCGACGAGACCTCGGGGGTCGCGACGACGATCGCCTCGTCGGCGCCCGCGATCGCGTTCTTGAAGCCCTGCTCGATGCCGGCCGGGCAATCGATCAGCACGAAGTCGTACTGCGCCTTGAGATCGACCACCAGCTTGCGCATGTCGTCGGGCGTGACCGCGTCCTTGTCGTCGGTCTGCGACGCCGGGAGGATCCACAGGTTGTCGAGACGGCGATCCTTGATCAGCGCCTTCTGCACGGTGCACTTGCCGCGCACGGCGTCGACGAGGTGATAGACGATGCGGTTCTCGAGGCCCATGACGACGTCGAGATTGCGCAGACCGATGTCGGCATCGACGAGCACGACGCTGTTCCCCAGCTGCGCGAGCGCAGCACCGAGGTTTGCGGTGGTGGTCGTCTTACCGACGCCGCCCTTACCGGATGTGATGACGATGGCACGACCCATGGCGATGACTCCTTTAGAAATGCGCGCTCAGATGCTGGTGGCGAGCTTGCCGGGCAACTTGCCCTGGTAGCGTTCGACGACGATGCTGCCGCCCGTCGCGTATGCGATCTCGGGCTCGGTTCCGGGGGTGTCGCTGTCGGCTGCGCGCGCGACCTGACGGCAGATGCGCAGCTGCTGCGGCTCGAGCCGCAGGGCGAGGATGAAGCCGACGTCCCCGCCGATTCCTGCGTGCGCGGTGCCGCGAAGGCGGCCGAGCACGACGATGTTGCCGGTGGCGCGGACCTCGGCGCCGGGGTTGATGTCGCCGAACAGGACCAGATGGCCGGCGTGCTCGAGGATCACGCCCGATCGGACAGGCCCGACCACGATGCGCGTGCCGGGCGCCTCGAGCACCTCGGCGACCGCGACCGGCGCGGACTCGGTGAGGCTCGGAGCCGGTGCGGCGATCTCGGGCGCGGCCGGCGGCGCAGGCGCCTCCTCGACGGCGGGCGACGGCATCGAGCCGGTCGCGAGGTTCGTCTGAGGGACCGCATCGGCCTCGACGGCCGGCGAGACCGGGCGCTTGACCGCGGTGACCTCGACGATGCGCAGCTCGAACATGACCGCGATCTCGTCGAGGCGTGCGAGACAGCCCGGGGCGAGCGGCTTGTCCTCGACACGAATACGTACGTCGCTGCCCCGAAAGAACGTGGGCGCCTCGTCGAGTCGCTTCATCACCGCAGCGGTGATCGCGGTGGTCGATGCGCTCCCGTCGATGACGATCTCGAGACCCCGTGCGGTACCGCGCAGGATGGCCGGAGGGGGCGCATCGTCTCCGAGAGAGAGCGCGGGAATTGTCTCCGCTACGGCGTTGGTTGCTTCCATGGATTGGGGCCCATGAAAAGCCCTAATCCAGCGGCTGCGGGTTGGGCAACTTTTCGACGCTCATGTGGATTCGAGGCAATGCCGGGCTACATTACCAAGGTGCGGTTCCCACTCCTGACGCTCGCCCTGATCGCGTGTTCACCAAAGAACCCCGCCCCGGGCGAAGCAAGGCCGGCCCCGCAGGGTGTCGCCGAGGCGGCGGCGGGCCAGAAGGCGCCCGCCCACGTACCGGCGCCTGATCCTCGCGAGAAGGCCCTCGCAACCAACGTCACGGCGCTGTTCGAGCAGGAGCACCTGCTGCGCCACAAGATCGACGACAAGGTCTCGGAAGAGGCCTTCAAGAACTACATCGACACGCTCGACGCCGGGAAGATGTTCCTGCTCGAGAGCGATCGCGACGCGCTCGCCAAGTACAAGGACGAGATCGACGACGAGCTGCACACCGGTGCGCTCGAGCTCGCGCACGCAGGTCAGAAGAAGTTCACGGCGCGCGTCGCCGTCGTCGAGAAGATGGTCGACGAGGTCCTCGCGCAGCCGATGGACTTCAACGACCAGGAATACGTCGAGCTCGATCCGGAAAAGCTCCAGCTCGCGAAGACCGATGACGAGCTGAAGACGCGCTGGCGCCAGCGCCTCGAGCTCGAGGTGATGGAGCGCGTCGCCGGCATGGAGGCACGCCTCAAGCCCGACGCGAACAAGGATAAGGACAAGGACAAGGCGAAGGGCTCGGCCGCCGGCTCCTCGGCCGACGACGACGAGGACGAGGACAAGACGACCCCGATCTCGAAGATCCCGACGACGCCCGAGGGCCGCGAGCAGAAGGCGCGCGACGACCTCAAGAAGACGTACGAGGGCCGGTTCGCGCGCATGAAGCACCCGGGCCAGCTCGACGCGGCGTCCGACGTGATCAACGCGGTCGCGACCGTGCTCGATCCGCACACGACGTACATGCCGCCCGCCGACAAGGCGAACTTCGACATCCGCATGAGCGGCTCGCTCGAGGGCATCGGCGCCGTACTACGCGAGAAGGACCACAACATCGAGATCGTCGAGATCGTTCCGGGCGGCGCCAGCGCGCGCCAGGGCGGCCTCCAGACGGGCGATTTGATCCTCAGCGTCCAGCAGCAGAAGGGCGACCCGGTCGACGTGTTCGACATGCGGATCGACGAGGTCGTGTCGATGATCCGCGGCCCGAAGGGCACGGTTGTCCGCCTCCGCGTCCAGAAGCCCGACGGCCACGAGCAGACGCTCGCGATCACGCGCGACGTCGTCGTGATCGAGGAGACCTACGCGAAGGGCGCGATCCTCCAGCAGAAGGGCAAGCCGGCCTACGGCTACATCCACCTGCCGAGCTTCTACGGCGGCCGCGGCAGCCCGCGCACGTCTGGCGAGGACGTGAAGGTCCTGCTCGACGAGATGGAGAAGAAGAAGGTCGCCGGCGTGATCCTCGATATCCGCAGCAACGGCGGCGGTCTGCTCTCCGACGCGATCGACATCACCGGCGAGCTGATCGACAAGGGTCCGGTCGTCCAGGTGAAGGACAGCGACGGCCAGAAGGAAGTGCTGTCCGACAAGCACAAGGGCACCGACTACGACGGCCCGATGATCGTGCTCGTCGATCGGTTCAGCGCCTCGGCCTCGGAGATCCTCGCCGGCGCGCTGCAGGACTACAAGCGCGCGGTGATCGTCGGCGCCGGCGGCACCCACGGTAAGGGTACGGTCCAGACGATTGCGGATCTCGATCGAATGACGAGCAGCCCGGTCAACCTCGGCGTCCTCAAGATCACGATCCAGCAGTTCTTCCGGCCGAGCGGTTCGTCGGTGCAGCTCCAGGGCGTCACGCCCGACGTCATGCTCCCCGACCCGTCCGCGTACATCGATTCCGGCGAGAAGGAGCTGAAGCACGCGATCCCGTGGTCGCAGATCACGCCCGCGCCGTTCGAGACGTGGAAGCAGCAGACCTACGACACGAAGAAGCTCTCGGAGCGGAGCGCCCAGCGCGTCGTGAAGTCGCCGACGCTGTCGAAGATCGCGACCGCGACCGCCCTCCTCCGCGAACGCCGCAACGACACGAAGGTGCCGCTGCAGAAGACCGCGTGGGAGAAGCGCCGCGCCGATCAGAAGGCCGCGCTCGACGCCGCGTCGCCGGATATGAAGAAGGCGCAGCCGATGTTCACGGTGAAGCCGCTCGCCGAGTCGCCGGCGCCGGCCGATGCACCGCCCGCGGGCAAAGCAGGCGAGGAGAAGGTCGACGGCCGCTCGTCGAAGTGGAAGGACAACCTCGCGCGTGACCCGTGGGTCGACGAGTCGCTCAACATCCTGAACGACATGACGACGAAGTAAGGCGGCCGCGCTCGGCGTGCGCCCGCGCTCGGTGAGGGACGCACGCTATCGATGAGAAGTGGGTTAGGTCGGCCAGCGCCGCCTCGGCGCGCGACCTAGCCTTGCGCATGAAGCTCCTCCTCGTCGGGGCCGTGCTGCTCACCGCGTGCGGCGGTACATCGCCGACCGAAACGCAGAAGCTCGTATTCGAGCGCTGGTCGACGCCTCAGGCGACCGGTCACGACGTCCTCCTCGCGGCGCGCGGCAACGTCGTCGTGATGGTGGATCGGCTGTCGGCCGACGGTGGCGCGACGTGGATGCCGATCGATCCGGCGTTCGGCAGCGAGCTGTCGCGGGTCGCGATCGTCGGGACGACCGTCGCGACGTTCAGCGGTGGGCTCAAGCGCTGGGACCTCGTCAGCGGCAACGTGACGACCGCAGGCGGCGCACCGAGCTTCACGACCGATCGCACGTGGCGCATCGATCCGCAGAACGGCAGGTTCATGACGTTCGACGCGATCGAAAACGCGATCGCGATCGAGACGCCTGCCGGCGGCTGGGTACAGAGCAAGTTGCCGCAGCCGTCGCCGACCGAGGTCAAGCCCTACGTTCGCGACATCGAGAGCAATGGCCAGGTGCTGCTCGCCCTCTCAGGGTGGGGCACGCATCGCTCGCTCGACGGCGGCGTGAGCTGGCAGCTCGTCTCGAGCTCGACGGCCAACAGCGGCCGCGACCTGCTCGTGCTCGCCGACAGCCGGTTCGCGCAGGTCGGCGGCACGACGTCGAACATCTACGACACCCAGGGCAACCTCGTCGGCCCTGCGCCCGATCTGAAGATCGACGCGAACACCGGCGCGACCGTGTGCGAGGACGGCACGCTCGTCTCCGGAAACAAGCTGACGACGAACCTCGGCGCGACGTGGAGCACGCTGACCCCGACGAGCGATCTGCCGACGATGACGGTCCAGCACGCCGACTGCGGCGGCGCCGGCCAGTACTGGATGCTCGTGATCAGCGAGGCGTGGGGCTACCGCCTCGTGCGATTCGACGCCGTCGGTCAGCCGGGCGTCGCAGCGGGCAACTGGGAGGATGGCGGCGATCAGATGTGGACGACGAGCGGGCCGCCGATCACGCGGCTCGATGACGGTACGTTCCTCGTCGCCGGCCTCGCGCTCGCGAAGGACGCCGAGACGTGGACGCTGCAGGAGATTCCCGCGCGCACCTGGGCGAGCGGCCAGACCGTGTTCGGCGTCTCGAAGCAGAAGTTCTTTGCATCGTCCGACGGTGGCTCGACGTGGATCGCCGCCGCCGCGACCGGCCTCGGCGTCGCGGAGCCCGAAGCATTCGCGCAGAGCGGCAACACGCTGTACGTCTCGCAGTTCACCAGCGCGACCGCGATGGGCGTCAGCATGTGGCGCTCGGTCGTGTGGAAGAGCGACGACCTCGGCGGGACGTGGTCGGCCGCGTACGATTCGACTGCGACGCGCAACGATGGCGAGAAGATCGTCGGCGACGCGCATCGCTTCGTCGGGATCACGGACAAGGGCGACTGGATCTCGACCGACGCGGTCTCACGCGACGGTGGCACGACATGGCAGAAGACGACCGTGCTGGGCGACAAGGGACTCGCCCACCTCATGCTCGACGGTACGCTCGTCACCGGCGGTGCCGACGAGTCGCTGTGGCGGGTGTACGACGATGGAGGGCTCGGTGACCTCGTCGCGACCTACCAGATCGTCGTCGACGACAAGCCGATCCCCGCGTCGCAGCTGCGATCTGTCGCGTTCGACGAGGAGGGCTACGCCTACGTCGCGCGAGGCACGCCGCGCGTCCAGCTCTGGCGGTCGAGCCGACCTCTTCGTTGACTCACCCGTGACTCACGGTGAGTACGCTGGAGTGAACGCGCACGCCTGCCGTCTACTGGGCGGTGAGCATGTTCAAACTCCTTGGTGTGGTGGCAATGCTGGCGGTGGGGGCAACGCCGGCATTTGCGCAATCGGGTGCACCTACCCCAGCTGACGCGACGCAGACGCCGCCTCCAGTACCGCAGTCGACGCTCGGCGGACCGATGCCGACGACAGGCATGGCGCCGACGGGAACGACCGATCCGTCGCTCGGCATGACCGCGCCACCTCCCGAGAAGCCGAAGAAGAAGGAGCCCGGCCGCGGCGACTTCGATGCCGGTGGTCAAGCGCGCTTTCCGAGTGGTCCCGACGAGACCGGCGGCAACTTCAAGTCGTTCAACTGGGTCGCGGTCGATCTGAAGGGCCGCTACTTCCTGCTCGACAGCGTCACGCTGAACGGCAACATCCCGCTCGCGGTCAAGAAGCCCGACAACCTCATGACGCCCGAGGGCGGCATGGCCGACCCTCGCATGATCGGCGGCATGACGGTCCGGCTCGACGCCAAGGTGCCAGTGCCGAAGATGCCGATCATCAAGAACGAGACCGAGATCGGTCTGTCGCTGACCGGCGCGTACATGCGCGAGGGCGCGATGCTGCTCAGCGACAAGGATTACCCGCTGTTCACCGGCGACATGAAGCCGGGCTTCGCGGGCGCGCTGATCACGAAGGTGAAGCTATCGAGCCTGCTCGACTTCTCGCTCCTCCCGGCGTGGGTCTACCAGTCGGGCACCATGAATTCGCACACGGCCGTGCAAATCCCGATGTCGCTGATCGTCAAGCTCGCCGATGTCGTCAAGGTGACGGCCGACCTCGGCGTGTTCACCGGCGACGATTACTCGTTCAGCGGTGACAACGGCGGCCGCATCTACGCAGGCGGTGCGCTCGATCTCAAGATCGGCCCGATCCTCGCGCACGCGGGCGCAGGTGTTGCGAGCCTGCTCACCGGCGGCGTGTATCCGACGATCAGCGACTCGGTCTACGTCGATCTGAACGTGAAGTACGCGAAGTAGCGACTCGTCGATCCCGTCGGCGCCGGCTATGCTGCGAGCGTCACGATGGTGATCCGCGGGAAGACAACGGTGCGCTGCCCTGCCTGCTCGACCCAGGCCGAGGTCGAGCTCGTCCAGAGCATCAACACGCGCGACAACCCCGCCGACAAGGCGAAGCTGCTCGCCGGCGAGCTGAACCTGCTCGAGTGCGGCACCTGCGGCAAGCGCACTCAGCTCGCCGCCAACGTGCTGTTCCACGATCCCGAGGCCGGCTACTACTGCCAGGTCGTGCCCGGCGGCGAGACCGCGATGCGCGAAGCGGACGCCGCGTTCGCCGCCTCGGGCGTGTCGGGCACGCAGCGCCTCGTCCCGTCGCTCAACGCGCTCGTCGAGAAGGTGAAGATCCTCGATGCTGGCCTCGCCGACTGGGCCGTCGAGATGAACAAGATCCTCCTGCTCTCCTCGATCGGCGAGCTCGACCGCGTGCTGCTGTTCGCGGCGGTCGATCGCGACAAGCGCGTGCTGCGCTGGGTCCTGTTCGACGAGGAAGGTCGCTCGCCGGAGCCGGTGTCGTCACCGCTCGACAACTACGAGAAGCTCGCCATGCGGCACCAGGCCGTGACCGACCGCCGCATCGATCGCGCGTGGGCGCTCGAGGCGATCAAATCGCTGATTGCCGACGCGAACTGACATCGCGGATCGACTCCTCGAGCTTGCGCGCCCCGCCATAGCCATACTCGACGCTGCGCACGACACCCTGCGCGTCGATCACGATCGTCGTCGGTAGGCCCTGCACGAAGTACGACCGCCAGAGGTCCTGTTCCTCGTCGCGTGCGAGCGTGTAGTTGATGCCGTGCTCCTTCGCGAACGCCTTCATGTCGTCGAGGTCGTCTGCCGAGATGCCGATGATGCGGACGTCTGGATGGGACTTCGCAGCCTGCACGAGCATCGGCGCGGCGGCGATGCACGGCCGACACCAGGTCGCCCAGAAGTCGAGCACGACCATCTTGCCGCGCAGATCGGCGAGCTTGACCTTCGTGCCGTCGATCGTCGGCAGCGTGAAGTCAGGCGCCGGCTTGTCGATGAGTGCGGTGCGCGTGAGCTCGTCGATGTCGGGACGCAGACCGACGGTGATCTTGACGTCCGTCATCTTGCCGTTGCGCTTCACGCCGAGCGTCACGACCTGGCCGTTGCCGGTGCTCGCGATGCGATCGATGACGTCGCGCGGCTTGCTCACGTGGTCGCCGTCGAATGTCATGATCTGATCGCCGGCGAGGATCCCCGCGTTCGCGGCAGGGCCGTTCGGGATGACCTGCTTGATCTTCGAGCTGTCGCGCTCGAACCACACGCCGATCCAGCGCGGCTTTGTCACCGGCGGTGCCGGGTCCATCACAGAGTGCGGTGTCGTGTCCTCGGGCGACGGATTCGCCTGGGGCTCCGGTGCGGCCGGCCGTAACCACGGCGGCGGCTCCGCCTGCGCTGTCGCCTCGCCGTCGCCGCTCGGCTGCGCCGGCGGTGGCGTGCTGTGACACGCGACCGCGAGCCCGATGCCCGCCCACAACCCCACCGCGAGCTTGCGTGACTGCATGACGAAACTGTACACAACGAATCCGATGTGGCGAGCCTGGGACGATGCAGCAGAGTGCGCACTCGCCGAGACCTGGCGCACGGCAAGTCCGTTCCCTCACATCGTGATCGATGACGTCGCGGATGACCTCCCCGCGTTGTTCGAAATCCTCGACGAGGAATCCGTCGATCCGTACGAGGGCGACATCCTGTCGTTCGAGGCCACGGCGCCCGAGCCGCGCACACCCGAGTTCCGCGAGCTGCGCAATTCCTTCGCGAAAGCGTTCGCACCGCGCCTCTCGCGCATCACCGGCAAGACGGTGACGCGCGTCGACATGCGCGCGTACGCGTATCGCGCAGGGCATTTTCTCCTCCCGCACTCCGACCATCAGCAAGGTCTCGCACGCGTCCTCGCGTACGCGTATTACCTGCCCTCTCCCGAGCCTCCCGTCGGTGGCGAGCTCGAGCTCTACGCGTGCGACCTCGAGGCTGGCACGCTCGCGTCGACGATTTCCGCCAAGCTCATCTCGCCGGCCGCCAATCGCCTCGTCGTGTTCGACGTCAGCGACGTCTCGCTCCATCAGGTCCGCGAGGTGCTCGGCGGCATGCGCCTCTCGCTCGCAGGCTGGTTCTACGCATGACGCTCGACGCGATGTTCGGTGCCGCCGTCACCGTGCCCGATGTCGTCGCGCGCGACGCGGCGGCGAAGATCCGCGACGGCGCGGCATTCGCGCGCTACGCGCTCCTCGATCGCGGCAGCTACGATATCGATCCTCTCGAGACCCCGAGCGCGGCGCTCGTGCCGGTGTTCTCGACGCTCGTCGCGACCGCCGCGCGCATCACAGGTCGCACGACGCTCGCGGTCACCGAGGCGCGGCTGCTCCGCCTTCTCCCCGGCGACTACCTGCTCGCTCACCACGACCGGCTCCAGGACGGCAATCCCGTCGAGGTCACCGCCGACCTCTCGCCGGCGCCCGTTCCCGGTGCCGAGGTCCACTACCGCCGGCGCGGTCAGGTGTTCTTCCGCTTCCCGTGCGTGCCCGGGTCGGTCGCCGTCGTCGAGCGAGGCCCGACCGTCACGTGCAACCACACGTACGTCAGCAAGCTCCACGCGGGCGCCTCGGTCGTGCGGCTCGTCGTGCTGCTACGATGACCGCGCCCATGGCAAAGCCGAAGAAGTCGTCGAAGAAAGCCGCCAAGAAGCCCGCCGCGAAGAAGGTCGCCAAGAAGCCGGCCAAGAAGCCGGCCAAGAAGAAGCCCGCCGCGATGGCGAAGAAGCCCGGACCTCGCGCCGACTTCGGCAAGCCGATCGACGGATTCCTCGCGAAGCAGCCACCGAACCTCCGCAAGATCGTCGACGTGCTTCGCGATCTCGTCATGGAGGCGGCGCCGACCGCAGAGGCCTCGCTCAAGTGGGGCCAGCCGTTCTTCGCGGTCGGCGGCGAGATGATGGTCGCCATCGGCGCGCACAAGGCGCACGTGAACTTGATCCTGCCCGGCCCCGCCGGCACCTACGAGGATCCGGACGGCCTGCTCGTCGGCGAAGGCTCGACCGGCAAGCACGCGAAGCTCACCTCCGTGGATCAGATCCCGACGGAACGCGTAAGGCGATGGCTTTCCACCGCAGCGAAGAGGGTCGGCGCGTGAACCAGCGCGGTGCGTGACTCACGAGCGTCCCGGGTTTGGCGGGCGCGAGCTTCACGCTGACTTGATTCGTGTTGCTCATATCCAGACACACGCGTTCGGCGCCCCGACCCTGCAAGCGCTCGTAAGTCCGCGAACTGCCTGGCGTTCGCACCGGCTCGGAACGCGCGTTGCACCGTGGGCAGTCATGCGTACTACGACTCCCCTACTCGTCGTCCTCCTCGGCTTCTCGGCGCCCGCGCTCGCCGAAACGCCGACTCCTCAGAATCCCTCGCGCGAGCCCAAGGCCGGCCAGACGCTGCAGGTGACGTCGGAAGCGTTCCGCGCGAACGGCGCGATTCCTCGCGAGTTCACGTGCGAAGGCGCGGACATCTCGCCGCCGCTGACCTGGTCGAACGTGCCGCCCGAGACGAAGAGCATCGCGATCCTCGTCGATGATCCGGACGCGCCGGGTGGCACCTATCTCCACTGGCTCGTCACGGGCCTGAGCGGCTCGGCGACGTCGCTGCGCAAGGGAGCCGACCTGCCGGAGGGCGCGATCGCGGTCAAGAACACGAAGGGCCAGGCCGGCTACATGGGCCCGTGCCCGCCGAGCGGCCGCCACCGCTATCGCTTCAACGTGTTCGCGCTCGATCGCTCGCCGGGCAGTCCGCAGACGCGCCAGGACTTCGAGAACGCGATCAAGGGTCACGTGCTCGCGCACGGCGTCCTCGTCGGCACGTACCAGAAGGGGTCAGCTCAATAGCCGCTCGAAGCCGTGGATCAGTGCATCGATCCCGAGCTCGAGCTCGCGATCGGGATCCCACTTCTCGAGCACACGCTCGAGCTCCTTGTTCGCCGGCCGCTCGTCGATCACCGCCAGCTCGACGCTCGACGTCCACATCGCGTGGCCGACGACGAGCTGCGAGACGAGCTGGACGATCGACACCGCATCGACGAGCTTGAATCCGGCGCGCGTCAGCACGTCGAGGTACTTGCCGAGGTGAGCCATCGCCGCAGGCGTCGATGCCGGCCGCGTCGCGAACAGCTGGATCGCGTTGGGATGCGCGAGCAGCGCGCGGTGCAGTGCGTGCGCCTGGTTGCGCGCGAATGCCTGCCACGTGCGCGCGTTCGGCGGAGGCTCGAGCGAGAGCAAGATCCGCTCGTGAATGCCGTCGAGCAGCGCGTCCTTGCTCGGGACGTGGTTGTAGAGCGACATCGCCTCGACGCCGAGCGCCGCGCCGAGCCGGCGCATCGATAGCCCGGCCATGCCGTCGCGATCGAGGAGCTCGACCGCAGCGTCGAGGACCGCGTCGCGGGTCAGCGCTTGCTTGCGTGGCACTTGACAACTTACACCATAAGCTTACGCTGTAAGTCCATGAGGCCGCTGATCGAAGCCCTGTGCAGCCCAGAATGCGCCGGTCGAGCCCCCGGAACGCCGGGAGGTCGCCGCGCCCGCGCGCTCGTCATGCAAGCGTTCCGCGACGCGGGGCTCGACCCGTACGAGCAGCCGGTCCCCGGATGCGGTGGCGCGAACGTGCTCGCGAAGATCCGCGGCGACATCGACCGCTACGTCCTCGTCGGCGCGCACTTCGATCACCTCGGCACGATCGGCAAGGACGTCTACTGGGGCGCCGATGACAATGCCGCGGCGGTCGCCGTGCTCGTCGAGGTCGGGCGCGCGCTCGCCGCGGAGCGCAGTGGCCGTGGCGTGATCATCGCGGCGTTCGATGGCGAGGAACCCCCGCACTTCGCGACCGGCGCGATGGGCTCGCGGGCGTTCCTGCGCGCGAACCAGGACCCGATCGACTTCATGGTCTGCATGGACCTCGTCGGTCATCGGTTCGGTCCCGATCGCGTTCCCGACGACGTCGGCGCGTCCCTGTTCGCGCTCGGCTCGGAGCGCAGCACGGGCACGTTCGACCTCGTGTCGTCGCTGAAGCGCGCCGAGCCGGGTGTGATCGTTCGCCCCGCCGACGCCGAGATCATCCCGCCGCTCTCCGACTACGAGCCGTTCTGGGAGCAGCGCATCCCGTTTCTGTTCCTGAGTGCCGGCCGGTCGCGCGTCTATCACACGCCCGAGGACACCCCCGACAAGCTCGACGATGGAAAGATCGCCGCGACCGCGCGATGGCTGACACGTTTCGTCCGCGAGTCGCGCACGCGTCCGCCGACCCGGTTCATCGAGGCGAGCCTCGATCGGCCGACGCTCGACGAGCTCGGCGAGATCATCGGTGCACTCGCGCCGGTTGCACCAGAGGCGGCCGCCGCGCTGACGTATGTGCGAGGACTGCGTGCTGCGTGCGATCGCGACGGCAATCTCCCGGCGGCGCGACGCCCGGAGGTCGGCGCGATCGTGGCGATGCTAGAGGCCCGGCTGCAATAGGCTAGGCGCGCTGGGCGCGCGTCGCGCGAGCGGCGAGCAGGCCGGCGATGATCGCGGTCGCGAGCCCGGCAATGATCGCGAGGTACTTCCAGGTAGGCGGTGGATCGGCGGTCGCGATACGTGCGGTACCGGAGAGCAGCGTGCCGAGGTACGCGAACATCAGGCAGCACGGAAACATCCCGAGGATGTTCGTGAGCACGCGCTTCCACATTGGCACCTGCATCAGCGCGAGTACGTAGTTGAGCAGGCCGAACGGCACGAGCGGCGAGAAGCGGAGGAGCAGCAGGATCCAGAACCCGTCGCGCTCGACACTGCGTTGCAGCGCACCGAGCAGGTCGCGGCGCGCGAGCTTGTGTTCGACCCACGGGCGCACGCTCGTGCGGAGCATGACGACCGTGCCGAGCTCGATGATGACGCCGAGCAGCGTGGTCATCACGCCGCCCCAGAACGTGCCGTAGAGCAGCCCGGCGCCGATGTAGAGCGGCGTGTTAGGCACGAGCGCGAGGCCGAGCGCCACGAAGATGAGCGCGTAGACGACGACGCCCTCGACGCCGAGGTGGCGATCCCACTCGACGAAGTCGGCAAGCCAGCGAGAGACCGGCAGATACGCGATCGCCACCACGAGGGATACGACGATCGGAACGGCGACGAGAGTGAGCTTGAGAGTACGGCTCACACTGAAGGCTGACACGCGCCGAGCGGACCGGCGACCATTACGTATGCACTGCGTGCGCCGGCGCGCGTCAGTTGCCGATGGACCCGCGGAGTGCGAGCACGGCGGCGAGGCCCTCGTCGCAGGTCGGGCGGATTTCGGAGGGCGGCAGCACGAACCCGGCGCCGCCCTTGGGACGCAGCTCGATCGTGTACGACAGCGCACCGGCTGCGCCGTACATCCAGTCGGTCATGATGCCGGACGCGGCGTAGAGGTCGAAGCCGGTCTGGAGCGCGTAGCGGGCGCCGTGCTGGGCGAAGATTGCCGACGCCATGCGGTCGCCGATTGCCGCGAGCTTCGCCCTGTCGGGCGCCGCCGTATTGCTGTGGCCCCACGGATAGAGCACGAGCTGACCGTACGAGTGAAAGTCCACGTGCGCGGTGATGCGCTCGCGGAGCGCGAGATCGCGCAGCGCGGCAGTCTCCGGCTCGCTGAACGCGTACGCACCGCGATAGGTCTGCGACCGCTCGCTGCGGCTCGAGCCCGCGCCGCCCCACGCGACGGAGAAGTTGCGATTGAGATCGACGCCGAACCGGTCGCGGCGGTTCTTGCGCCAGTAGCGATCGCTACTCCACGAGTACTGATAGCCGTCCGGGTTGACGACCGGTACGACCCACAGCGCCGTCGAGTCGACGAACGCACGTACCTTCGGATCGCGATCGTAGTCGCGGACGAGACGGTCGGCGACGCACGTGGTCACCATCGACGCGATCCACTCGCGCGCGTGCTGGGTGCCGTTGACGAGCATCGGGGTGCGAGCCGTTGCGCCACCGATCCGCAGCGCCCAGATCGGCCTGCCTTCGAGCGTGGCGCCGATCGGATGCATGCTCGCGCGATCGGGTGCGAGCTCGGCGAGCTCGCGCAGGTGGCCGCTGATCGCGGTGTAGTCGCGATACTCGGCAAACCAGTCTGCAGGCCGCGCCGCGACCGGTTGCGCCAGGCGCGCGTGCTCGGCGCGAGCGACCGCGTCGATGTCTGCGACGAGGACGTCCCAGTGAATGCCAGCGGCGGCGAGCTCGGCGAGGCCATCGCGCGTCACGACGACGTCGAGCGGAAGGCCGGGGCCTTGCTCCTCGCTCCACACGTCGAGCGACACGCGTTCGACGAGCGAGCACGTCGCCGCATCGGCGCACATGACGCGAATCGCAACGCGCGTCGGCGGTGCGGGCGAGGCTCTACCTCGCGCGAACACCGCGATCGCTATCGTGGCCGCGAAGAGCAGCAGTGCTCCTCGCCAGAATACGTGCGTTCGACTCCAGTTCAGGAAATCGCGACCCACCACGCCGTCAGTGTAGCGCGCCACCATCGCCCGCGCCGGGCGCTACTCCGTCGCGGCCCGGAGGATTGGTCCGGGTGTCAGGATGGCGTGCTGCACCGACGACGCAGCTCAGGTCGTCACCGATGGGTTTCCCATCAGCTTGTTGTCAGTTGCAGCAGTGGCGCGTTCAGCCCTGCAGGTCCTGCGGCGAGACCGGGGTCTGCGCCGCACGCGCCGTCACGCGGCGCTGGTGCGCGAAAGAGCCCTCGCGCCGGTTCTTGCCGAACACCTGGACGACGATCCGTTGCGACGGAACGCCGAGGTCGATCAGCTTCTGACGGACCGCCGCCGCGCGCTCGCCCGACAGCCGCATGTTGTGCAGCTGTGTGCCTCTCGGATCGGCGGAACCCTCGAGGATGATCGCGTTGCGCGTATCGCACTTCGCCCAGTCGGCGAGCGCTGTCAGGTCCGTCGTCGCACTCTCACTGAGCTTCGCCGAGTTCGTCTTGAAGAACGTGTCCACGTTTTCAACGGAAGCGGTCTGGCCCATCGGCGTCGTCTTCGTCTTCGTCTTCGTCTTGTGGGTCGACGTCGTTTGCTGTTGTTGAGTCGAGGGCGTCTGTTGCTGTTGATTGTATGTGTCGGCAGTTTGCGCGTACGCGGCCCCACTACCGATCAGTAGTGTCAGCGCGGACGCCAGGAATGGATGCCTCATGATGACTACCTTTTGTTTGTGCGAGGTCACCGTTCCAGCAGAGGAGCAATCGTCATGCCCGCAGGAGCACACCGATCGCATCCGGGTGCACGCGACAGCGCACGTACGCGAAGCAACGTAGTCAGCACCCGGATACAACGATGCCGCCGTCGGTCAAGACGGCGGCATCGGGTTACAGACGAACAGGTTCAGAACTCCATACCGAGCGAGCCTTGCACCGCCCAGCGGTCCATCGAGCCGATGATCGCGCCGTCGTTATCGCCAGCGAACGCGGGGATCAGGTTGTTACCCCACGCGCCGCGATACTCGCCGCGGACGTCAGCCATGAAGCCACCGATGTAGCCACCGAGACCGATGCCCACGGGCACCTCGACCACGTCGTCCGAGTCGTTGACGTCGGACACGTTGATCGAGACGTTCGACAGGTCGTAGTGACGCCACGCGACGCCGCCGTAGAGGAACGGCTGCACGTAGCGATTGGGCACCACGTTCAGGTTGAACCGAAGCGCGCCTTCGATACCGTTACCGACGAGAACGGCGTTGTTGCTGAGGCCGATCGCGTTGATGGACTGCGCCGAGCCGATATACGACGCCTCGAGCGCGAGCCACGAGCGGGTACCGGCGATGAAGCGCACGAACCAGCCACCACCGATGTTCGTGGTGCTGCGGAACGCGTCGCCGACGAAGTCGTCGACACCACCGCCGAGCGTCAGGCCGAAGCCCAGCTGGTCGTACCACGGCCGCTCGTATCTCGGCTCCTCCATCGCCATCGGCGGTGGAGGCGTCGCCTGCGGTGCAGGCGCCGTGGTGGTCTCGGTCTGTGTCGTTGTCTGCGTCGAGCTCGGGCAGTCCGCCGGAATCTGTTCACACTTCGCGCTCTCTGCTGGTCCGTCGGTCAGAGTTGGGTCGTCGTCCGCGTATGCGGAGCTGGCTGCAGCCACCAGCACGCATGTCGCGAGGACACCATGCAGTCGATTGAAAGTCGGCATTCAAATACCTCCTGGCCAGGAACCCTCAGCATCGGGCGTGCCGTACAAATCCTTCGGAGCGTGCGACCACGACGACGTGCCCCTGCCCTCGAAAGCGCGTTCCCCAGCCTTCACCTATGTAGAAAGCCGCGTTTCCGATCAGCGCATCGGCACAGCCGGCGCGTACGGCAGTGCGCGTTCACGATGAACGAGCTTGCTGGTATGCAGCTCGCAGCAAACCCAACCGTCCTTACACGGATATTCGAGAAGTGCAGTCCATGACGGCAGCTGTTAACGAACACGCTTGAGACTCGGGCCCAACCCGCCGAGGATAGTGGTGAGTCCATGTTCTCGACTGGTCGACGGCGGATCGCCTGGCTGCTCGCTTCCACGCTGCTCGTCGCGTGTGGTGGCACGCCGGCCAAGGTCGAAGAGCCGCGCGCATCGGCATCGGCGAAGGACGACGAAGTCGATCCCGACGAGTTCGCGATCACCGACGAGGACGATCGCGAAGTCGCCGGCGAGGAAGAGCCGGCCGAAGAGAAGACCGCGGACGAGGAGCCTTCCGCAGACGAGGTGGTCGCAGAAGCCGAAGAGGCCGCCGCGCCGCCGCCGAAGGCGAAGCCAAAGAAGCAGGCGAAGAAGCAGAAGAAGGTCGTCGAGCCGGAGCCCGAAGAGGTCGCGGCTGCCGACGAGGAAGAAGACGAGCCCGTCGAGGAGCGTCCCGCGAAGCCCGAGCGCGAGCGCGTGAACCGTCGCAGCCAGAACCGGCGCCGCGAGGAAGCCGGTATCGGCTCCGGCCGCGAAGACCGCGAAGCGCGCATGGCTCGCGACGAGCGCGCACGCGCCAAGGCTCGAGGCGGCCGCGGCCGCGAGGAAGAGGACGCGGAGGAGCGCGCCGAGCGCGAGGAAGCAGAGGCCGAGGCGAAGGCCGCACGCGCGGAGAAGGCACGCGAGGCGAAGCAAGCACGCGCCGCGAAGGCACGCGCCGCCAAGGAAGCGAAGGCCGAGAAGCTCCGCGCCGCGAAGGCAGCGAAGGCCGAAAAGCTCCGCGCCGCCAAGGAAGCGAAGGCCGAAAAGCTCCGCGCCGCCAAGGAAGCGAAGGCCGAGAACGCGCGCAAGGCCCAGGAAGCGCGTGCCGCGAAGGCGAACGAAGACGAGGACGTCGCCGACGAGGAAGACACCGAAGACGAGGACGAGGCGCCACCGAAGAAGGTCGCGAAGGCTTCGAAGAAAGAGGTCGACGAAAACCTGATCGAGATGGAGGGCGACGACGAGGAGGACGAGGAGGATGACGAGGAATCGTCGACGCGCGTCGCGAGCGTCGAGGACGATCCCCTCGCTGCGGGTCCGCCCGTTCGCGACGAGGAGCCCGAGCCTGTGGCCGCACCGAAGGCGTCGCCGATCAATGATCGCCCGCTCACGGTCGCGGCCAAGCAGCTCGAGGTGCACGGCGGCCTCGGCCTGCAGACGCTCACGCTGCCCGGTGCAATGGCCGGCACGACGGTCTCGTCGACGTCGGAGGCGCTCGCGCTCGGTGTCGCGTACGGCATTGGCAAGAACGCGGAGGTCGGCGCCGACTACCGGCTGTCGATCAATCCCGGAACGGTCAAGGGCCCGCTCGCGTTCCACGTCGCGTACGCCGCCAAGCACTCCGCGAAGATCGACGTCGCGATCGCCGCCAACCTCGGCTTCGACTTCTTCGAGACCGCGAACGCGGTGACGATGACGACAACGACGACCACGAAGGCGTCCCTGCAGCTCGGCGCCTGGGCACGCTATCGTGCGACCCCGAAGGTCTCGATCTTCACCGGCCTGCCGGCACTGCCGTCGGCGGCAACAAGCCTGTCGAACCAGTCGCTCGCGCTGCCGCCGTTCGGCTATCAGGTCCAGATCGGTCTCAACAACGCGGGCGCGACGGCGATCGAGGTGCCGATCGGCATCGGCCTGCAGGTGAAGCCAAACATCTACGCGTTCGCGAGCCTCGACTTCGCGCACATCCGCCTTGCCAACACGCAGACCGCGCTGATCTTCGCCGACTTCATTCCGCTCGCGCTCGGCGCGTTCTACACGCACGACAAGCTCGACATCGGTGTCCAGCTCGCCGACGACCTGAAGCAAGGCGCCGACTACCTGCGCCTCGAGACGGTGCTCCGCTACTCGGTGAAGTAGCGTATCGTCGCCGGCATGCTGCCGCGGCTGGGCTCGAGCAAGCTCGTCTCGAACTGGATCCTCATCACGCTCGGCGCCTCGATCGTATCGGCGCTCGACGGCGGCTGGCTCGCACGCTGGACCGCGCTCGAACCGTCGCGGATCTTTCGCGGCGAGGTCTGGCGTCTGGTGACGTGGCCATTCGTCGAGCCGGGACCGATCTCGCTCGTCGTCACGTGCGTGTTCATCTATCGATTCGGCAGCGACCTCGCGCATACCTGGGGCGAGCGCCGGCTCGTCCGGTTCGCCTCGCAGATCCTCGTCACTGCGGCGGTCGTGACGTGCCTCTTGACCGCACTCGTCGGCGGCCACGGTGCACATCTTGGCGGCTGGGCGGTGCCCGACATGCTGGTGATCGCGTGGGCTCGGCAATTCCCGGAGCGGCCGCTCGTGCTCTACGGCGTGCTCCAGGTGCGCGGCCAGCAGCTCATCAACATGACCGTCGGGGCGATGGTCCTGTTCGCGATCTTCTTCGGCCCGCTCGCGGTCGCGCCCGAGCTCGCAGCATGCATCGCCGCCGCGGTCTATCCGCGCGAATGGCTGCGCAAGCGCTGAACCCGCGATATACGGACGCATGCGCCTTGTCCTCGCCGGCGGCCTCGTCGTCGCTGCTTGCAGCTCCTCTGCACCGAAGCCCGCATCGCCGCCCTCGCCTGCCCCCGCTGCGCCCGAGCCGACGCCCGCGGCGCACGCGCCCGCGAAGCCGGATCCGAACCTCGCCGCGAGGACGAAGTTCGAGAACCCGGGCGGCATGTGGCTGCCACAGCAGCTCGCGCTGCCATCGCAGGTCGAGACGCTGAAATCGCTCGGCGCGGAGTTCGATATCAAGTCGCTCAGCGATCCGCTCGCCGATCCGATGGGCGCGGTCGTCAGCCTCGGGTTCTGCACGGGCTCGTTCGTGTCACCCGACGGCCTCATCATCACGAACCATCACTGCGCGCAGGGTGCGCTCGATGTGAACTCGACGAAGGACGCGAACTACGTCGAGAACGGATTCCTCGCGAGGACGCGCGCCGAGGAGAAGACGGCCGGTCCCGCGCAGCACATTTACGTCGCGCAGGGCTTCCGCGATGTCACGCACGACGTGCTCGACAACCTGTCGAAGATCGCCGACTCGACGAAGCGCTATGCCGAGATCGAGTCACGCTACAAGGCGCTCGTCGCCGCGTGCGAGAAGGATCGTCCCGGCATCAAGTGCGAGGTGACGAAGACCTATCACGGTGCCGAGTACACGCTGACCGAGTATCTCGAGCTGCGCGACATCCGCCTCGTGTGGGCGCCGCATCGCGCGATCGGCAACTACGGCGGCGAGATCGACAACTGGGCGTGGCCGCGCCACACGGGCGACTTCTCGCTGATGCGCGCGTACATCGGCAAGGACGGCAAGCCGGCCGACTTCTCGCCGGACAACGTGCCGTATCACCCGAAGCACTTCCTGAAGATCGCGCGCGCGCCGCTCAGCGAGCACGACCTAGTGATGGTCGCCGGGTATCCCGGCAGGACGTCGCGGCTCGACACGTACGCCGAGACGAAGTGGGACATCGAGACCTGGTATCCGTGGACGATCGAGCGCCTGAAGGCGTCGTACGAGCTCGCCAGCGAGCTGATGAAGCTCGGCGGCAACACGGCGATCAAGGCGGGCGTCGCGAAGCAAGGCATCCAGAACGGTCTCGAGAACTACGAGGGCACGCTCGACGGCCTGAAGAAAGGCGACGCGCTCGCGAAGAAGAAGGCCGCCGCCGACAAGCTCACCGCGTATCTCGCGATGCCGGGTCACGAGGCTGCGCGCGCCGCCGTCGCGAAGCTCGAGAAGATCCAGGAGCACCATCGCCAGGTCGCGATCGCAGATAGCCTCCGCTCGCGCGCCGAGGGTGGCTCCGACCTGCTGAAGGTCGCGCACACGCTCGTCCGCATCGCCGAGGAGCGGCCCAAGCCGGATGCCAAGCGCGAGCTCGGTTATCAGGATCGCGACATGCCCGATCACGTCGCGGCGCAGAAGCAGTTCGCGCCCGACTACGACCAGACGATCGATCGCGCGTTCTTCCGGCTGGCCCTGAAGCGGGCGACCGTGTTGCCCGCCGCGCAACGGCCGTGGCTCGCGACGATCCTCGGGACGAAGGCGACCGACGACAAGGCGATCGATGCCGCGCTCGATCGGCTCTACAAGAGCAAGCTCACCGACGAGGAACTGCGCCTGAAGCTGCTGAAGTCGGCGACGACCGCGGACCTGCGCAAGCTCCACGATCCGTTCATCGACCTCGCGCTCGCGCTCGCCCCCGAGCGGCGCAAGAAGGAAGCCGCCGACAAGCGCGAGGCTGCCGAGACCGCGCTGCTCGCGCCGGCACTCGGTGCGGCGATGCGCGACTCCGCCGAGGGTGCGCTCGCACCCGACGCGAACGGCACGCTGCGCATCACCTACGGCACGGTCCGCCGCTTCGAGGATCCCAAGTATCCCGGCGCCGCGTTCACGGCCGCGCCCGAGATCCTGAAGAAGGACACCGGCAAGGACCCGTTCGACTCGCCGCCGGCGCTGCTCGACGCGATCAAGAAGAAGCAGTGGGGCAAGTGGGCCGATCCGACGCTCGGCAGCGTGCCGGTGTGCTTCATCAGCGACCTCGACACGACGGGCGGCAACTCGGGTTCGCCGACGCTGAACGCCCGCGGCGAGCTCGTCGGCCTCCTGTTCGACGGCAACATCGAGTCGGTGTCGTCGGACGTCGTGTGGAACGCGGCGCTGACGCGCTCGATCCATGTCGACATCCGCTACTTCGCCTGGGTGCTCACCCAGATCGATCACGCGGACGCACTCGCGAAAGAGCTGAACCTCTAGGAGGGTCGCTTGCGCTTGCGCGCGGACGGTCGCGCATCGATCACCCGGAGACCGTCGAACAGGATCCCGAGCAGGCGATCGACCGCACCCGGATCCTTCGTCTGCTCGGCGATCCAGGCTGCGGAGTGTGCGGTCAGGATCAGCTCGCGCACCTCGGCATCGCGACGGATCTCGCCGGCAGCCTGCGCACGCTCGAGCAGCGCCGCACCCGCCTTCGCGATGTGGTCGCAGGTCACGCACAGCTCGCTGTTCGATTCCTTGACGTAGCCGTTCGCGAGCGCCGCCGTCAGCCCGCGATACGTGGTCTGGTGCGCGACGAGCTCGAGCAGCCAGCGATGGAGCGCGTCGGCGGGCAACGGATCATCGAGCAGCTCTCGACCGAGCGCGCAGATCGCCTCGGTACCCGAGCTGACGACCTTCGCGATCAGATCGTCGCGCGTCGGGAAGTGACGGTAGAGCGTTCCGATCCCGACACCTGCCCGTTTGGCGATCGCCTCGAGCGACGCCTCTGCACCGTGCTTCTCGAACTCGGCTTCAGCGGCCTCGATCAGATGGTCGTAGTTGCGCTTGGCGTCGACTCGAAGTGGGCGGGGTGTGGACATAGGAGAAATCGATATTGGCTTGCTTGCCAACCGGAGGACGCCTCCGTATACAGCGGAGGATGCCTCCACTTCCTGTAGCACGCGCGCTGCTGCTTGTCTCCGCGGCCGCTGCGTGCCGGTCCAGCGAATCCTCACCCGCGCCCGTCGCGCCTCCGCCGACGGCCGTCGGCGTGTCCGTCGTCGAGTTGCAGAAGATCAAACCCTCCAACGAGCTCACGGGCCGCATCGAAGCGGTCCAGCACGTCGACATCCGTCCGCGCGTCTCCGGCTACGTCACCGCCGTTCGCTATCGCGAGGGCGCCGACGTCGCAGCCGGCACCGTGCTGTTCACGATCGATCCTCGCCCGTATCAGGCGGCGTTCGCGAAGGCGACGGCCGAGGTCGCCCGCGCGAAGTCGCGTGTCGAGCTCGCGAAGCTCGAGGCCGGCCGCGCCGAGAAGCTCCTCGAGGCGAACGCGATCGCGCGCGCCGAGCGCGACACGACCGCGGCGACTGCCGCGCAAGCCGAGGCCGAGCTGCAGGCAGCGCAGGCGGCGCTCCAGCTCGCGCGCCTCGACCTCGAGTTCACGCAGGTGCGCGCGCCGTTTGCTGGGCGCACTGGCCTCGCGAACGTGCACGTCGGTGACTACGTCGCCGCCGGCCCGACGACGACGCTGACGAAGCTCGTCTCGCTCGATCCGGCGTACGTGTACTTCACCGGCGACGAGCAGATGTACCTGCGCTACGTGTCGCGCGCGGCGCAGTCGCCGGTCGCGTTCGGACTCGCCGACGAGACAGGGTTCCCGCACGAGGGCACGGTCGACTACGTCGACAATCGCGTCGACGCGGCGACCGGTACTGTCGTCGTGCGCGCGGTCGTGCCCAATCACGACAAGCGCCTGACGCCGGGCCTCTACGCGCGCGTGCGGATTCCCGAGAGCGACGCGATCGAAGCCGCACTCGTCGACGACAAGGCCGTGCTGACCGATCAGGATCGCAAATACGTCTACGTCCTCGCCGGCGACACGGTCGAGCGCCGCGACCTCAAGCTCGGCCGCATGTTCGAGGGCAAGCGCGTCGTCACCGAAGGCCTGAAGGCCGGCGACGCGGTCATCGTCAGCGGCATCCAGAAGGTGTTCCCGGGGAGCAAGGCGACGGCGGCGAAACCCGAAACCGCAGCGGTCAAGGTGCCATGAACCTCTCTCGCTTCTTCGTCGAGCGGCCGATCTTCGCGGCCGTTCTCTCGATCATCATCTTCACCGCCGGCGCGATCTCGATCCCGCTGCTGCCGGTCAGCGAATACCCGGAGGTCGTGCCGCCGCAGGTCCAGGTGCGCGCGTTCTATCCGGGTGCGAACCCGAAGGTCCTCGCCGAGACGGTCGCCGCGCCGCTCGAGCAAGCGATCAACGGCGTCGAGCACATGATGTACATGAAGTCCGTCGCGTCGAGCGACGGCTCGCTGATCCTGACCGTGACGTTCCAGCCCGGCACCAACGCCGACGACGCGCAGGTCCAGGTCCAGAACCGCGTCTCGCAGGCGCTCGCGCGCTTGCCCGAGGACGTCCGTAGACAAGGCGTTGCCACCCAGAAGCAGTCGTCGAACCTCTCGCTCGTCGTTCACCTGATCTCGCCCGACAAGCGCTACGACTCGGTCTACCAGCGCAACTACGCCGCGCTGCACATCATCGACGAGCTGCGACGCATCCCCGGCGTCGGTGATGCGGTCGCGTTCGGCGCCGGCGACTACGCGATGCGCGTCTGGCTCGATCCGAACAAGGTCGCCGCACGCGGCCTCACCGCCGGTGACGTCGTCCGCGCGATTCGCGATCAGAACGTCCAGGTCTCGGCCGGTCAGCTCGGCGCGCCACCGACGCCCAAACCCGCCGACTTCCTGCTGTCGATCAACGCGCAAGGCCGCCTCGTCACCGAGGACGAGTTCCGCCAGATCGTCATCCGCGTCGGCGAGTACGGCCAGCTGACGCGCCTTGGCGACGTCGCGCGCGTCGAGCTCGGCGCGAGCACGTACTCGCTGCGCTCGCTGCTCGACAACCAGACGGCGGTCGGCATCGGCATCTTCCAGGCACCGGGTTCGAACGTCGTCGAGCTGTCGCATCGCGTTCGGGCGCGCATGGCCGAGCTCGCGCAGGCGTTCCCGCAGGGGCTGACGTGGGACGTCGCCTACGACCCGACCGTGTTCGTGGAGGAGTCGATCTCGTCGGTCGTCCACACGCTGTTCGAGGCCGCGCTGCTCGTTGTTCTCGTCGTGATCCTGTTCCTCCAGACCTGGCGCGCATCCGTCATCCCGCTGCTCGCGGTGCCGGTGTCGATCGTCGGCACGTTCGCGGTGCTCCTCGCACTCGGCTTCACGATCAACACGCTCACGCTGTTCGGCCTCGTGCTCGCGATCGGCATCGTCGTCGACGACGCGATCGTCGTGGTCGAGAACGTCGAGCGCAATATCGAGGCCGGGCTCGACCCGAAGGCCGCTGCGCATCAGGCAATGCGCGAAGTCTCGGGTCCGATCATCGCGATCGCGCTCGTGCTGTGCGCGGTGTTCGTGCCGATGACGTTCATGTCGGGCATCACCGGCCAGTTCTTCCGCCAGTTCGCCGCGACGATCGCGATCTCGACCGTCATCTCGGCGATCAACTCGCTGACGCTGTCGCCCGCGCTCGCCGCGCGCCTCCTGCGAGGCCACGGTGCGCCACGCGACGTTCCGACGAGGGCCATCGACTTTTTGTTCGGCTGGTTCTTCCGGCGGTTCGATCGCGGGTTCCAGTACGGCGGCCGCGGCTACACCCGCGTCGTCGGCGCGGCGGTCCGCTACCGCAAGCCGTCATTCGCGATCTACGCGGTGACGATCGTGCTCGCCGTGTTCATGTTCCGCACCGTGCCGGCGGGCTTCGTGCCCGTGCAGGACAAGATGTACCTGATCGGGATCGTGAATTTGCCCGCCGGCGCCTCGCTCGATCGTACCGAGCGCGTCGTCCGCGAGGCCAGTGCGCGCGCGCTCGCGACCGATGGTGTCGCGCACGCGATCGCGTTCCCCGGCCTCAACGGCGTGCACTTCACGAACACGCCGAACTCCGCGGTCATCTTCTTCACACTCACGCCGGCGGGCCATCGCCGCACCGCCGAGCAGATCGCGGGCGAGCTCAACATGAAGTTCGGTGGCATCACCGACGGCTTCGCGTTCGCGATCATGCCGCCGCCCGTGCTCGGTCTCGGCACCGGTGCAGGCTTCTCGGTCTTCGTCGAGGACCGCGCCGACCGCGGTGACGTCGAGCTCGCGGCCGCGATCGGCGCCTTGCAGGGCAAGGTCGCCGGGACGAAGGGCATGTTCCCGCCGTTCACGACCTACCAGCCCAATGTCCCGCAGCTCGACCTCGCGATCGATCGCACGAAGGCCAAGACCGAGGGGATCGCGCTGACCGAGCTGTTCGAGACGCTGCAGGTTTATCTCGGCTCGGCATACGTCAACGACTTCAGCCGATTTGGCCGCACGTACCAGGTCATCGCGCAGGCGGACGCGCCGTATCGCGAGCACGCGGAACAGATCGGCGAGCTACGCACTCGCAACGCCTCCGGCGACCTCGTCCCGGTCGGCAGCGTCGTGCAGGTCAAGCCGGCCTTCGGTCCCGATCCGGTCGTGCGCTACAACGGCTTCCCCGCCGCCGATCTCGTCGGCCAGGCCGATCCGACCAAGATGTCCTCGGCGGAGGCGATCACTGCGGTGCAGGAGGCCGCGAAGGCGCTGCCACCGGGCTTCTCGTACGAGTGGACCGATCTCAGCTTCCAGCAGGTCAGCGAAGGCGGCGCGAACCTCGTCGTGTTCCCGCTCGCGATCCTGCTCGTGTTCCTCGTGCTCGCCGCACTCTACGAGAGCTGGGTGATGCCGCTCGCGATCATGCTGATCGTTCCACTCTGCATTCTCGCTGCCCTGGTCGGCGTCCACTATGCGGGCGGCGATCGCAACGTGTTCGTGCAGATCGGCCTTGTCGTGCTGATGGGCCTCGCGACCAAGAACGCGATCCTGATCGTCGAGTTCGCACGCGAGCTCGAGCAACAAGGTCGGTCGACGATCGATGCCGCCGTCGAGGCCTGCCGGCTCCGCCTGCGGCCGATCGTGATGACGTCGCTCGCGTTCATCGCCGGCGTCGTGCCGCTCATGCTGTCGCACGGGCCGGGCGCCGAGATCCGCCGCGCGATGGGCGTCACCGTGTTCGCCGGCATGATCGGCGTGACGCTATTCGGCCTCGTGCTGACGCCCGTGTTCTACGTCGGGCTCCGCAAGCTCACCGGCCGGCGCTCGCGCATCGAGCGCAATCACACGTAGCGGCGACGGCGCACGAGCCCGAGCGCGGCGAGCAGCACGAGGCCGCCGGCGCCACCGCTCGTCGAGCAGCCACCGTCCTCGCTCGGCGAGGTGTCGTCCGGCTCCGCCGGATCGCCCGGGCAATCGAGTGAGAACGTCACCGCGGCGGTCGCGAGCACGATGTCCGTGCCGGGCAGCGTCGCGCGCATCGATACTTCGTGCGAGCCCGCCGCGAGCCCGGTCGCAGCGCCCGGATCGTCGGAGTGGCACACGCGATAGACGAGCGTGCGCGACTCCCACGGCTGGCCGTCGACGAGCGTCTCGATGTGGAGCGCGTCGCGCCACGGCAGCGCATCGGCGGAGAGCTCGAGCGACAGCGTCGCGCGGTCGGCCTGCACGTCGAACGTGCAGGAGCCGCTGGAGGTCGGAACGTTCAGCGTCGCGACCTCGCCGTCGGTGACGGTCACCGTGCCGAGCGTCGACGGCATCGGCGCCGCTGGCCCGACGAGGAACACCGACGACGGCGCCGCCGGATACTCCGGCGCGGCGGCGCACGTGTTCGCGTCGCCGAGCGTGTACGTCATACCCTCGACGAGCGGCTGCGTCGGCACGATCAGATATGCGTCGGTGCCCGAGATCTTCGTCGCGGTGAACAGCAGCGGCGCGTCCGGAGCCGCCGTCGACACGAGCGTGACCTGCCGGACATCATTGCCGCCGGTCTGCGACCCGCGCAGCGGCTGCCAGTACAGCGCAGGGATGCTCGACGGCACCGTCGTGCCGGTCGTCGGTGTGAAGTATCCAGCCCAGCACGGCGGCGGGCTGCACGCCCACACCGGCTCGTACGTCACCAGGATCGTTCCCGCCGCGAGCCCGAGCGCTACCAGCCGCATTCATCGAGCGTGCAGGAGTCCTGCAGCCCGTTCAACGGCATTCGTCACAGGTAAGGTCAGTCCTCCGAGGCCGGTTGCACCGGCGGCGGCGTGGGCGGCCGACCGATCGTCTCGTCGATGAAGCGGAACGTCGACTGCATCGCCTGTAGCGCGGCATCGCGCGTGTCGGCCGGCGTGCGGCCGATGAAGCCGTGATCGATGCCGGCGAGCGTCACCATCTCCGCGTGCACGCCCGCGTTGTCGAGCTGCGCGCTCATCTGCAGGCTCTGCGTGTAGGGTACGACCGAATCCTCGTTGCCGACGATGAGCAGCATCGGCGGGTCCTCGCGATCGACGTAGCGGATCGGGCTCGCCGCCGCCAGCTGCTCGCCGGTGCACTGGTCCGCAAAGCAGCCGAGCAGCTGCCACTCGGGCGCATCGCGCTTCTCGCGCGACACCGCGTGCGCCTCTCGCGCCTGCTTCGAGATCGTCGACAGGTCGAACGTGCCGTACCAGGACACCGCCCCCTGGACGCAGTCGGACGCATCCTTGGGCGTTTGCTGGCCCGGCTCGAGTCCGGCCGCACCACAGCTGACCGCGGCGAGCGCCGCGAGATGGCCGCCCGCGGACTCGCCCCACGCCAGCGCGCGCGTCGCATCGATGCTGTACGTCGAGGCGTGGCGGCGCAGCCAGCGAATCGCCGTCTTCACATCCTGCACCTGCGCCGGAAACTTCGACTCGCCGCTCAACCGATACTCGATCGACGCGACGACGTAGCCGCGCGCCGCGAGCGTCGCGAGCACCGACGGGAAGTCGACGAACGGCCCGCTGTGCCGCTTGTCGCCGCCGAGCCATGCGCCGCCATGCACGTAGATGACGAGCGGAAACCCGGTGACCGGATGCGGCCTGCTCTTCGGCGGCAGGTACAGGTCGAGCGTCAGCGGCCGAAAGCCGAGCGGCTTTGCATATGCGACCTCGGGAATGCTCTGCACGCCATTCGCGAAGAACACGTCGTGGCGCGGATATTTGTCCTCGCGCACGACGATCGTCGACGCGATCGCGGGCTGCGCAGAAGCGACCGCGGTCGGCTCCGCGGTGCCCGACGGTTCCGAAGGTTGAACTTGCGACGTCGAGCAGCTCGCGACAGCCCACACGCCACACACGATCGCCAGTGCACGCGGCATGGCGAAAGCTAGCAAGCGCCTCGACGAGCGCCGATTGGCGCCGCGCGCGTACGCGGCTCCCGCTGGTCAGATCTTCGACGGAATGCCGAACGTCGCGTACAGACCGCGCGCGAGCTCGACGATCTCGTCGTCCGTCAGGTGCGACTCGGGGTGCAGCCAGCGGTACTTCAAGAGCGGCATGTCGCGACGGATCACCGACGTGCCCGCCTCCTTCGACAGCTCGTAGTCACGCTCCGTCCACTCGGAGAAGTTCATGACGCTGCGACCGATATCGACGTCGCGCTGGACGACCCACGACAGCGGCGCGACATGCGAGTACCACGGCCACCGCGTCTCGTTGCTGTGGCAGTCGAAGCACGCGCGCTTGGCGAGCTCGCGCGTCCGCGGCGAGTCCCAGTGCGGTTCCGCGATCACGGGCGGGTTCGTGTGGTTGCGGCCGTACGGAACGAGCTGCATCACGAGAAGCAAGACAACCAGGAAGGCCAGGCCCTTCAACAAGCGACGCAGCCACTTCATCATCCGCATAAGATGCAAATCTCCGTCCTCTTGGGAGTCGGGTGAATTGACGCACCCTACGGGCGTCCGATCCCGCTAGGGAACCGGCCGAGCCGCTAACCTCGCAAAGCTCCTCAGATTCGCGCCGGCATCCCGAAGGTCGCGTAGAGGCCGCGCGCCAGCTCGACCGTCTC
>JABFXX010000078.1 GCA_013368795.1 Kofleriaceae bacterium
GTAGTTCGTGAACGTCACCATCTGCGCGAGGACCGCCGCGCCCTTCTGCGCCCACGCCGTCGTCGACGGATCTGCCGGCGTCAACCGTCGCCCGATCTGGTAGCAGAGCCCGAGGTTCAGCAACGCGGGGTAGTAGCTCTCGCCCTGGAAGCCGCAGCAGATCGTCGATCCGCTGCAGCTGTCCTGACACTTCACCGGGTTCGGCGCCCGCACGACACCGGGGAGGTAGCTGTTGCACACGGCCCGCAGCGCGACCCATCGCGCATCCGCGGCCATCGCGCGGTCACGCATGCGCTGCAGCACCTGTGCATCCATCCAGATCCGAGGATGCGCAGACGCCGCCAGCGTGATCACCGCCCCATCACTGACCGTGTACTGGATCGTCAGCTGCGGCCGGTTCTCGCTCGCGACACTCTCGGCCGTGTGCATCCGCAGCGATCCGTTCGATGGCTGAACGTTGTTGGACAGGAGGACGCCGCGATTCGTCGACGGGTCATCGATCCACTTCTGCACCTTCTCCACATCGAGCGCGTACGTTCTTCGCACCGTTCCCGCGCCACTCCAATCAGCATCGACGAACGCCGGCGCCGCGATCACATCCGTTCCCATGCCCTTCGCGCCCGGCGTGTTCCACCACATGCCGGTATCGCGAAGTCCCCAGCCAACATGCGACCCGTTCCAGCCGCGGCTCACGTAGTAGCCGCGTACCGAGTGGCCGCCGAGGTCATCGTCGAATGTCAGCGTGAGTGCTGCCGATGTCACGATGGCTCCCGGCGGCAGCGACAGGTTCGTGAACTTCACCAGCGCTGCGTACTCGTTCGCAGGATGCTTGCTCCGCATGATTCGCGCGGTCGGCGAGTCCATATCCGTCGAGCCATTTGGACCGCCGCGATTCGAGATCTCGCCATCGAGCGTGCCGACGTACTCGTCGACGCCCGTCTGGAATGTCGCCGTTACCGCCGACTCGACCGCTCCTACGTCATCACTCTCTGCACATGCGCCACTCGCGGCAGCGATTGCGAATGCGACGACTTCCCTCGACCATCCCCGCCTGAGCTGCATGGCCGGCGCACCGAAGCAAGGCGCGTGCGAATAGTCTTCGCCAGCTTCACGACAGTTCGCGGATCGGTGTGTGTCACGCCGGCATATCTGTAGCTACTCCGTTGTCGGGAGCCGGCGCCTTGTGAATGACCGTGTCGTGATGCTCCCGGCGCGCGCCGAGAAGACAAAGCACGCGGACCAGTGCCGCGTACGACCACCGTCCGTTCTACTCGCTACCGGTGATCACACAACAGCAGCGCGTGCATACGGTCATATGGCCAAGATCGCGACGCTGACGGATTCGGCATGTCCGATGCTCATCGGTCGGTCCCAAAGGAGTGAGTGTCATGAAGCATCAGGTACAGGGCCTCTGGAGTGCGGCGGCATGCATCGTGGCCACCATCTCGATTGGAGGCATCGGACGAGCGCAGGCCGACGACGATCCACCCGTGTCGGGCGCGAACACGTGCGGCGAGAACATCCCGGAAGACTGCCCGCAGAAGAAACAAGCGCAGCCGCAGGCGCAGACAGCCCCGCAACCGCAGGCACAAGCGCCGTACACCGAGCCGCCCCCGCCGCCGGAAGGCGAGCAAATGGGCATGGGATACGAGGCGAGGGAGTACGGCCTCGGCATCAGCGCCGGCGGCGGTGCGTCGGACTGGTTCGATCGCCAGCTGCGCAATGTCACCGGCCTGGCGGGCACGTGGGAGGTTCGTGGCTACGTCGGCCTGAACAAGCCGCTCGGCATGGAGGTCGCCTACGTCGGTCGTGCGAGCAGCATCGAGCCGGCGTTCGGGCCGCAGCTCAGCTCGACCCTCGTCGGAAACGGCGTCGAGGTCGCTGCGCGCGTCAACATCTTCCACGAGCTGGTAGTCCAGCCGTACGTCATCGCCGGCATCGGCTGGACGCACTTCTCGGTCAGCAATAACGTGACGCTCGCCGACTTCGGCATGAACGACAGCGATGACATTCTCGTCATCCCGCTCGGTGGCGGCGCGTCGTGGAAGGGCCCGCTCAACTTGCTCTTCGACGCACGGTTCACGTACCGCCCCGCGCTCGGAGAGGACCTTAAGGTCGCCAGTACTCCCACGGTCAACGGCGAGGCACTCCTCGCGTCGGGCGCGTTCCTGGACATGGACACCTGGGAAGCGAGCGCGCGCGTCGGATACCAGTTCTGATCGCCCTAGGCGATCCAGCCAAGGGCGCCGAGCAGCATGTCGGGGAGCTTCGCGAGCGACGGGATCTTCGTCACCTGACCCTCGAGCCGCGTCGCGAACAGGGAGGCCATCTCCTTCGCGACGTGGCCGTGGCCCGCGCCGATGAACCGGACGTCGAGCTCGCGCAGCTCACCGAGTAGCGGAGAGAGGTCGTCCACGGACTCGAAGAAGCAGAAGTCGGAGAGCAGGAACATCACGCGACGCTCCTGTTCGCTCTGCGACGAGAACTCGTCGATCAAGAAGCGCAATGCGGCATCGACACACGTGCCGCCGGTCGCACGCATTTCGAGGAGCTCGTCGGCCACCTCGTCGAGATCGCGCGTCGACGCGAAGCCCTTGACGACGTGCGTGTTGCTCTCGAACAGCGCGAGCGCGAGCTCCTCCGGCTTCAGGCGTCCGAGGAGCATCACGACGGCAATCGCGCAGACCGCGAGATCGCGGCCGCTCATGCTGCCGGAGATGTCGAGCAGAACGCCGAATCCGGCGCGCCCGCTCGTCGTGTCCTGGACGAGCAGATCCTGCGACGACATCATGTCGAGCGGCTTGCCGGAGCTCGCAAAGTGTTCGAGCGTGCCCTCGATGTCGAGGTGATCGAGCTCGTCGCCGGCGCGGTACGGGCGGGAGCGTGATTGCGGCAACAGGCCGCGCTCGGCACCGCCGGTCCCCGTGTGGACCCAGACGAGCGCGGCATCGAGCAGCGCTTGCTTGGCGAGCGCGCGAACGCGCTCCTTGAACTCCGACGGCACGCTATCGCGATGCGTGTACCACTGGAGCAGCAGATTCTCGCCGCCGCCGATGCCGCGATACCCGAAGCTATCGTCGACCAGATTCGCGGGAACGACGGCGCCGACCCGCGCGAGCACGGGACCGAGTGCGACGGCGAGCAGGAGCGCCAAGCCCATCTTGTTCCCATCGCGCACGCAGCATGCGAGCAGATGCTCGAGCAGGTCGCCGGGAATGGCCGTGATCTTGTCGACGAGCTCGAGGTAGCGACGTAGGTCGGCAACGTTGCCCTCGATCAGAAACTTGAGCTGCTCGAGTGGCTGCGACAGGCGCGCGTAGATCTCCTCCTCGGAGATGTCGAGCTCGCTGCCTGCGGCGACCACGAGCGCCGTGTCATGCGGCACGAGCCCGAGGTCGAGCACGGCATCGAGGAGCGGCAGAAAGCGCGTGCGCGAGCCGACGAGCACGAGCGCAGAGGTGATCAGCTCGGCGGCCGCGCGCTTGCCGGCGGCGGTGTCGGTCTCCTTCAGACGGCGAGCCATCTGCAGCGCCCCGCGGATCTCGTCCATCCGATCGTCTGGCGCCTTCGCCCGGATCGCGTCGAGCTCCGTGCGGTAGACGGTCACCGCGGCTTCGAGCAGCTTGCTCCACCGCGGCGTCGGAACGCAGATGTCGACGAGCACGTCGAGCGTCGGAGGCTCGGCGAGGCCATCGACCCACGCGTCGAACACGGAGTGCCGGAGCAGCGGCTTCTCGGGCTCGAGCGGCTCGTCGTCTTCGTCGTCGTACCAGCGGTCGAAGCTGGGCTTGCGAAACGCGGTGTCCATGATCGTCGCGGCCTGCAGCGCCTGGCGGATGTTCTCGCGTGCGGAACGTGCGACGAGATCCGGCGGTGGCTCGACGAACGCACCGAGACCGTCGAGGATCTCGGCCCAGTCGGCGAGATGGCGAGCGGATGACAGGGCGCGCGTCTGATACGGAGTGGCGGCAGCGGTATCGCCGACGCGAATGAACCGGAGCGCGCGGCCGAGATCGCGGCCGTTGCCGCCGGCGATCAACTCGTCGAGGATCTTGTCGACCTCGCCGCGTGCCCCGAGTGCGGCTTGCAGGCCGGCTCGCTCCCAGGGCTGGGCCGCGTCGTCGAGTAGCGCGCCGGCAAACCCCGATCCGGCGGCTGCCGCGACAACCTCGGGCGTCAGCTCGCCCAGCCCGCCGAGCAGGCGCTCGAGCACGAAGCGTCGGGCCGACGTCTCGTCGTGGATGCCATCGGCCTCGAGCTCCGCAGCACCGCCGAATGTGGTCGCCAGCGTGGCGAGGCTGCGCAGTGCCGGATCCTCGGATGTCGCGAACGTCGTGATCAGATCGAGGGAGCGCATCTCGGTCGCAGCCGCGACCTTGGCGTCGAGCATCTGGTCGAGCGCCGCGAGATCGAGGTTGCCGAGATCGAGGTTCATTCCCGCGAGCGATTCGAGTACGGAGGGCCCCGCGTCGCTCGGTGCCGGCACCAGGACCTCGCCACCTTCGATCGCGAGCGCGACCGGGGCTGTCTCTGTCGGCGTGGCGGCCAGCTTGTCCTTCGGGAACAACAGCTCGCGCGCGACCTCGAAGGCGGCGCCTTGGTCCTCGGGCGCGGTCAGATAGACCGCCGCCTCGACGTAGTCCTTCGCCGAGAGCTGGCCCGTGCGGAAGTAGCGCGCAGTCAAGAACCGCGGCAACGCGACGGATGTGCGCACGCTCGGCACGTGCGAGAGGCCGGCGCGCTTGCGCATCGCCCGCACGAAAGCGAGCGCGAACGTCGGCGGCGTGAACTTCGTGACGACGTCGCCTTCGAACGCCGCTTCGGGCTCGGGCTCGTCGTCCGCGAGCTTCATCCGGCCGTTCCCAGGATCTCGGTGAACAGCCCGTCGAGGTATGCCTCGATCTCGCGCCCTGGCTTCATCTGGAGCGCTTCGCGAAGCACGAGCTTGCCGGCCTGACCGAGCAGCTGATTGTCGACGGGCCGCCCGAACCGCTTGGCACGTTCTGCGGCGAGCCGCGCCATCGCGATCGATGACCGGATCGATGCCGGCTGGGCGACCGCCGCGTCGTCGCGGGTTCGATGGACGATCTCGAGGACGAGCTCGATCTGGCGCGGCTTGAGCGAGTACTCGCTGCAGTGCTGCTCGACGATCTTTTGCTCGACCGCCTTCTTCGGGTAGCCGAGCTGGATCCACACCTTGATGCGGTCCTTCACGGCCGATGGCAGCCGGCGCGTGCCCCGTGCTTCGGCGGGGTTCATCGCGGCGATGAAGTAGAACTTCTCGTCGACGCCGAACCACTTCTTGAGGCTCGGGATGTAGAGCTTTCGCTCCTCGAGCGTGTCGAGCAGGCTGTTGAGCACGTACTCGTCACCCCGGTTGAGCTCGTTCGCGAGAAACACGCCGCCCGACAGTGCGGCCATCGTGAATGGCCCCGGCACGAAGGCCTCGAGCGCATAGCCGTACTTGAACACGAGCGTCGGGTCGAAGCTGCCGATCAGGTTCGCGGGACGTACGAGATCGGAGAACGTCACCCACTCGAACGGTCGCTTCAGATCCTCGGCGAACCGGCGGCAGAGCGCGGTCTTGCCCGATCCCACCGGGCCGATCAGGCCCACGTAGAGGCCGGCGTTGTACGCATCGAGCATCGCGTCGTACGCCTCGCGGTACTGGCCCTCGAGGACGATCGGCGTCTCCTGGACGAGGCTCGTGACCTCTTTCTCGGCAAGCAGCTTGTGCGGATCGATCATGGACTCTTCTTCTTCTTGGGCTTCGCAGCGGCGACCTGCTCGGCAATGACTTCGTCGAAGAACATCTCGGTCGTCGTCGGCTCGATCGTCTCGGGCAGGGTCAGCTTGATCTTCGCACACGCCGCTTGCAGTTTCTCCAGCTCCTCCTTGTCGAGGACCTTCTGGCGCACGAGGCCCGCGTCGGCGAGCAGATGCTTGCCGAAGAACGTCTTCGCGAGATCGGCGACGTCGAAGCGCAGTTGCTTGCGACCGCCTTTTCTGACGATTCGCGCACGCGCCAGCTCCTTGATGCGAGCTGCGGTGAGCAGCTGATTCCACAGCGGGACCTTCGTCGCGGCCACGAACCGCTGGTTCAAGGATGGGTCGGCGTCGAGCTTCTGCTTGATGAGGAGCAGCAGCGCCTTCTGCACGAGGCCGTCGAGGATCTCCGGAGACGGAGCCTCGTCGGGCACGGCGTTGTCGAGCTCGTGGTAGGCGACCAGCTCCGGCCGCTTCTCGGCCAGCGCGGCCTGATAGGCGTCGAAGTGCTTCTTGATGATCGCGTCGCGTCCGGTCATGCCGCCACCAGCTTGTCCACGACGATGCGCTGCTGGCCCGGCGCACTACCCATCGCATGGTGCGTGATGACGAGGATCTGCTCGCACAGCGACAGGCTCGAGATCCGCTCGAGCAGCGCCTGACGATGCGGTTCGTCGAGGCCATACGTGGGCTCGTCGAGCAGTACGAACGGAAACGGCCCCAGCCGCTCGACGAGTGCGAGCCGGAACGCGAGGCCGAGCAACAACCGATGACCGCCACCCTGGGCGAGGGACGCCGGCATCGCCTGGCCGGTATCGCGCGGTGTCACGAGCACCTGATAGCGAGCCGGATCGACGGCCACCTCGAGGATCTCGTGTTCGACGCTGAGCGCCTTGTGGATCGCGAACGTGCTCGCGGCAAGCTCCGTCGCGGCGCGCGTGCGGAGATCCTCTTGCAGCGTCTTGAACGCGCTCGCCAGCATGCGGAAGTCCGCGGCACGACGCCGGCGACGACGCAGCCGGTCGACCTCATCGGCGAGGCGTGCATGCTCGCGGTCGAGCTCGCCGCCGCGGCTCGCCTGCGTTGCCAGACGCGTCTCGATATCGGCGATCGCCGATGTGATCGCTTCGAGCCGCGCCTCGTCGCGTGCCGCCTGCGCAGCGCGGTCGAGCTTCTTTCGCTCGTGGAGCGTCTGTCGTTCGGCCTCGATCTCGTCGAGCCGGCGCGAGTCGCCCGGTACGAGCGCACGCGCGGCGGACTCTGCGTCGGCTTGCACCTGTCGCGCTGTCTCGGCGGTCTTGCGCGCACCGCGGAGCTCTGACAGCTTGCGGTCGACCTCGCGTAGCCGATCCTCCGCGCCCCTCACGTCGATCGCACCGGCGAGGAGCGCGTCGAGCTCGCGCTTCCATTCGGCAAGCTCGGCTGCGGCGCGACTGCTGTCGAGTGGCGCACCGCAGTGGTCGCACGTCGTCGCGCCGCGTTCGACCTGCTCCGCGCGACGGCGGATACGCGCCTGGAGATCGTAGCGCCGCTCGACCTCGTCGCCGCGCGCTGCCGCGGCCTCCAGCGTGCGTTTCAGCTCGGCGCGGTCGCGGTCGAGCGTGTCTTCTACCGCGACGGCAGCCAGCGCTTGCTCGGCGCGCTCGACGTCGTCGCTCGCGTCACGCCAGGCATCGACGGCAGCGCTGAGCGCAGCGAGCGAGTCGTCGTTCGCATCGTCATCCTGTCGCGTTGCGAGGCCTGCGGCTTCACCGCGCAGCTGCTCGAGCTTGGCGCGCAGCGCAGATTCGTCCGAGCTGGCGACACCGCGCTCGCGCTCGACGTGCGCGAGCGATGCCTCGAGAGCCGGCAGTGCCTCGGCGGCCTGTTCGTCCTCGAGGGCGAGCGATCGCATCTCCTCGTTCGCGGTGCCGGCCGCGGTGATGCCGAGCGCGATGTCGAGGCGTGGGTCACCCTCGAGGATGCTCGCGATATCACCCTGCCGGATGTGGACCGCGAGGTCGAGCACGCGCCGCGAGATGCCGGTGATCTCGGCGAGCTTCTTCGCGAGCGCGTCCTCGTGATCCTGGAAGTCCGATGACAGGATGTAGCGCTCGTCGCCGTCACCGACGATCTCCTTGAGCGTGAAGTGACCGACGAGCCGGGACTTCGCGCGCGGCGGAAGCTGGTGAACGCGCTGGAGCTTGTACGTCTTGCGATCGCGCCCGACGAACACCAGCTCGACGCCGAGCCCCTTCGCGCCGGGATTGAGCAGCATCATCTGACTGCGCGCGCCTGCAACCGTCCCGGTCAGCGCGTACTCGATCGCGAGGAACAGGGTCGTCTTGCCCGCGTTGTTCTTGCCGTCGATGAACGTCACCCCCGGCCCGAACTCGAACGCCGCGTCGACGTAGCGGCGGAAACCTTTGACGCGCAGCCGCCGGATCATTCTTCGTCCTCGACGTCGACGTCTTCGTCGTCAGCAGGTGGTGGACCGCCCAGCGTCTCGAGCGCACGCTGACGCAACAGGTCCCTGCCCTCGCCATCGAGCGCGCCGCTCTTGGTCAGGCGTTCGTCGTCATCGAGCAGGTACTGCGTGTAGTCGAAGATTGCTGCTGCAGCCGCCGCGAGATCTGGTCGCTCCGCCAGGATCTCCGCAAGCGCTTGCCGGGGATCGCGATTCTCGATCGAGGCCATCGCGACCGATATTTGCACGTCGTCAGAGCGCGCGGCAGCCCGTGGCCGGGCACGGCCGGCGGCGTGGGAACGGGCCCATCTGCACCAGCTCGTGGCCGATGTCGTCGCCGAAGCTCGAGTCGAGCGTGCCGGCGAAGTTGACCGTGACGCCCGAGAACGCACCCGTCGACGAGCCGCGATAGACGTACACGCTGCCGCCAAGCACCGTCACCAGATCCGCCTTGCCGTCGCCGGTGATGTCGAGCACGCCGACGACCTGGTGGCCCGCCGCACCGAACTGGCCCATCGCCATCGTGCCCGCGAACGACGGAACGCCGCCGCTGAACGCGCCTGTCGACGTGCCGCGGTAGACGTAGACCGTGCCGTTCGTGTGGTGCGTGACGAGGTCGGCGCGGCCGTCGCCGTCGACGTCGGCGACTCCGACAGGCACGTGGCCGTCGAGCCCATCGACCGTTGCGAGCGACATCGTGCCCGCGAAGCTGTCGACGCGCGTACCGAACGCGCCCGACGACGTCCCGAGATAGACGTACGCCGTGCCGTTCGAGTGCACGCTCACCAGATCGGCGCGGCCGTCGCCGTTGACGTCCGCCGCACCGACGAACCAGTGCCCGAGGCCGTCGCGGAACGCGCTGTCGAACGTGTTACCGCCGCTCGCCACGCCGCCTCCGAACGAACCGCTCGACGTCCCCGGATACACGTACACGTTGCCGTTGGTCGCGTGCGTGATGAGGTCCGCGCGGCCATCGCCGGTCACGTCCGCGACCGCGATCGGGTCGTGACCGCTGCCGGTCATCATCGCGAGCGCCATCGTCCCGTTGAAGCTCGACGTGCGCGTGCCCCAGGCTCCCGACGACGTGCCCTTGTAGACGTAGGCGTTGCCATCGCCATACACCGTCACCAGGTCCGCGCGGCGATCGCCGTCGACGTCGGCGACTCCGACGACGAGATGGCCGGTGCCATCGGCGAGCGCACTGTCGAACGTGTTTCCACCGTCGGCCACCGCGTTGCTGAAGCCGCCGGTCGCGGTGCCGAGCCATGTATACGTGTTGCCGTTGCTGCTCAGCGACACCAGATCGGCGCGGCCGTCGCCGTTCACATCGCCCGGCGTCGCGTCGTCGGCCGTGCCCGGCAAGTTGCACACGTCCTGTTCGACGGGATGCGTGTACGGCCACGGATCGATTCCGGCGTTGTAGTTGCCCGCTGGATAGATCGAGTAGTGGAGGTGAATGACACCGTTCGATTCAGTGCCGGTCCTGCCGACCGTGCCGATCACCTCGCCCGCTGTGACCTGCCGGCCATTCACCATGCCGGGCGCGATCGACTTGAGATGCGCGTAGAAGTGATACCAGCCGCAGCCGTCGGCGATCGTCACCTTGTTGCCCGAATAGTTGGACCAGCCCGTGAGCACTAGCGTACCGGAGACGGTCGCGACCACCGGAGTCCCCTCCGCTGCCCAGATGTCATTGCCGAGGTGATCACCGGCCGCGAAATCGGTCCAGGAGTGGTCGTCGTCGCACGTCCACAGGCTCGAGTTGCCCGCGGTCGAGTCGTATCCGTGGTTGTGCCGCCCGCGCACGGGGTAGTAGCGAAGCCGCGGGCTGCACGACACGGCCTGCGTGGCCTCGCTCGTGTTGACCTCCGAGCCATCGGCATCGTCGCTGATGGGCTTGTCGTCCGCGCACGCACCCAGCACGGTCGCGAGAAACATCGAGACATAGATCTTTCGGTTCATGACAAAGCTCCTCAAAAAATTGGTTGAACGCTCAGAGCGCGCGGCAGCCCGTGCTCGGGCACGGCCGGCGTCGCGGGAACGGGCCCATCTGCACCAGCTCGTGGCCGATGTCGTCGCCGAAGCTCGAGTCGAGCGTGCCGGCGAAGTTGACCGTGACGCCGGAGAACGACCCCGTCGACGAGCCGCGATAGACGTACACACTGCCGCCGAGCACCGTCACCAGATCCGCCTTGCCGTCGCCGGTGATGTCGAGCACGCCGACGACCTGGTGGCCCGCCGCACCGAACTGGCCCATC
>JABFXX010000607.1 GCA_013368795.1 Kofleriaceae bacterium
GGACCTCTGCCGCTCGTCCGTCGCGCGCGCGCTCGCGTGCTCGAGCTCGCGCCGTCCCGCCGTCCAAGTGGAACGCTCAAGCTCCGCTACCGCGCGCTCTCGATCTCGACCTCCGAGGACGGCGCGCGCGAGGGCCTGCGGCACGACGCGACCGGCATCGGCGGTCATGGCCGCCACTTCCTCGTGTTGCCGGACTCCCGACGGCGCTACACGATGCGCATCGAGTGGGGCGCACCCGAATGTCAGGCCCCGCCGCGAGGCGACGGAGCAAGCACGTTCGGCGCAGCGACGCCGAGCGACGTGATCGGCGAGCTCGGCACGTTGCGAGAAGCCGCGTACTTCTGGGGCCGTCCCCAAACGCTCCAGGTCGACGACGGCGCGCTCCACATGGGCATGCGCTGGTTCGGCCAACCAGCATTCGACGTCGCGGCCGCAGGAACATGGGCAGCCCGCGCATTCGCAGCCGAGCGCACGTTCTTCGCCGATGATGATCCGAGTCCCTACTCGGTGTTCGTGCGGGTCCTCGAGTCACAGGACGATCGCGCGAATGGGATCGCGCAGGTCACGTCGCTCCTCTCGGCGATCGGCCCGCGCACGACGCTCGCGCGGCGTCTCGAGGTCAATCTCGCCCACGAGATGCTGCATCGCTGGCTCGGTCTCCGACTTCGCCTGCGCGGTCCCGAGGGCACGGCCTATTGGTTCACCGAGGGCTTCACCGTCCACTATTCCAACGTGATCGCGTTTCGCGCAGGCCTGCTCACGGTCGATCAGTTCCTCGAGTCTCTGAACGACATCGCGACACGACACTTCGACAACAAGCTCGCACACGCGACCAACGACCAGATCCGGCGTGGCTTCTATCGCGATCCTGCACTCTCGATCGTCCCCTACACGCGCGGCGCGCTCTACGCAGCCGAGCTCGACGCCGCCATTCGTCATGCATCCGGTGGCAAGCGCACGCTCGACGACGGCATGCGCGAGCTCTATCGCAGCTCGCAAGACCGTAGCGGCCGCGACGGTCTCCCGGCCGATGCCGTACGCAGCTTCGTACAGCGCGAGCTCGGCCATCCAGGCGTCGAACGCTACGACGCCGTGCTCGTCCGGGGTGAGCATCCAGACCCACCCGCCGATGCATACGGTCCGTGCTTCACGCGCAAGCCACGAAAGCCGAGCGGCTTCACATGGATCCGCGTCGAGGGCACGTCAGAAACCCAGTGCCGCGCCTGGTGACGGGGCACTACATTTTCAGCGTCCGACGGCCACGGATTCGCCTAAGCTCGGGGCATGCGCGCAGCCTCTGCTGTCGCCGCGGTTGTATTGGCGGGTTGTCCGTTCGAGCACGGCGAGAAGCCGCACGACGCGGTGCCTGGCGACGGCGACGGCGCCGACGGCGATGCGAACGCGCCACAGGATGCGAAACCCGATGTCGCGATCGACGCGCGCGAGTGCCCCGCCGCGCCGCCCGATTGCACGCTGTTCACGTGCGCATCGTCGACGAGCTGTTACTACGTCTGCGGCGACACGACGCTCAACAGCAAGAAGAATTGGCCTGCGGCGCGCAGTGCGTGCGCCGCGATCGGTACCGGTGCTTGCATCGCGACGATCCACGATCAGGCCGAGCAGGACTGCATCGTCCAGAAGGCGATGCCGAGCTTTCCGATGGCCAACTGGATCTGGTTTGGCTATCGCCAGCCCTCCGGAACCGGCGAGCCGCTCGACGGCTGGGCGTGGGAGTGCGGGACGAGCACGTTCACGCAGGCACCGTGGGGCTCGGGTGCAACCGGCAGCGAGCCGAGCCAGACCGGCGAGGAAGACTGCGCGGCGATGACCACCGGCGGTGGCTGGTTCGACGCGAGCTGCAACGATCCAGCGCGCTACCTGTGCGAGCTGCCGTAGCGCCGCAGTCAAGCACCGGCTCGATCCCGACGCCTCAAGCCGTCGACACCGAAGTCATGCCGCCAGGAGACGAGTCGCCATCACAGCTAGATCGTGTCCCCCGGCGTGGCGTACCCAAGGATTCGGAACCCATTGTCGGTCTTCAAGCCGGGAAGGTGCTCGGCAGAGTCGGGCTTGATCTCGACCCACTCGATGCTTCCGTAGCCGCCATCTCTGAAGTGATAGAACCACTCGCGGTCCCATGGGGACACGTACCCGTTTTCGACGCACCTCGTGCGCCAGGCTGGCGGCAGGGGCTCGATGCGGTACATGGCGAGTCGTAGTTCCTCCCACTTCGTATCGTTCATCAGGGGCGTCAGGCTCATCGCTGCTCTTAAGCCTACGCCGCCTTCGATCAACGAACACACGAACGACACGCTCGTGATCTCCGCTGCTCGCGAGCGTCAGACCATCTCCTGCAACTCGGAGGCGGCGCGCGGGGCCCCTCGGCCCTTGCGCGCGCCGTTCCTCGACATCCACGCACCCATCTTCCTCCCTCGATCGTCGAGCT
>JABFXX010000250.1 GCA_013368795.1 Kofleriaceae bacterium
GAAGCAGCCAAACCTCGCCGCGCTCGAGATCCTTGCCGTCGCGCACGTCCCCGCGCTCGAGAAGCAGCTCGCGACATGGGCACGCCAGGGCGACGCCCAGACGCGCGCCGCGGTGTGCACGGCGCTCGCCGGCCTCCCGGCGAAGTCCGCACTGCCGGCGCTCGCGAAGGGCCTGCGCGATCGCGATGCCTCGGTCCGCGCGACGTGCATCGACTCGACGCTCGGGTTCCTCCCGCTCGACGCGCCGCTGCGCGCACGGTTGCGCGAGCTCGCGCGCGACCGCGATCGCAGCGTGCGCGCCGCCGCGGTGCGCGTGATGTCGAAGCTCGCGCCACGCGCGATCCGCGCCGCCGACGATCCGGCCGCCCAGGTGCGCGCTGCCTACGCCGCCGGGCTCGTCCACGCGGAGCCGGGAGCGGCGCGCACCGATCTCACCGAGCTCGTCGACGATCGCGATCCCGACGTCCGCGCCGCCGCGTGGCGCGCGCTCGCGGGCAATCCCGAGGCAGGGAAGGGCGTCGCCGAGCTGGCGATGCGCGCACTCTCGGATCCGGCGGCATCGGTGCGGACCGCGGCGCTCGCGACCGCGACCGACGACGCTGCGATCCTGCGCGCCGCGACAAGCGACGACGATGCCGACGTCAGGACCGCCGCGGTCGTGCGGCTCGCGGCGCTACGCGGGCGCGAAGCGAGCGAGGAGTTGCTCGTGCAGCGCTTCGCCGCCGCGACGCCCGGTTCGGCCGAGCGTGTCCGCACGGCGCTCGCGTGGCTACTCGCCCGATAGGTTTGCGCAAGCCCGCGATCCGCGCCACGATTGCGCCAGATGCGACGCCTCGCCCTTGCCGCGCTCGTAGCGACGAGCGGCCTCGCTGCGGCCGGCACGTCGGGACGCGTCGTTCGCATCGAGCAGCGGCCGAGCCGCGAGGTGCTCGTGCCCGCCGGCTACTTCTGGCAGGGCGTCTCCGAGGAGGACATCGACACCGTCGTCCCGCAGTGCGAGATGTTCTTCGAGCCGCACGAGCCGAACCTCCAGATCACCGGCGTGAGCCGCGCGGCGACGCTGTGCGGCGGGTTTCACGACGAGCTGTCGCAGATGATGCAGCGGCAGGTGTTCCTCAGCTCGTACCTGATCGATCGCGACGAGGTCAGCGTCGCCGACTACCGCGAGTGCATCACCGCCGGCGTGTGCAGCCTCGATCCGCTGATCGCGGGCGACGAGCGCTACATCCGCGACGAGTGGCCGATCGTCAACGTCACCTGGTTCGAGGCGCAGGACTACTGCCGGTGGCGCGGTGGCCGCCTGCCGACCGAGGCGGAGTGGGAGCGCGCGGCGCGCGGCGACGAGCCGGATCGGTTTCGCGCGTCCGACCTTCGCTGGCCGTGGTGCTTCGAGACGAAGAACTGCGTCGAGCGCAGCGGGGACTTCAACCACGGCCAGGCGCGCGCGCAGTCGATGCGCGACATCGATCGCACGAACAACATCCTCCACCTGCTCGGCGACCCCGACGACAGCGATGGGTTCGCGCTGATCGCGCCGCCCGGCAGCTATCCGTGGGGGCAGGGCCCGTACGGCACGCGCGACCAGGCCGGCAACGTCGCCGAGTGGACCGCCGACGCGCGCGGCGCGGGCGAGCTCAAGCAGGGCTACGGCGAGTTACCGGGCTGCAGCGACCACGAGGAAGCCAACGCCATCACGACGACGTGCATCAACCCGCGCCGCGAGGGCGGCGACAAGGAGCCGCGCATCGTCCGCGGTGGCTCGTGGCGGCAGCCGTCGTTCCTGTCGCGCTCGAACATGCGCGACCCGTACGGCCTCATGTACGACCCGAGCCGGCGCTTCTCGCACGTCGGCTTCCGCTGCGCGAGAGGCCTCTAGTTACGGGGCGTCGGGGGGCGCGTCGACCGGCGCGTCGGGGACGGGCGAAGCGTCGATCGGGTTGGCGCCGCCCGGGTTCTGGCAGGTGTTCGTCGAAGCGCTGCAGATGAGGTTGCTGTCGCAATCCTCATTGACCTGACAGTTTTCGCCAAGGCTCGACTTGCAGGCGGCGAGAACGAGACACAACAGGACTACACGCTTCACGATTCGATCTCCTCGAGCGGCGGCACTTCGATCCACTCGACCTCCGTCACCTCGAATTCGCGCTTGCCCTTGGGGCTCTGCACGGTGACGGTGTCGCCGATCTCCTTGCCGATCAGTGCCCGCGCGACTGGTGCCTGGATCGAGATGCGGCCGCGCTTGATGTCGGCTTCATGCTCGCCGACGATCGTGTAGCGCTGCTTCTCGCCGCTCTCGGAGTCCTCGATGGTCACGGTGGCGCCAAATTTGACTCTCGAACCCGACAATTTGGTTGGATCGATAACCTCGGCGAGCGCGGTTTTTGCTTCCAGCTCCCGGATCTTGGCCTCGATGAGGCCCTGTTCCTCTTTGGCGGCGCTGTAGTCGGCGTTCTCGGAGAGGTCGCCATGACCACGTGCGATCTCGATGGCGCGGCTGTTCGCAATGCGGTCGACGTTCTTCAGCTTGTAGAGCTGCGCCTTCATCGTCGCGTACCCCGACGGGGTCATGGGGAATTTCTCACTCATGGCGCGGAGATCGAGTCGTACTGCGGGTCAGCACTTCGTGCAACTGCCCGTGCGACTCGAATCACAGGGCGTGTCCACGGTGCCGTCCGTCGTACATTCATTCCCGTTGTTGGCCGTGGGGCAACTCCACGACGAGCAGGCCGTGCCGATACAGGTCAGGTCACAGCCGCACGCGTTCGAGCAGTAGATGTCATCGCATGCGTTGCTGCCTGTACAGGTGATGTCGCACTTGCTCCCGCTGGCACAACGGACATCGCGGCACGCGCCGTCGCCCGTGCACGTGATCGTGCAGGTCCAGCCCGACGGGCAGTCGATGGTCCCGAAGCACTCGTCGGCGCTCGTGCAGGTGACGAGGCAGGTCTTCGCCCCCTCGTTGCACGAGGTGCAGTCGTCGGGGCAGTTCGACACGACGCAGTAGCCGTCGGTGCAGGTGCGGCCGTCGCTGCAATCGGACTGGTCGTTGCACTCGAACACCGCCGACGGGCGCTCGACGAAGCAGGCGGCGATGACACTTCCTCCGAGGACGATGGCGAGCAACTGCGGCTTCATGGACAGTTCTGCTGGCACTGATTGTTGACGGTCGAGTCGCAGCGGCCGCCGGCGCTGCCGGTATCCGAGCAGTACACCGCGCTCGGCGGGTCCTTGCACATCATCGTCGTCGGGCAGGGATCGTTCAGCCCGCCACAGGCGACGTCGCAGCGGCACGAATTCGTGCACGTCACGGCGCCGCACGCCGAGGCGCCGATGAGGCCACCCATGCAGGTGACGTCGCAGCGGCCGGTCCCGCAGCTCACCGGGCCGCACGCGCCCTGGTTCGTGCAGCTCTCGGTACAGCGGCCCGAGCCGCAGGTCATCGGCTGCGGGCACGCGCTCGTGCCCGTGCACGTGCGGTTGCAGTCGCCGGTCGTGCACGACAGGTCGCCGCACGCGCCCGTGCCGCCGCCGCAGGTCTGCGTGCAGTCGCCCGACGTGCAGCTGAGATCGCCGCACGCATTCGCGCCGCTGCACATCGCCGTGCAGTTGCCGGTCGTGCAGTCGATGTCGCCGCAGGCGTTCGCGCCGCTACACTCGACGTCGCATGGCTTGCCGTTGCAGGTGATGTCGCCGCACGCGCCGGCGCCGCAGGTCACGTCGCACGACTGCGCGGCGATGCACGAGATCGACTCGCACGAGCCCTGCGTCGGGCAGTTGATGTCGCAGTTCCAGCCGGTCGGGCACGTCACCGCACCGCCGTCGCCGGTGATCGTGCAGGTATTCGACGGCAGGTCGCACGAATCGCACGTGCTCGGGCATTCGCGCGCATCGGCCAGCCGTCCGTCGGGCGTGTCACCCGTGCCGATGACGCAGTAGCCGTCCCTGCACACGCGACCCGAGTCGCACTGGCTCTGATCGCTGCACTGGAAGTGATCCGAGACGCGCTCGGTCGTGCACGCCCAGACCGCGGCGACGAGCACGAGCGCGCCGACGAGCGCTGGTCTCACCAGCGGCCTCCGAGGACGAGCGTCATGCCCGCTTCGGTCGGCGCCGGCGTGACCGTCAGCTTGCGATTCTGGTTGTCCTTGTAGAGGTAGTACGCGCCGACGCCGCCGAGCACGAGGCCCGCGCCGACGAGGATGTTGCCCCACAGTGCCTTGGTCGCCGCGCGATCCTCGAGGTCGTGGAGGTCGCGCAGATCGTCGAGCGACTCCGTCGGATGGTCATCGATATCGCCCTGCATGCTCGACTCGCTGATCCACAGCGACATCCCGACGAGCATCGTCGCCGCGCCGACGCCGATCGCGCCGAATCCGATCCTGCGCTCGCGCGTGTCGAAGAACGACGTCTTGTCGGTCGGCTCGGTCACCGCCACGCCGCCGGCAGGTGCAGCGGAGCCCGCCTCGCCGGGGCCGGCCGCCGGCGCACCGAACAGAGCCGCGAGACCGCCCTCCGCTTGCTCGCCCGGCGCCGAGTCGCTGATCGCGGCGTTCTGCGTCCTGGCCGGCGTGCCGAGCACCGCGCGATTGACGACGACGGTGGTCGTCCCGCTCTGCGTGGTCGCGATGCCGTACACGAGCTCGTCGACGGCGAGCGTCGACATCACGGTCTCGGCGCACGCGGCCTGATCGGGGCTGCAGCCGACGGCGGCCGCGGTCTCGTTGAACGTCGTGTCGCCGATGGTGACGTCGCCGTCGATGTTCGCCTTCGCGAGCTTCGCGACCGAGGCGTTGAGCGACGTGCGCTGCGCGGGTGGGGCGTTGCCGTCGAGCGGCAGGACGAGGATCTTGCGGGGCGCCGCCGTCGCGCTCGCGACGAACATGACGACGACGAGCGACGCGATCACGGATCTCATAGCGTCTTGATCTCTTCTCTGATCTGGTCGGCATCGGCCGCCGACGGTGCGAGCGCGAGGTATCGCTGGAATGCCTTCTTCGCCGAGCTCTTGTCGCCGAGCTTCTTGTAGACCTTGCCGAGCACGCGATAGGTCGGCGCGTAGCCGGGCTTCGCCGACTTCGCCTTCTGGAGCAGCGCGAGCGCGCCGCGCGCGTCGCCCTTCACGAACGCCTGCAGGCCCTTGTTGACGGTGTTCTCGACGTCGGTCGACGACTCCGTCTCCTTCGCGGTCTCCTTCGCCGTCTCCTTGGACTGACGGATCTCCTTCGGCGTGCGCGCCTCCTTGGGTGGACGCGTCTCCTTGCGCGTCTCCTTCGGCGGATCCTTGGGTGTCTCTTTCGCGGTCTCTTTCGGCGTCGCGGGCTCGATGACGATGTCCGGCTCCGCGGCGCTGCCTGGCTCGAGCGCGGGAACCTGCGGCTCGGCCTCGTGCGCACCGACGATCGCGCTGCCGCTCAGGTCGGACGAGCCGCCGGTCGCGACCTTCGCGGTCGTCGCCTTGTCTCCATCGCCGCCGCCGGAGACCGCGATGATCACGATCACGAGCAGCAGCACCGCGCCGCCGATCGCGATGGACATGCGCTGCTTCTTGTTGGCGAGGATCGCCTTCGCGCGCGCGGCGAACGACGGGCCCTGCGGCGTCGTCTCGACATCGGCGGCGTCGCTGATCTTCAGCAGATCGTCGTCGAGTGGCCTGGCATCGAGCTTCGTGGCCTGATCGAACACTGGCGGCGCGCTGATCACCGTCGGCTTGCTCGAGTCCGCCCATGCGTTCGTCGCGACGGGAGCCGCCTCGGCCGCCTTGGCGGGAGCCCCCTGGGGGAAATCGAGGACGTTCGCCTCCGACGCGGGAGGCGTCATCGGAGAGCCCGACGCCAGTGCGCCTTCGCTGAACGCGGCGTCGACGATCTCCGCGCTCGCCGAGCCCTTGCTCACGACTTCGTGCACGAGCTTCTTGCGCGCGTCGATGTGCGACTTGAACGTCTCCTGCATGTACTTCGCGACGCGGTCGTTCTTCGCGCCGTAGCCGCGCTTGCGCAGGAGCTCCTCGATCTCGACGGCGAGCTCCTTCGCGGTCGAGTGGCGCTGGCTCGGATCGCGATCGAGCGAGCGCATCACGATCTCGTCGTACTCGGGCGGCACGTCGGCGTTGACCTTCGACGGCGGCTGGATCGTCATCTCGAGCACCTGCTTCATCGTCTCGGCGTCGTTGCCGCCGCGGAACAGGCGCTTGAGCGTCAGCGCTTCCCACATCACGCAGCCGAGCGAGAAGATGTCGCTGCGCCGATCGCCGGGTGCGCCCTTGAGCTTCTCCGGCGCCATGTAGCTGAACTTGCCCTGGACCTTCGCCTTGCTCTGCGCCGACTGGGTCGCCTTCGCGACGCCGAAATCGACGAGCTTCACCTGGCCGTTGTAGAGCACGACGATGTTGCCGAGCGAGATGTCGTGGTGCACGAGCTCGAGGCGCTCCCCCGACATGCTGCGCAGCTCGTGTGCGGCGTCGAGTCCCTCGGCGGTGTCGGCGATCAGCCGTCCCGTCGACAGCGGATCGAGACGCTTGCCCTCGCGTCCGGCGCGCAGCACCGCGAGAAGCGGCTCGCCCTCGAGGTACTCCATCGCGATGAAGAACCGACCCTCGGCCTGACCGAGGTCGTAGATGTCGACGACGTTCGGATGCTTCACGAGCGCGGCGACGCGCGCCTCGTCGAGCAGCATGTCGACGAATGCCTTCTGCGTCGCGAGCGAGTCGTGCACGAGCTTGACGACGACGAGCTTCTCGAAGCCCGCGGGTCCGCGCTGCAGCGCGAGCTGAACCTCCGCCATACCACCCTGACCGATGCGAGTGATCAGCTCGTATCGGCCGAGTCTGGTCGGGCGCGCAACGGCTGCCTCCCCCACAGCGGACACGAAAACATTCTATCGCAGCCGGGGTTTGCGTAGGGTCCGCGATCGCTAATGTGTAGGTATGGGCCGCACCCTTTCGGTCGCTCCGCACCCGCTCCTCGAACCCGGCGTCTTCATCACGCGGTTTAGCTCACCCCTGTCCGATCTTGTGACACCCGATGCTGTGCAAGCGTTGATCGATCGGCGCTCGACGGCACCCCTGATTTCTTCTGACAACGTCCGCGCCGAGGTCCGCCAGCTCTTGCGCCACGGTGGATTCAAGCCTTCCGGTCGCAGCAAGCCGGCGTCGGAGTACCTCGTGAGTGCCCACGACGAGTTGCGGTTTCCACGCATCAACGCGGCAGTCGATGCTTGCAACGTTGCCTCGTTGTTCTCGGGCTTGCCCATCTCGCTCGTCGATCTCGATCGCACGGTCGGCGACCTCGCGATCCGGATCAGCCCTCCCGGCACGAGCTACGTGTTCAATCCATCGGGCCAGCTGATCGACGCGAGCGGTCTACTCGCCGTCTACGACGCGGAAGGACCGACCGGAACGCCGGTCAAGGACGCGCAGCGGACGAAGACGCACGACGGCACGCGCACGACGCTGTCGATCGTGTGGGGCACGTCCGCGCTGGCGGGGCGCACGCGCGAGGCGACCACCTGGTACCGCGAGCTGATGGCGCTCATTCCAGGCGCGGTGAACGAGGACGTCGAGCTCCTCCGATCGCAAACGTAAACGCAAACGCAAACGGGTTTCGCAGGGAAGCGCAGCGATACGCAGGATCCGTCGGTCATCGACGGAGATGTCGCGCGACGCGAGGGTCGGCGCCAGGAATGCGCGGCCGAGCGCGAGGACGATGGTGGTTCGGTGAGCGACGCCAGGGTCGACGCGAGGCGACGGGCGACGGCTGTCGTGCGCGCGCGACCCTGATCCGTTGGGACGCCAGCTTCGGCGCCTCGAATGACCGGGGCACGCAGACGCCCCCCAGATCGTTTGCGTTTGCGTTTGCGTTTTCAGACGCCGGCGTAGCGCTGCAGCGCCTGAACGCGCATGTCGTTGCGCTTCTCGACGGCGATCGCTTCGAGCGCCGCCTTCGCCGCGCGCAGCGTCGTGTAGTACGCGATGCCGTTCATCAGGCACGCGCGGCGCAGCGACTGCGAGTCCTGGATCGCCTGCGCGCCTTCCGTCGTGTTGATGACGAAGTCGATCTCGTGGTTGTCCATCGCGTCGACGCAGTGCGGGCGACCTTCGAGCACCTTGTTGATACCCCTGACCTCGAGGCCGGCCTTGCGGAGGATCGCGGCGGTGCCGTGCGTCGCGACGAGCGAGAACCCGAGGTTCACGAGGCGGCGCGCGACCGTCACGATCGCCGGCTTGTCGAGCTCGCGCACCGAGAGGAACGCGACGCCCTTCGTCGGCAGCTTCATGCCCGCTGCGAGCTGGCTCTTGGCGAACGCGCGCGGGAAGTCCGAGTCGATGCCCATCACCTCGCCGGTCGAGCGCATCTCGGGGCCGAGGATCGTGTCGACGCCCTCGAACTTCACGAACGGGAACACGACCTCTTTGACCGAGACATGGCGAGGCTCGATCTCGACCAGCCCGAGCTCGGCGAGCGTCTTGCCGGCCATGATCTTCGCCGCGATCTTCGCGAGCGGCTTGCCGATGGCCTTGCTGACGAACGGGATCGTGCGCGAGGCGCGAGGGTTGACCTCGAGCACGTAGACCTCGCCGTCGTGGACGGCGAACTGCACGTTCATGAGGCCGACGACGCCGAGCTCGATCGCGAGCAGGCGCGCCTGGCGCTTCACCTCGTCGATGATGTCGGCGGGGAGAGAGTAGGGCGGCAGCGAGCAGGCCGAGTCGCCGGAGTGGATGCCGGCCTCCTCGATGTGCTCCATCACGCCGCCGACGACGACCGCGCCGGTCTTGTCGGCGACGACATCGACGTCGAGCTCGACCGCCTCGTCGAGGAACTGATCGACGAGCAGCGGGAAGCCGACCGCGGCGCTCTCGCTGTTGCCGCTGCCCGACGCGAGGATGAACCGCGCGAAGTATTCCTCGAGGTGGCGCGCATCGTAGACGCGCTCCATCGCGCGGCCGCCGAGCACGTAGCTCGGGCGCACCATCACCGGGAACCCGATGTCGGCGGCGACCTGGCGGGCCTCGTCGAGGCTGCGCGCGATGCCCCACTTCGGCGCGTGGAGGCCGAGCTTCTTCATCACCTCGCCGAACCGCTCGCGATCCTCCGCGCGATCGATCGCGTCGGCGCTCGTGCCGATGATCGGCACGCCGGCGGCGGCGAGCGGGACCGCGAGCTTGAGCGGCGTCTGGCCGCCGAACTGGACGATCACGCCCCACGGCTTCTCGACGTGACAGATCTCGAGCACGTCCTCGAGCGTGAGCGGCTCGAAGTAGAGACGGTCGCTCGTGTCGTAGTCGGTCGACACCGTCTCCGGGTTGCAGTTGACCATGATCGACTCGATGCCCTCCTCGCGGAGCGCCATCGCCGCGTGGACGCAGCAGTAGTCGAACTCGATGCCCTGGCCGATGCGGTTGGGGCCACCGCCGAGGATGATCACCTTGCGCTTGTCGCTCGGGCGCGACTCGCACTCGTCCTCGTACGAGCTGTACATGTACGGCGTGTGCGACTCGAACTCGGCGCCGCACGTGTCGACGCGCTTGTAGACGGGACGCACGCCGGCGGCGTGGCGCGCCGCGCGCACGTCGGATTCTTTCGAGCCGGTGACGGCGGCGATTCGCCGATCCGACAGGCCGAGGCGCTTGTACGTGCGCAGGTCCGCGCCGAGGTCGCTCGGCTTCTTGCCGGCGAGGCTCGTCTCGGCGAGCGCGATCTCGCGGACGTGATGGAGGAACCACGGATCGATGCGCGTCAGCTCGTGCGCGCGTTCGATCGTCAGGCCGAGCTGGAAGCCGCGGCCAACCTGGAACAGCCGGTCCGGCGACGCGATCGAGATCGCGCGCTCGATGCCGGGCAGGTCATCGCCGAGGCTGGCCATCGGCAGGTCGAATCCGGCGCGGCCGGTCTCGAGCGAACGGATCGCCTTGCCGAGCGCCTCGCGGAACGTGCGGCCGATCGACATCGCCTCGCCGACCGACTTCATCTGCGGGCCGAGCACGGGCTTGGCCGACGGGAACTTCTCGAACGCGAAGCGCGGCCACTTCACGACGACGTAGTCGATCGTCGGCTCGAATGACGCCGGCGTGACGCGCGTGATGTCGTTCTTGAGCTCGTCGAGCGTGTAGCCGATCGCGAGCTTCGCCGCGATCTTCGCGATCGGAAAGCCCGTGGCCTTCGATGCGAGCGCCGAGCTGCGCGACACGCGAGGGTTCATCTCGATGACGAGCATGCGGCCGGTCTTCGGATCGACCGCCCACTGCACGTTGGAGCCACCGGTCGTGACGCCGATCTCGCGCAGGATCGCGATCGAGGCGTCGCGCATGCGCTGGTACTCCTTGTCGGTCAGCGTCATCGCCGGCGCGACCGTGATCGAGTCACCGGTGTGCACGCCCATCGGATCGAGGTTCTCGATCGAGCAGACGATCACCGCGTTGTCCTTGCGGTCGCGGACGACCTC
>JABFXX010000121.1 GCA_013368795.1 Kofleriaceae bacterium
CGACAGGCGACGCTACGACTGCCGTCGGTGCAGCGGCCGCCGGCGGCGCGGCGTAGGGATTTGCCGGCGCGGCCGTATCTACATATGGGTTGGCGGGCGCGACCGTCGTCACGCGCTGGTCCGAGGCTTTCGCAACCGTCCGCCTCGTCCGCGGCGGCGCCGTGAGAACGATCTCGGTGCCATCCTCCGCGATGAGCGTCACGGAATCCTCGTCGACGGTATCGACGAGGAAGCCCTCGATCGTCAGGCCGCTTTCGGCCACGACGTGCGTGCCCTGGTCCTTGTCGAACAGCAACGCCTGCTGCGTTTCAGGCAGCATCTTGACGATGCGGAGCGAGACCCTGTGTTTCGAATCCGCGGGCTGCACATCGTCGGCGGACGCGACCGATCCCGAGAGCGAGAGAAACAGGATGGCACTGAGGAGCCGCATGGCGCGCGGGCAGTGCAAGCGACGATCCCGTCGAAAGATTGGAAACGACGGCGCGATTTCGCGGGCGTGTATTCCGACATTCACAGCCGGTGTGCTCCGACGAGACGTCGGCGCCTGCACCGTGATGCGGGAGGGGTCACAGTCCGTGCGAAGCGCGAGCGAAGGCTCGGTACGCTCGACGAGCGTCCGATTCCTCGACGAGAACCTGCCGATCCTCGACGGCCGGCCGATCCTCGATGGAATGTGACCGAAAGCCGACGGAGCCGAGGCTCGACGTCGGCCTGGAAGAATGGCTAGGCCTTCTTGTCGAGCTCGGACAGGTCGAGGTCCTCGAGCTCCTTGAGGTCCTCGGCGGTGAGGCCGCTGCCAGTGTCTGCCGCCTTGTCTGCCTTGCCGTCATCCTTGGCGGTCGCGGCGCCCGCACCGAGCTGCTTCGCGGTCTCGCCCTTGGGCGCCTCGAGGAGGCCCATCTTCGCCTTGAGCTCGGCGAGCGCGTCGTCCTCGGAGCCAGCGCCGCCCTGCTCGAGCTGGAGGAACTTCGACTCGAGGGTGTCGCCCGACAGCTCGCCCGCGAGCTCGGCGCCGGCCTCGGCCTCGGCCTCCATCAGCTGGATGCGCTCGGCCATGCGGTCGAACGTGTCGAACGCGCTGGTATCGCCGAGACCCTGCATCGTGTTGGCGATCTGCTGCTGCGCCTCAGCACGCTTCTTACGCGCGATGAGGATGTTCTTCTTGCGCTTGGCTTCCTCGATCTTGTTGTTGAGGAGGCGCAGCGCGTCCTTGAGCTTCTCGACTGCCTGCTTCTGGGCGATCCACTGCTGCTGGAACTGCGCAGCAATCGTCTCGTGCTCCTGCTTGCGCCCGAGCGCCTGACGCGCGAGGTTGTCGTCGCCGGCTCGGACGGCGACCATCGCCTTCCGCTCCCACTCCTTCGACTTGTCAGTCTCCGATGTGTACTGCTTCTGTAGCTTCTTCTCGTCGGCAATCGCGATCGCGACGGCCTTCTTCGCCTCGACCAGCTGCTGCTGCATCTCCAGCAGCACCTGCGACAGCATCTTCTCGGGATCCTCGGCCTTCGTGATGAGGTCGTTGATGTTCGACTTGATCAGCGTCCCGAGTCTGGAAAAGATCCCCATGGCTTTCATCGAGCCTACGAGATCAATGGGACACCCGCAACGATGACCGCCAGCAGTCTGCCCCGCCACGTCGGCATCATCATGGACGGAAATGGCCGCTGGGCGCAGCTGAGGAATCGGCCGCGCCTCGAGGGCCACCGCGCCGGCGCCGACAGCGTCCGCGATATCACCCGCGCCGCTCGCCAGCTCGGCATCGAGGCGCTGACCCTCTATGCGTTCTCGTCGCAGAACTGGGCTCGGCCGGCAGAAGAAGTCGCGGGTTTGATGCACCTACTTCGCGAGTTCCTGATCGACGAGCGCGCCGAGATCATGGACAACGGCATCCGGCTCGAAGCGCTCGGCGATATCGAGAAGCTGCCGCCGTTCGTGCGCGAGCCGCTCGATGAGCTACGCGCGGCGTCGCGTGGAAATTCCTCGATGGTCCTGACGCTGGCGCTGTCGTATGGCGGTCGCGAGTCGATCGCGAAGGCGGCCTGTGCGGCAGCGCGCGATATCGCGGCGGGAATACTTCGCTTCGAAGACCTCAGCGCCGAGCGGCTCGGCGGCTATCTGCCGACCGCGACGCTGCCGCAGCTCGATCTGCTGATCCGCACGAGCGGCGAGCAGCGAGTCTCGAACTTCATGCTCTGGGAGATCGCGTACGCCGAGCTCGTGTTCGTCGACGTGCTGTGGCCAGAGTTTCGTCGCGAGCACCTCTACCGGTGCCTCGAGCAGTACGCCGCGCGCGAGCGCCGGTTCGGCATGACGTCGGCCCAGATCGCAGAATCGTCAGACGTCTAACCGCGCTATCACGTCCCCGCGCCTTGCCGAGGCAGCGGACGTGTAGTTAGCTGCACCCAACTTGGCACTCGGCAACCTGGCGCAGCGGTTCCTCGTCGCGGTCGTCGCGGTCCCCATCCTACTGTTGGTGCTCTACTACCATCGGCCCGAGCCGACGTGGATCATCATCTTCATCGCGTCGCTCCTCGCGATGCGTGAGTTCTTCGGCATGACGCTGCCCGCGGAGGATCGCGGTCCGGCGCTCGTGATGGGCGGTCTCGCGTCGGCGGCGTTCTACTGGCTCGATCCTCACACGCTCGCGTACGCACCGCGCAGTCAGACGCTCGCCGGCATCGTGTTCGCCGGGCAAACGATCGCGCTCATCCTCGCGGTGATCGTGCCGGGGCTCTATTACCTGTTCCGGTTCCGCGACATCCCGTCGGTCGCCGCGCGCTACGCCGCGACGGTCGCCGGCATCATCTACGCGGGCTTTCTCACGATGTTCCTCGCGATGCTGAAGCGGATCGATCCGCAGCACGCGGGCGACACGGTCGTCATCGTCCTGATCGTCGCGTGGCTCGCCGACACCGGCGGCTACTTCGCGGGCCGCTTCCTCGGCAAGGCGAAGCTCTACGAGGCCGTCAGCCCGAAGAAGACGTGGGCCGGCCTGTGGGGCGGTCTCGCGGGCGCGCTCGTCGGCGTCATCGGCCTGAAGCTCCTGTCTGCGCACTGGCTCACCTGGCTCGACGTCGTCCTGATCTCGATCCCGGGCTGCCTGCTCGGCCAGATGGGCGATCTCGCGGAGTCGCTGATCAAGCGGTCAGTCGGAGTGAAAGACTCCGGTTCACTCCTCCCGGGCCACGGCGGCATCCTCGACCGCATCGACGCGGTGCTGTTCATCGGCCCGTACGTCTACGGCTACCTCCTGATCCGATACCCAGAGCTCTGGCTGCTCGGGTCCTGATAGACCCACGTCAGCGGCCCAGACGGGCGAAATGACACGGTCTCGGTGCTGGCAGGCAGCTCGCACTAGTGGGCCGCCGCATGACTCGCTTCGATCGCTTCTGGGAGCCGCTGGTCGTCCTCATCGTCACCGTTGTTCTGTGGATCGGCACTCTGTAGGTCCGACCAAAATTAGCAGTTTCAACTGGCCACGACTTCGGTCTACGTTTCGCCGCGATGATGAGGGCCAGATCGATCGCGATCTGGGTCGTGGCGTTCGCGTGTGGTTGCGGACCTGTGACCCGAAACAGTGGCGGCGACGACGACGACGGCGGCGGGTCGGGCAGTAACGGCCCCGATGCCGGTCAGGTCGGTCCGCCCGTCGACGCGATCGGCTGCTCGAAGATGGACATCCTGTTCGTCATCGACAACTCGGGCTCGATGGGCGAGGAGCAGACAAACCTCATCGCGAACTTCCCGGGCTTCATCGCGGTGCTCGATCAGTCCGGCCTCGAGTATCGAGTCGCGGTGACGACGACGGCGCGCAACTACAACTACAACATGACGTTTCCCGGCGTCGGGTCGATCCCGCAGAACACGAGCGGCGAGAGCGGCGCGATGCTGAAGCCCGCCAACTGCAACATGACGAAGCGGTGGATCGACAAGGGCGACCCCGACGTCACCGGCACGTTCGGGTGCGTCGCCAACGTCGGCACCGGCGGGGCGAGCGACGAGATGCCGCTTGGCGCCGTGCGCGATGCGTTCGAGGATCGCATGCAGGACAACACGAACACGGGCTTCCATCGCCCGGACGCCCTGCTCGGTGTCGTGATCCTGACCGACGAGAACGACTGCAGCTACGAGCAGTCGGTCAACCTCGCGTTCCCCCAGGTTCTGTGCGAGAGCCAGATGGAGCCGGTCGCGAACTACAAGGCGTTCCTCGACGGCTACGCAGGCGGACCGTCGAGGTGGGCGGCGGCGATGGTCGCCGGCCCAGGCCCGGGCACGTGCTCGTCGAGCTTCGGCAGCGCCGACGAGGCGACGCGGCTCAGGGACTTCAAGAACGCGGTCGGCACGAACGCCGTGATGTCGTCGATCTGCGACGGCAACCTCGCGACGAGCCTCATGGACGCGATGATGCTGTTCCAGAGCGCCTGCGACGCGATCATTCTCTAGGCGCTAAGCGGCGATGTTCGCGAGGTACGTCCTCGCGTGCGTCGCCCAGTCGCTCGCAGCGTCGAGCTCGAGGTAGCGCTCGAGGTGCTGCTTCGCCTGCGTCGTGCCGCCGAGCCGCGCGAGCATGATGCCGAGGTTGTAGTGCGCGTCGGCGAACCCCGGTGCCTGCGCGCAGACGCGGCGCAGCTCGTTGAGCGCGGTCTCGGTCTCGCCGAGGTCCTCGAGTGCGTTGGCGAGGTTGTAGCGAGCCTCGGGCTGGTTCGGATCGAGGTCGAGCGCACGCTCGTAGAGTCGGCGCGCCTCCTCGAGCTCGCCCTGGCGATAGACGAGGTTGCCGAGGTTCGTCAGCGCGGCGGCCATGTGCGGCTCGAGATCGATCGCCTGGCGGAACAGGTGCTCGGCGAGCTGCGAGTCGCCGCGATCTTCGGCGGCACACGCCTCGACGAAGTGACGGTACGCGGTCGTGCCGCAGTTCGCCTCGGTCGGCGAGTCCTCGACGATCTGCGGCGCCGCCGGATCGACGCGCGGCATCGCGAGCACCTCGGAGATGTGCTCGCCGAACGAGGGCAGGTTGAACGCCATCACGACCTGGCCACCGACCGGCTCGAACGCGACGTCATCGGCGAGCGCGACGATCGTCTCGCCGTCGGAGCACACGCGCAGCTTGCTCGTCGGATGCGTGTCGTTCGGCAGCACCTTGCGCAGGCCATCGACCGCCTTGCGCGCCTTCTGCAGCGGGATGTCGGCGGCGAGCAGATCCTTCGCGGCCTTCACCGCGACGAGATCGGTGAACGTGTAATAGAACCGGCCGCCCTTGCGGACCGTCGGTCCGACGAAGCCGACTTGCATCCAGTAGCGAAGCCGCGACTCCTGAAGGGCGAGGATCCGAGAGACATCGCGAATCGAATACAGCTCGATCATGGGTTCCTCCTCTGCGCTTCGACGTTCAGGGACAGGTGGAGCTCGGCGCCGCGTGCGCGGCTCTCGACATCGACGTGCGGCGCGGCGAGATCGCAGCCGGCCGTCTTGCGCGCCTCGGCAACGGCGATGCGACGCGCGTACTCGCGGCAGCGCTCGTCGGCCGCGTACAGAAATGCAATGCGCTGTGCGGTCGAGCTATCCGGCGGATCGGAGATGCGATCGACGGTGCGTGCGAGGTCGACCGTCAGCATCGTCGAGCCGGCGTAGACATCGCCATCGAGCTCGCCCTCGGACAGCACGCGCGCGGCCCCGTGGATCAGCTCGACCGCGACCGGGGCGAGCCGGACGTGGACCTCTCGCTCGAACAGGGACACCCGGCGGGCCATCGCCATCGGCTTGCGCGGCGGCGCCTCTCGGGTGACGGGGGCAGCGCGTCCTGTGCGTATGGACCGGACCTTTGGCATTGCCGAAAAATGCTAGAGGGTTCGGCGCGCGATCTCCAATTTTCCTACATGTCGTACATGGGCTGGTCTGAAAGCTGCTTTCTCCGGAGTCGTGGCGGCGCTGCGAAGTTTCGAGATCCCGCGAGCCTGGACGCTCGTGCTCGTGATCGCGGCGGCCTACCTCATGTCGCCGTTCGTCGGCTGGGTGATCCTCGCGATCTGGTTGAGCGGATTCGCACGTCGGCTGCACGAACGCCTCGCCCGCGTGATGCACGGCCACGTCAAGCTTGCCGCCTTCGTGACCGTCGTGATCCTGATGTCCGTGCTGATCCCGCTCGGTGTGGTGCTGACGCTGGTGATCATGGACGCGGTCACGCTGCTCACGCACCTCGCGCAGAGCGACCGCGCGCACGAATTACTCGTGAACCTCGTGTCGTCACCAGAGCAGCCGCAGGAGCCGGCGCGGAGCATGGGCAACATCGGCCATCTCATCCTGTCGCAAGGCGAGCGCGCGTGGGGCATCGTCAAGACGATCCTGTCGTCGGCGGCGCAGGCGATCATCGGCATCGTCGTGCTCGTCGCCGGCATCTACTCGATGCTGCTCGAGGGACGGCGCTGGTACGCGTGGGCCATCGAGCACGCACCGATGGGGCCCGAGGCGGTGCGCCGCTTCGCGAGTGCGTTCACCGAGACCGGCAAGGGCCTCGCGGTCGGCATCCTCGGCGCCGGCACGCTCCAGGCGATCGCCGCGACGGCCGCGTTCTTCGTCCTCGACGTGCCGCAAGCGCTCGCGCTCGGCCTCTTGACGCTCGTGTTCTCGCTGGTGCCGGCGGTCGGCACCGCGCTCGTGTGGGCGCCCGTCGCGGCCGGACTCGCGATCACCGGCCGGGTGACCGCCGGCGTCGGCCTGGCAATCTACGGAATCCTGGTGATCGGCTCGATCGACAATCTCGCGCGGCCGTGGCTGACGAGATACGGCAAATTGCAGCTGCCGGGCTTCGTCGTGCTCGTGTCGATGTTCGGTGCCGTCGAGATCTTCGGCGGATGGGGGATTCTCTTCGGCCCGCTCATCGTGCGACTCGCGAAGGAAGCGCTCGAGATTCGACGGGGACCGGTGCTTGCGACTCCTACCCCGTCGGCTTCCCCGTAGAGCGGCTGTGTGATACCCGTTGAGAGCGGGTCATGACGCTCGACGTGAAGCGGTATCCGATCCTGGTCGTCGACGACGAACAGGACAACCTCGATGCCTTCCGGTTCAACTTCCGGAAGACGTTCGACATCCTCACGGCGACGAGCGGTCCCGAGGCGCTGCAGATCCTTGCCGAGAAGGACGTCGCGGTCGTCGTCACCGACCAGCGCATGCCGAAGATGACCGGCGTCGAGCTGCTCCGCGAGGTGCGGCAGAAGACGCCCGACACGGTCGGCATCATCCTCACCGCGTTCACCGACGTCGACGTGCTGATCGAGGCGATCAACCTCGGCCAGGTCTATCGCTACATCACGAAGCCGTGGGATGCGAAGGAAGTTCGCGGCGTCCTGCAGTACGCGATCGAGCGCTTCCACCTGCAGCACGAGAACAAGCGGCTCGCCGCGCAGCTCGCCGAGTACACCGGCTACCTGAACCAGCAGCTGCACGGCGAGTTCGACTTCGGCAACATCATCGGCGAGAGCGCGGCGCTCCGCGAGGTGCTCGCGAAGGTCGAGCAGGTCGCGCCGATGAGCTCGACGGTGCTGCTCCGCGGCGAGACCGGCACCGGCAAGGAGCTCGTCGCGCACGCGATCCACATCAACTCGCCGCGCGAGGAGAAGCCGTTCGTCCGCGTCAACTGCGCGGCGCTCGCACCGGGCGTGCTCGAATCCGAGCTGTTCGGCCACGAGAAGGGCAGCTTCACCGGTGCGATGGAGCGCCGGCGCGGCCGCTTCGAGCTCGCCGACGGCGGCACGCTGTTCCTCGACGAGTGCGGCGATCTGCCGATGGAAGTGCAGATCAAGCTGCTGCGCACGCTGCAGGAGCGCGAGCTCGAGCGCGTTGGCGGCAACGAGACGATCAAGGTCGACGTCCGCGTCGTGTCGGCGACGAACCGCAACCTCGAGAAGATGATCGAGGAGGGCGAGTTCCGCGAGGACCTCTACTACCGGCTCAACGTCTTCCCGATCAACCTGCCGCCGCTGCGCGACCGCCTCGACGATCTGCCGGTGCTGGCGTCTCACTTCGTCACGAAGTTCGCGCGCCAGATGGGCGTGCCCGCGGCCGGCGTCGCCGCCGATGGCATGGCGAAGCTGCGCGAGTACAACTGGCCGGGCAACGTGCGCGAGCTCGAGAACATCGTCGAGCGTGCGATGATCCTCGCGAGGGGCGCACCGCTCGGCGCCGCGCACCTCGACTTCGGCCGCCGCGCGCAGGCCGCGAATCAGTCGGGCCCGGTGCCGACGATCACGACGACGCCGCCGCCCGCCGCGCCGGTCACCGACGACGGCAAGAGCCTCGCGGAGCGCCTGCTCGACAGCGAGCGCAAGGAGATCGTCGCCGCCGTCGAGAAATCGCGCGGCAACATCGCGAGCGCCGCGCGCACGCTCGGCATCAATCGCTCGACGCTCTACTACCGCCTGCGCAAGCACGGCCTCGAGCACCTGCTGCCGACGAAGGTCCAGGTCGGCGGCGAAGAGACCGCGACGCCCACTCCGGGCGGCGAGCCTCCGGCGAGCTAGCGATGCGGCACCTGGTGGCGCTGGTGGCCGTGGCGGCCTGTGGCCCTCGTGCGGCCGCACCGACGACGCCTGGCGCACCGGATGGCGCGCAGCTCGCCGAGCGCTACGAGACGAAGCTGCGCGAGCCCGCGAGCGAGGCAGAGCGCGCGGTCGTCGCGAGCGGCGTGGTGTTCGACCCAGCGCTCGACTGCGTCGCCCGCGCGCTCGCATCGCGCGCACCGGCCGCGCCCGACCCGCTGCGCTATCGCCACGTGCTGTCGATGCGCTGCGGGTCACCGCACTACGTGCTGCGCGCGCAGTACGTCGCCGACGACGCTGCGTTCGGTGCGGCGATCGACGCGCTCGAGCGCGACTTCCCGAGCCACGCCGCGATCGCCGCCGGCGTCGCGCCCGCGGGCAATCAGCGCATGCTCGTGCTCGCACGCCGCGTGATCGAGCTCGAGCCGGTCTCGCGCGACGGCGCGGCGGTGATCCGCGGCCGCCTGCTCGTGCCCGCGACCGAGGGCAAGCTCTACGTCTCGACGGCAAGCGGCGTCGTCGTCACGCCGCTTCACTTCGGCAACGACGGCTCGTTCTCGGTGAAGACCTCGGCGCCATCCGCCGCCAACATCGAGCTCGCGATGATCCGCGGCACCTCGACCGAGCCGATCGGCCGGCTCGAGCTCGGCAGCGGCAGCTCGCTGTTCCGCCTCGACGGCTCGCTCATGACGCGCATCAACGGCGCGCGCCGCACGGTCGGTGCCGAGCCGCTCGAGCGCCGCGACACGCCGGGCTCCTGTACCGGGATCCCGCCGCAGATCGACGGCGTCGACATCACCGACAAGGCGCGCTGCTTCAAGATCCCGATGATGGACTTCGCGGGGCTCCCCGACGAGCTCGCGCACCGGCCGCAGCTGCAGGAGATCTTGCTGACGCGCAGCGCGAGCATGATCGAGCTTGGCGAGCAGCCGCCTGGCTGGGTCTCGGTGCGGCTGCTTCATCGATTCGAGCCGGCAACCCGCGAGCGCGTGTTCGAGCTACTCCGTACGCGCTGGCCGCAGCTCGCCGAGCGCAGGGTCAACGGCAACGCGATGACCGACATTCTCGAGCAGTGGCGCCGCGATCCCGATCCGTACAACGCGACTTCCACGTACAAGCCGGCGCTCGACAAGGTCGCCGCGGCGTGGACCTCGACGAAGACTTACTACTCGGGCCTCACGACCGCGCGCGACCTCGACAAGGCGATGGAGCTGATCGCGCCCGACGTCGTCCCGACCGCGGCCGACGTCGCCGTCGCGCAGGTGCGCGGCAAGGACGGCGCGATGATTCACCTCGTCGTCGTGGTGCTCGAGCTGCCGTAGCGAGCTAGAGTCGCGGCGTGCGCGCTCTGTTCATCGTCGATCCGCTCGATCGTCTCGGCCTCGCAGGCGACACCTCCTACGCGTTGATGCTCGAAGCCGCGGCCCGCGGCTGGGACGTGTGGACGTGCCAGCTCGAGCACCTCGGCCTCGTCCACGACGACGCGGTCGCCGATGCGGTGCCGACGATCGTCATGCCCGCCTCGACGCCGGCGGAGGCGTTCCAGGTCGAGGCGCGCCAGCCTCGCCGGCTCGCCGACTTCGACGTCGTGCTGATGCGCAAGGATCCGCCCGTCGACGTCGCCTACCTGCACGCGACCTGGATCCTCGATCACGCGCGCGACAAGACGCTGCTCGTCAACGATCCCCGCGGCCTGCGCGAGCTCAACGAGCACCTCGCGGTCCTGCGGTTCCCGCACCTGACGCCGCCGACAATCGTCACGCGCTCGGCGGAGCGGCTCCGCGCGTTCCAGAAGGAGCAGGGCGGCGCGATCGTCGTGAAGCCCGTCGACGGCTTCGGCGGCCTCGGCATCTTCGTCGTGCGCGACGGCGATCCGAACGCGTCGTCGATCATCGAGACCTCGATCGGCGCAGGCACGCGGTGGACGCTCGCGCAGAAGTTCCTGCCGGAGGCCGCACAAGGCGACAAGCGCATCATCCTCGCCGATGGCGAGTTCGTCGGTGCCGTGCTGCGCGTGCCCGCGAGTGCCGAGGCGCGCGGCAACCTGCACGTCGGCGGCACGGCGGTGAAGACCGACCTCGATGCCGACGACAAGCGGATCATCAGCGAGCTCGCGCCGTATCTGCGCAGCCACGGCCAGATCCTCGTCGGGCTCGACGTGATCGGCGGCAAGCTCACCGAGCTGAACATCACGTCGCCGACCGGCGTGCGCCATGTTGCGCGCCTCGAGGATCGCAACGTCGCCGCGCCGATCCTCGACACGTTCGAGCGCCTCGCGAAGAAGCGCTGATCGGATCCGTTCTCTTCACGAAGAAGCGCTGACCGGACACGCGTTGTCCGACGTTCGGAAACTCCGGACATGCGCGCGAGACCTTTCGCGCGCTTGTCGACGGCACGCGATCTGCTCTGACGGTCCCGCCGGCAGAGGAGATATATTGTGACGAACCCACGCAACATGGACGAGCCAGTCACACGCCGCGAGCTGCACGAGGCCCTCGACATCTGGGCCGGCGCGATCATGTCGCAGATGAACGCGCAGCTTGCGGCGCAGACCGCCCAGCTGACCGCCCACCTGACCGCCCACCTGACCGAGGTGATCGATGTCCGCTGTGCCGCTGCGGAGCAAAGACTCGCCACCGACCTCGCACGTCATGTGCAAGCTGCTGACGAGCGGATGCGTGCGTTTCTGGCAGGGTTCGAGGACAAGTACCGCGACCTTCCGCCGCGCGTGACGAAGCTCGAGGCGAAGGTGTTCGCGCCGAAGCGCCGACGCGCGCCCAAGGCGCCACGGCGCCGATGATCGACGCGTCGGCGTCGACGCACGAGCCGGCTCCACAAGCCTCGCTCCAGGCAGCATTGTGAAGGGTTTCGCCACGTGGTACGCGGGGGCGTGCTTCGCCGCACTGTGCGCTGGGTCTGGGAGCGGCCGCTCGCCCAGCTCGTCGGCGGTTCGGTGTTCGTCGCACTCGCGTTTCCGGCGAGCTCTGCCGGGTCGATCGCGCTCGCGATCCTCGCCGGCGTGATCGGCGTCGCGCTCGTCAAAGCCTGGCCCGCGGCGCCGGCGTGGCTGAAGAAGCCCGGCCGGATCGCGACCGTGCTCGTGCTGGTCGCGGTGCCGCTGATCGGTCTCGAAGTGTTCTGGGAGACGCTGACGGTGTCACCGGACTGGCAGCTCGGCGACTGGGGACCGCAGCATGCGGTGCTCGCGCGGATCATGCCGTCGCTGCCGGGGGGCGACGTGCCGGTGTGGAACCACGCCGTGTCGACGGGAGACGCGCCGCTCGAGCTGTATCCCGCGATGACGTACCTGGTCACCGGCCACCTCGCGGCGGGGCTCGGCCTCGAGCACGACCTGCCGCTCGCGTTCATGATCATGGCGACGCTCGTCCATCTCGCGCTCGCGACGATCACGACAGCGCTCGCGCTACGCGTTGCCTCGCGCAAGGTCGCGCTGGTCGTCGGGCTCGCCTGGCTCGTCGACGGCGGCGCGATCTCGCACGGCGGCTCTGTCGGCCTGTTCCACTGGGCGATCTTGCACAGCACGTTCGCCCACGTGTTCTCGATGATCGCGGTGCTCGGCATCCTCGGGGCGCTGCGCAGGCCTCGGCTCGGCGCGTCGCTCGCGATCTGGCTCGGCACCGCGATCGCGACCGCGACCCACCCGGCGGCGCTGCTGACGGCCGGCGTGTCGATGCTCGCGCTGCTCGGCGTCGCGCTGCTCGCGTCGGACGTGCCGCCTCGCCGTGCGCTGGTCGCCGCGGGTCACGTCGCGCTCGGCATCGCGCTCGGCGCGATCGTGTGGTTGCCGTCGTCGGAGCGGCTGCTGCTCTACGGCCAGCACTTCAGCAACGAGCTCTACACCGCGGTCAGGCTGCTGCAGACCGTGATGAGCTTCGCGATGCCGATCACGGTGTACTCGCTGATCGTCTACGCCGGCTACCTCGGCCTCGTGATCGGGCTCGTGTCGCGGCGCGCCGAGCTCGTGTTCATCTCGATCGTCTCGTTCGTGATGCTCGTCGGTCTCGCCGACGTGCCGTACCTCGGGCTCGGCGTGATGCCGGGACCGGAGACCGCGCGCCTCGGCGTCGTGCGGATGATGTTGCTCGTGCGGCCGTTCGTGTACGTCGGCGCCGCGTACATGTTCTCGCTCGTCGGCGCGCACCTCGTCGAGTCGTTCCGCGCCGCGAAGCCGCGCCAGAAGATCGTGCTCGCCGCGCTGCTCGGCGTCGTCGGTGGCGTGGGTCTGCGCGTGATGCCGGCGTACTGGCAGGACGAGCAGCAGCGCGCGTACGCCGAGTCGCGCGAATTCGCAGCCGACCCCTCCGGCCGCAAGCAGCTGACCGCGTGGGCGCGCGAGCAGGTGGCACACCTGGGTCCTGGCGCATGGGCGCGCGCGCTGTTCGAGCAGACGACGCACGAGCAGCAACACCTGACCGCGATCACCGGCCTGCCGACGCTTCACATGGGCGCATTGCCCGATCTGCTGCTGCGCGAGCGCATCGAGGACACGTCGCCCGAGAGCCTCGCGCGGTTCAACGTGCGCTGGGTCGTCGGCGTCGGTCAGTCGCCGACGCTCGGCGATCCCGAGACCGAGATCTCGCTCGGCTCGTATCGCATCCGCGAGCTGCCCACGTGGGACGGCAAGTTCGCGCGCATCGAGAAGGGCGCGGGGAACGTCGCGGTCACGCGCCTCGACGATCGCGCGGTCGAGATCGTCGTCACCGGCACGACCGAGCCGGTGCTCGTCGCGCTCGGTACCGGCTTCTATCCGCGCTGGCGCGCGCGTCACGAGAGCGGTGCGGCCGAGCCGGTGTACGCGCTGCCGTCGATCCCAGGCGGGCAGCTGCACGTCGTCTCGGCGTGGGTCGCGCCGGGACGCACGACGTTCACCGTCGACGGTCCGCTGCCCTCCGACGGTGATGGCCGCGGCCTCGCGCTCGCCGCGCTCGCGATGATCATCGCCGGCATCGTCACGTGGTCGCGGCCGCGCTGGCGCATCCGCGTGCTGCGCGAGCTGGCGCGCGTTCGTCGGCGGGTGCTCGGCGCCTCGCGCTCGCTCCTTCGCGCGACGGCATCGGTCGTCGTGCTGGTTCTCGTCATCCGCGGCTGCGACTCGGCGGCGGTGCCGATGCGCGCGTTGACCGTCGGCAGCGGCGTGCGAGCGAGCGCGAAGGTCGAGGCGAGGCTCGCAGGGGCGTGGGTCGAGTGCGACTACCTGCGCATTCGCGGCGAGTACGACTGCGATGGCCTCGTCACCGTCTCCGACGCGACGGCGAACATCCTGAACGATGCGCCGCCGAGCTGGCCGTTCACGACGCCGGCGATCGTCGCTCGCGCGTATGGCCCCGGCGTCGAGGTGCGCATCACGCGGTCAGCGCGCCTCATCGGCCGCTACTGGGCGCAGGCCTCGAATCAGGGCGTGCAGCTCGTGCTCGACAAGGGCGAGCCGCTCGATCTGACGACGCGCCAGGTGTTCAGGTCGGTCGTGAAGCGCCGCGTGACGATCACCGGCGGCGTGCCGTTTCCCGCGCCGCTATCGATCGCGGTCGTCCTCGACGAGAGACTCGAGCCGCCGCGGCCGTTCCTCGCACCGCCGCCCGACGAGCCGCCGCCGAGCGTCCGCGCGATTCACTAGAAACGCCGCGGGAAGGGCCGAAGGCCCGTTCCCCGCGCGCGTGCTGGCCCGAGCGGTCAGAACGGCATCGTGAACTCGAGGCGGCCCATGCACGGGCACGCGCCCGGGTTGCCCTGCGAGATGTAGCTGCAGAGCTCGACGTGCCAGTACAGTGCCGCGCACAGCGCGAGCCACAGCACGTAGACAGCGAAGTGCTTGCGCGCCATCACGCCCATCGCGAGGAATGCGAGCGGCAGCAGCAGGAAGTAGCGGTTGAGGCCCCAGTACTGCGACCGATCGATCGCGAGCGGCGCGCACGCGAGCAGCACGGCCGCGACGACGAGGAAGATGCTCGCGGTGCGGCCGAACCGGCGCAGGACCTCGCGGCCGGTCAGCGCGATCACCGCGAACGTGCCGACGACGACGATGCTGTCGAGGTGCTGCGACGCGAACCCTCGCAGGTAGAACGGGGCGTCGATCAGGCGACTGAATGCCCAGCCGCCGTCGCCCTGCGCCTCGGCGAACGCGGCCTGCGCGCGGAAGAACGCGAAGCCGTCGCCGACCGAGAGCTTCAGCACGATCACGTAGACGACCAGACCCCACATCACGAGCGGGATCGCGTAGAGCGGCTTGTACCAGTCGGACTTGCCCGCGCGATGGCGGTCCCACGCCGCGTAGAGCAGCGCGCAGCCGAGCGCGACGCCGAATCCACCGGCGGTGAGTCGCAACGCCGTCGACGCGCCGACGAGCAGCGCCGACAGGATCCAGCGCTCGCGCAACAAACAGAGGAAGCCCGCGATCACGAGCGCGAGCGTCACGCCCTCGGTGTACGGCGTGACGATGTAGAACGCCGACGGGAACAGGTTGAACGCGATCAGCGTGCCGTACGCTTCGAGCTGGCCGAGCCGCTCGGTGATCGCCTTGCTCGTCCACAGGTAGTTGAGGATGATCGCGGCGAGGATCGCGAGCAGCAGCAGCGCGGTGTCCGCGGCGATGCCCGTCGTGTCGGCGACGATCCCGCCGGCCTTGCCGAACGTCGCGAACCAGTTGAGGCCGCAGTCGAGATACTCGAGATCGGTCGCGGTCTTGCCGTTGGTCGGGCACGACGTGAGGCCGCGCACCGCGAACCCGATGTAGTGCTGCGCGTCCCACCGCGAGACGAGCATGCGCGACCAGTAGTGCGGCTGGCGCGGATAGCCGCGCACCGCCGACGCATCGGGATCGGAGTAGTACGGTGCGTGACCGGGCGCCGAGTTGAACGGCAGACCGAGCCGCGACTCGCCGGCGCGCGAGAACGCGACGAGGTGACAGATCACGATCAGGCTCGCGACGACGAGCCGGAACCACGGGGTTCGTGCGAGGGGCGCGAGGCGACGGCCGAGCTCGTCGAACTGTGCGCGCAGCGTCGTCATCGGCACGGTCATCGGGATCCCATCCGCAAGAGCTGCCAGCCGTGCTTGGCGTCTGCCAGATCGAAGCGCGCGAGGCCACGGAGCGCGCGGTAGAGGACGTGGAGCTTCGTCAGGTATCGGTGCTCGGCGACGGCGACGCAGCGGTCCCAGCCCCGCGTCCGCGCGATGTCTGCCATGTCGCGGTACAGCTCGATCTCCTCGGTGAATCGCGTGTGCGACCGCGTGAGCTTCTCGGTTGTCGCCTCGGCGTGCGCGCGGTTCTGGAGCAGGTGCGCGGGCAGGCCGACGAGCGGGTGACCGTCGAGCAGCATGCCGAGCGTCAGGTCCCAGTCGAGGACGAACTTGTAGCGGGCGACGAACCGGCGCGTGCCGAGCACGCTCTTGCGGAAGCACAGGCTCGCGGCCGGGATGAAGTTGCCGCGCAGGAGGGCGCGGACGCCGGGCTCACCGTCGAGCACGGCCTCGTGGCGAAACGCCGGATCGAGGCGGCGCTTGACCGCGTGGGGCAGCGAGAACGCCGGGCCGCCGTCGGCGCCGATCACGTCGATGCCGCAGTAGATCGCCGCGGCGTCGGGATGGCGCGTCGCCGCGTTGCGCACCAGCTCGGTGTACGCGGGCGCGAGGAGATCGTCGGCGTGCAGCACCGTGACGAGGTCGGTGTCCGCGATGTCGATGCAGCGGTTGAAGTTCGCCGCCATGCCGAGGTTGCGCTCGTTCGGGGCGTAGCGGACGCGGCCGCGGCCCGCGCGCTCGACGGTGTCGCGCGCCTCTGCGGTCGGGCTGTCGTCGCACACGACCGCGATCCACTCGGAGTCGGTCTGCGCGAGCACGCTCTCGATCGTCTTCTCGAGGTAGGCGAGCCCGCTGTAGTAGGGGATCGCGAACGTGATCGGGCCGGCGCTCACGTGCGGCTCCGGATCGCGTCGTCGAGGATCGTCTCGAGGCTGCTGCGCTCGGGACGCCAGCCGAGGACGCGCGCGGCGAGCGCGTTGCTCGCGAGCAGGACCGCCGGATCGCCCTCGCGGCGCGGACCGATCGAGTGCCGCACCGGGCGTCCGAGCACGCGCTCGGCGACGCCGATGATCTGCTTGACCGACATCCCCGTCGACGCGCCGAGGTTGATCGCGCCGAGCGATGCGCCTCCGTCGAGGCGATCGAGCGCGGCGAGGTGCGCAGCGGCGAGGTCGCAGACGTGGACGTAGTCGCGGATGCACGTGCCGTCGGGCGTCGGGTAGTCGTCGCCGAAGATCACGAGCGGGGGCCGGCGGCCGAGCGCGGCGTCGATGACGAGCGGGATCAGGTGCGTCTCGGGCTCGTGGTTCTCGCGCAGCGTGCCGTCGGGATGCGCGCCTGCCGCATTGAAGTAGCGCAGCGCCGCCCAGCGCAGGCCGTAGGCGGTGCCGTAGCCGGCGAGCGCGTGCTCGATCGCGAGCTTCGTCGCGCCGTACGGGTTGATCGGCGCGAGCCGGTCGTGCTCCTCGATCGGCGTGCGCTCTGGCGTGCCGTAGACCGCGGCCGTCGACGAGAACAGCATGACGCCGGGACCGTGCTCGCGGATGACGTCGAGCAGCGCGAGCGTGCGGACGACGTTGCCGTCGAAGTACATCGCCGGGTCGCGAACCGACTCGTTGACCGCGATCTTGCCGGCGAAGTGGACGACCGACGTCACGCGGTGCGCGGCGAGCGTCTTGCCGACCAGCGCGCGATCCGCGATGTCGCCGCGCACGATCACTGCGCCGGGCACCTCGGTCGAGCCGCCGGAGAAATCGTCGAGCACGACAACCTTGCTGCCTGCGTCGAGCGCGGCGCGCGCGAAGTGGGAGCCGACGAACCCGGCACCGCCGGTGACGAGGATCGTGTCGCGCGCGGTCATTTGCGACTGATCATCAGCACGCCGAGGAAGAACGCGGCGAGCATCACCTGGAACCCGAGGACGATCGCGGTCGCCGACGGGATGACGACGCGGAGGATCTGCGGATAGACGAGCGCGCCGTAGCCCGTGCCCTTCCACTGCACGACCGCGTAGATCGAGCCGGCGAGGCCGAGCAGGAACACGATCGCGCCGGTGACGAGGCCCTTCTCGAGCACGCTCGCGCCGGTGAACTTCTCGATGAATGGCTTGCGCGGCAGAAAGCCGGCTTGCATGCCGTACACGCGCGTGAGCAGGCCGAACACGATCGCCTGGAAGCCGATGATCACCGCGGTGCCCGCGTACATCAGCGTGTTGGTGTCGAACGTCGCGCCGAACGCGTGCTTCGGGCCGTGCACGATCGCCGCGCCGAAGATGATGCCGAGCGCCATCAGCACGATGCCGGGCAGCACGAACAGCCAGCGCGGGCTGTAGATGAGCAGGAACCGGAGGTGGCGCCAGCCGTCGCGCCACGTACGCAGGTGCGGCGGCCGCGACCGTCCGTCGGGGGCGAGCGTCGTCGGGACCTCGGCGATGTCGAGCTTGAACAGCGTCGCCTTGACGACCATCTCCGACGCGAACTCCATGCCCGTCGTCTGCAGGCCGAGCACCTTCACGATGTCGGCGCGGAACCCGCGCAGGCCGCAGTGAAAGTCGCCGATGTCGCTCTTGAAGAACAGCCGGCCGATGAACGACAGCACCGGGTTGCCCAGGTACTTGTGCAGAAACGGCATCGCGCCGGGCTGGATGCCGCCCTTGAAGCGGTTGCCCATGACGAGGTCCTTGCCCTCGCGCAGCTTCGCGACGAACAGATCGAGGTTGCCAAAATCGTAGCTGTCGTCGGAGTCGCCCATGATGACGTACTTGCCGCGTGCCGCCTCGATCGCGCCCATCAGGGCTGCGCCGTAGCCGCGGCGAGGGACGTCGACGACGCGCGCGCCGTGCTTGCGCGCGAGCTCCTGCGAGCCGTCGGTCGAACCGTTGTCTCCGATCACGACCTCGCCCGAGATGTTGGCGCGCGCGAGGTACGCGTTCGCCTTCGTGATGCAGCGCTCGATCGTCTCCGCCTCGTTGAGGCAGGGCATGACGATCGTGAGCTCTATCTCGTCGGGCATTTGCTTGGGGGCCCTTGTATCACGTCACCGGCGGCTGAGCAGTTGCACCACTCCGCCGACGGCGCCGACGACCAGGTGCGCCCCCCAGAGCGCGAGCGACGCGGCGAGCGCGTCGGACCTCGGCATCAGGAACAGGCTCGCACCGAGCGTCACGTAGACCGCCTCGCGCGCTCCCGCACCACCGACGGTGATCGGGAGGAACGTCGTCGCCGCGGCGAGCGGGACGATGAGGAGCGACGCGCCGAGATCGACCCGTGGCTCGACGGCATGGAGCAGCACGTAGCCGGCGAGCGCGATCAGGACCTGCGTCGTCACCGACAGGATCGCGGCGCTGACGAACGAGCCGACCGACGACAGCTCGGGGACGCGCTCGGCGATCTCGCGCAGCCTGCCCGGCAGGAACCGCCCGAGCCGGCGCGAGAACGGCAGTGCGAGGACGAGCGCGAACGAGCCGGCGATGCCGAGCCCGCTCCACACCCAGAGCGAGCCCGTATCGACGGCATTGCCCGCCGCGGCCAGCCCGACCGCGAGCAGCAGGAACACGCCGAACAGGCCGAGCGCGCGCTCGACGAGCACGACCGCGAGCCCTGCCGTCGCGCCTCGGTCGCCGAACACGTCGCGCGTCACGACGCCGCGCACGACGTCGCCGGCGACCGCGCCAGGTAGATAGTTGTTGTAGAAGAACGAGATGAAGTAGAGCTGCGTCGCGCGTACGAGGTCGGGCCTCGCCAGCGCGCCGTACGCGGTCAGGAGCACGCGCCAGCGCTGCGCGCCCGCGACGACGTTCAGCGCGACGAACACGATCGCGAGCCCCATCGCGCCGGCGGAGATGCGGCCGGCCGCTGATTTGACGTCGTCGACATCGATCAGCGTCGCGATGTACGCGATTCCCGCAGCCGTTCCGAGCCAGCGCAGCACCCAGCCCCAGCGCTGCCACGCGGATCGCTCGGCTTTCATGGACGCCGCAGCATGCCACATGTTACGAGCGGCTCCCTCGGATCGCTGTGCCTGACGCGGGAACCGCCGCAGGTGTCGCACCGTGTTCGTCGATTACGGTTATGCTGAACGCCAACCAGTCGCCTTCGAACGTCGGGTGACGAAGGCCGCAACCTGGATCCTCGCCGGAGCAAAGTCATGACCGCTGTCGCCGATCTCAAAGTCAAGATCTTCGCCGATGGAGCGGATGTGAAGGGGATGGTCGAGATGTACGGCAAGCCGTACATCAAGGGCTTCACGACGAACCCGACGCTGATGCGCAAGGCCGGCATCTCCGACTACCGCGCGTTCGCGCGCGAGGTGCTCGCCGCGATCCCGGACCGGCCGATCTCGTTCGAGGTGTTCTCCGACGACTTCGCCGAGATGGAGCGCCAGGCCAAGGAGATCGCGAGCTGGGGCGACAACGTCAACGTCAAGATCCCGGTCACGAACTCCGTCGGCGAGCCGTCGTACGGGCTCGTGCACAAGCTCACGCACGCCGGCGTGAAGGTGAACGTCACCGCCGTGTTCACGCTCGAGCAGGTACGCGACGTCGTCGCGAACCTCAACTTCGAGGTCCCAGCTTACGTCTCGGTGTTCGCCGGTCGCATCGCCGACACCGGTCGCGATCCGATGCCGCACATGGCCGCGGCGCTCGCGCTCGTCCACCAGATGCCGAAGGCCGAGCTCATCTGGGCGAGCCCTCGCGAGCTGCTCAACATCTTCCACGCCGACGCGGTCGGCTGCGACATCATCACGGTCACGAATGACCTGCTCGCGAAGCTGCCGAGTGCCGGCAAGGACCTCGCGCAGTTCTCGCTCGAGACCGTGCAGATGTTCCGCAACGACGCCGTGAAGGCCGGCTACACGCTCTGACGTCTGGCGCGATGCGGGTGTCGTTTGTCATACCGACGAGGAATCAAGCTCGATTCCTCGCGCACTGCATCGACTCCTGCCTCGCGCAGCGCATTCCCGACAGCGAGATCATCGTCGTCGACGGCGCATCGACCGACGACACGCGAGACGTGCTCGCCGGCTACGGCGACCAGATCCGCTGGGTCTCCGAGAAGGATCGCGGCCAGTCCGACGCGATCAACAAGGGCATCCGCATGGCCGGCGGCGAGCTGATCGCGTGGATCAACTCGGACGATTACTACGTGAACGAGGGTGCCGTGCAGAGGCTCGTCGACGCGTTCGATGCCGAGCGCGACGTCGACATCGCGTACGGCAATGGCGTGCGCGTCGCGGTCGACGGCACCGAGCTCGGGCCCTATCGCGCCAGGCCGATCGCGCGCGTCGCCCAGATCGTCATGCACCCGGCGAGCTTCGTCCTCCAGCCGGCGGTGCTGTTTCGCCGGCAGTTGTTCCTCGACGTCGGTGGGCTCGACGAGTCGCTGCACTACACGATGGACTACGAGCTGTGGATCCGGCTGTTCGCGGCCGCGCGCGTGACCCGCTACATCCCGAACCTGATCGCGTGTGCTCGCTATCACACCGACGCGAAGTCGATCGCGGCGATGGGCAAGCAGATCCGCGAGGCGCTCGTCGTGAAACGCCGCGCCGCGGATGTCCTCGGGCTCGGACTGGCCGATCGCACGCTCATGTATGCTGGCGTCGCGTCGATGGGGATCTACTGGGCAGCCGTCCGGTTCGGAGCACTGCGAGCGACGTGATGCGCGTGCTCTACGACCACCAGGTCTTCAGCTATCAGGTCTACGGTGGAGTCTCGCGCTACCACTGCGAGCTGATGGGGGCGTTCGCCCGCGCGAAAGAGCCGAGCTTCTCGCTCGGGGTCGCCGAGACCCCGAACGAGTACCTCGCGCGCGCCGGCTTCTTTACGGGCAAGCGGGTCGAAAAGCAGGGCGTCGCCGGGTTCTTCCGCGCGTTCGCGCGAAACGAGCTGCAGACGCATCTCGCAGCGAGACGGCGCGAGCACGACGTCTTTCACCCGACGTTCTACAGCCCCAGCGTGCTGCGGAACATCCGGGGCGCGAAGCTCGTCGTCACCGTGCACGACATGATTCCGGAGACGTTCCCCGAGATGTTCGACGTGACGAGCGCCTACGGGCGGTTCGTGACGAAGCGGTGGATCGACGGCAAGCGGATGCTGTGCGAGCGAGCCGACAGCATCCTCGCGGTCTCCGAGCAGACCAAGCGCGACCTCGTCGCGTTCTACGGGATCGATCCGTCGAGGGTCACGGTCACGTACCTCGGCGTCGACAACAAGCTCACCGGCGGCGCCAATCGGCCGGTGCCCGACGGCTTCCCCGCGCGCTACCTCCTTTACGTCGGCACGCGCAACACGTACAAGAACTTCCCGCTGTTCGTCGAGGCATGCGCTCCGCTCCTCGCCGCCGATCCTGCGCTCGGCATCGTGTGCGTCGGCGGCGGCGCGCTGTCCGCCGACGAGCAGGCGTTGCTCGCGAAGCACGGGATCGCCGGGCGCGTCGTCCAGCGCAACGTCCGCGACGACGAGCTCGCATCCTGTTACGCGCACGCGCTCGCGTTCGTGTTTCCGTCGCGCTACGAGGGCTTCGGGATCCCGATCCTCGAGGCGTTCGCCTGCGGCACGCCGGCGGTGCTCGCGAAGGCCAGCTGCTTTCCCGAGATCGGCGGTGACGCGGCGCTGTACTTCGAGCCCGACGACGCGGTGGGGCTGCGCGAGCAGCTGCGCCGCGTGATCGACGACGAGGCGTTGCGCACGTCGCTCGTCGCGAAGGGGCGCGCCCGGGCGAGCGCGTTCACCTGGGAGGCGACCGCCGCAAAGACGCTCGCTGCATATCGCCGCGTGGTGACCGCATGAGCAACTGGTACAAGCACGAGTCCGCGTTCGTCGACGAGGGTGCCGTGATCGGCGACGGCACGAAGATCTGGCACTTCTGCCACATCTCGAGCGGCGCGCGCGTCGGCGCCGGCTGCAGCTTCGGCCAGAATGTCTACGTCGCGCCGACCGTCGTGATCGGCGACCGCGTGCGCGTCCAGAATAACGTCTCGCTCTACGACGGCGTCACCGTCGAGGCCGACGCGTTCCTCGGTCCGAGCTGCGTGTTCACGAACGTGATCAATCCGCGCAGCGAGGTGTCGCGCAAGGACGAGTACATGCCGACGCGCGTCGGGGTCGGCGCGACGATCGGTGCGAACGCGACGATCGTGTGTGGCTCGACGCTCGGCCGGTACGCGTTCGTCGGTGCCGGCGCGGTCGTCACCCACGACGTCAAGCCGTACGCACTCGTCGTCGGCGTGCCGGCGCGCCAGATCGGCTGGATGTGCCGGTGCGGAATTCGCCTGGAACCGGCCGGCGGTGACGTGACGTGCACCGCGTGCAGCCGTCGCTACCGGCTCTCCGGAGACGACCTGCACGAGCTGTGATACGCCTTGGTCGATGAAGGTCGGCCTCCTCGATCTGCAGGCACAGTACGCGGCGATCGGTCCCGAGATCGAAGCGCAGGTCCGGCGCGTGCTCGCGAGCGGCCACTACATCATGGGCGAGGACGTCGCCGCGCTCGAGCGCGAGATGGCCGCCGACGCGAACCTGCCGCACGCGATCGCGGTGTCGTCGGGAACCGACGCGCTGCTCGCCGCGCTGTGGGCGCTCGGCATCGGTCCGGGCGACGAGGTCGTGACGACCGCGATGTCGTTCTTCGCGACCGCGGGTGCCGTCGCGCGCCTCGGTGCGACGCCGGTGTTCGCCGATATCGATCCGGTCACGTTCAACCTGTCCCCGGCATCCGCGCTCGCACGCGTCACGAAGCGCACGAAGGCGATCATTCCGGTCCACCTGTTCGGCCGGATGGCCGATCTCGCGGGCCTCGCACCGGCGAAGCTGCCGATCATCGAGGACGCCGCGCAGGCCGTCGGCGCGCCGGGTCTCGGCGAGATCGGCGCGCTCGTCACGCTCAGCTTCTTCCCGTCGAAGAACCTCGGCGCCGCGGGCGATGCCGGCATGGTGCTGACGCGCGATGCCGAGCTCGCCGATCGCACGCGCCTCTATCGCACGCACGGCTCGCGGCCGAAGTACACGCACCACGTCGTCGGCGCGAACCTGCGCATGGACACCCTCCAGGCGGCGATCCTGCGCGTGAAGCGGCCGTATCTCGCCGGCTGGAACGCGAAGCGCCGCGCGAACGCGCTCGCCTATCACGAGCTCCTCGCCGGCACGCCGCTCGTCCTGCCGCACGACGAGCCCGGCCACGTCTGGCACCACTTCGTCGTGCGCGCGCCGCGCCGCGACGAGCTGCGCGCGTTCCTGCGCGAGCGCGAGATCGAGACCGAGGTCTACTACCCGCTGCCGCTCCACCTCCAGCCGTGCTTCCCCGGCGGCAAGGACGGCGATCTGCCCGAGTCCGAGCGCGCGGCCCGCGAGGTGCTCGCGCTGCCCGTGCATCCCGACCTCTCGCCCGCCCAGCTCGAGTGGGTCGGCACGTCGGTACGCGAGTTCTACGCGCGCGGCGGCAGCACGTAGCGCCAGTTGGCGCGCACGAGCAACGCGTAGGTCGCGAGACAGCACGCGACGAGCAGCGCGGCGCGATACGGCAGCGAGAGGCCGTACCTGCTCGCGACGAGCGCCGCGACCGCGAGCGCGAACACCGCGGCATGGCGTACGCCGAGCAGCGACTTCTGGGTGAACCGCGCGGCGAGCATGATGATGCCGGTCTGCACCGAGATGCCGGCGACGAAGATCCACGCTGCGGCCATGCCGCCGTAGCCGCGCGGCAAGAACCACAGGTTGAGACCGATCGATACGAGCGTCGCCACGCCGGTCGCGACGATGAACACGAACGTCTTCGACGCCAGCAGCAGCTGGTTCGCCGGCAGGTAGTAGTAGATACCGATCAGGTTGCCGATCACGAACGGCACGAGGTAGGGCACGACGGGGCGGTACTTCGCGCCGAGCACGAGGATCAGCTCGTTGCCGAGCAGCGCCCCGACGAGCCCGAGCACGGTGAACATCGCGACGAACAGCGACGCGAACACCTCCGCCTTGTGCCTCGCCTCCTCGGGCTTCTCCTCGCTCGACGTGCGAAAGAAGTGCGGCGACCACGCCTGGTTCACGCCGCCCGCGATCATGCCGAGCACCATGCCGAGCGTCATGCCGATCGAGTACCGGCCGAGCTCGCCTTGCGGCACGTACTTCTCGAGCATGATCCGATCGACGGTCTGCATCAGGATCGTGCCGATGCTGTGCGGCAACAGCGGCAGGCCGTAGACGAGCGCAGCCCGCACGTGACGCCAGCGCAGCACGCGGCTGCCGTAGTTGCGCACGAACAGCGCGCCGATCGGTAGTGCGACGATCGCCGCCGCGACCACCTGGCTGCGCAGCACGCCGAGCGCGCGCTCGCGAAGCCAGCCGACGAACACGAAGCCGACGCCGACCGCGAGCGCACCCTGGAGTAGCTGCCAGCCGACGAGCATCTGCGCCCTCTCCTCGGACTGGTAGAGCGTCAGCGGGATCTGGACGAGCATCGTCAGGAACGTCGCCCACAGCGCGAGCCGCACGTACGAGAACGGGATCGCGCCCGACGTGTAGCGCTCCCACAACGGGCCTCCGAACAGCTCGAGCGACATGACGAGCGCGACCGAGAACGCGATCTGGAACGCGTAGACCGACGTCAGGTAGCTGCGAAGCTCGGCCGGATCGTTCTTGAGATCGAAGTACTGGCGCGAGACGGAGCCGTGGAGCCCGAGGACGAAGATCGTGCCGAGCACAGCACCGTATGCGCTGAGCGTGCCGGTGACGCCGAAATCCTCCTCCTGGAGGAAGCGCGCGTAGACGAACAGCAACACGAACGCCAGCGCCTTCGATACGAACTGACCGATGACGTAGACGGACGAGTTGAACAGCAGGCTGCGGCGCGCCAAGGGCAACCCCTGAATATCACGCGAGGCGTGCTATAGATGACCCCTGTGCCGATCGTCGTGATCGACTACGACATGGGCAATGTTGGCTCGATCGTCAACATGATGAAGAAGCTCGGTCAGTCGGCCGAGGTGTCGAGCGATCCCGCGACGATCCGCAAGGCGGACCGCCTGATCCTGCCCGGCGTCGGCCACTTCGATGCCGGCATGGCAAATATTCGCGGCCGCGGCCTGGTCGAGGTCCTCGACGAGAAGGTCCTGAAAGACAAGACGCCGATCCTCGGAATCTGCCTCGGCATGCAGCTCCTCGGCGAGCGCAGCCTCGAGGGCGATACGCCAGGCCTCGGCTGGATCCCGGCCGAGTCGCTCAAGTTCTCGAGCGACTCGCTGCGCGTGCCGCACATGGGCTGGAACACGGTGAGCGCCAACGGTCACTGGCTGTTCGAGGGCGAGCCCGAGGACATGCGGTTCTACTTCGTTCACTCGTATCACGTCGTCTGCAAGCACCCGGAAGACCGGATCGCGAGCGCGACGTACGGCATCGAGTTCTCCGCGGCCGTCGGTCGCGATCACATCCTGGGCGTGCAGTTCCATCCCGAGAAGAGCCACAGGTTCGGGATGCAGCTCCTGCGCAACTTCGCGAGTCACGCGTTTTGCTGATCCCTCGCGTGATCCCGTGTCTGCTCCTTCGCGGCAGCGGCCTCGTCAAGACCGAGCGCTTCGCCGATCCGAAGTACGTCGGCGACATCATCAACGCGGTGAAGATCTTCAACGACAAGGAAGTCGACGAGATCATCATCCTCGACATCGAGGCGCACAAAGGCCGCGGCCGCATCAACTGGGAGCTCGTCACGAAGACCGCGACCGAGGCGTTCATGCCGATGTGCTACGGCGGCGGCGTCACCTCGCTCGACGAGATCAAGCGCCTGTTCAAGGCCGGCATCGAGAAGGTCTCGATCAACACGGCGTCACACTCAGACCCTCGCCTGATCGAGAGCGCGGCGAAGACGTTCGGCAGCCAGAGCATCGTCGCCGGCATCGACGTCAAGAAGGGCTTCCTCGGCCGCTACGCGGTCGTCTCGCACGGTGGCGACAAGAAGCAGTCGACCGATGTCGTCCACTGGGCGAAGACCGTCGAGCGCGCCGGCGCCGGCGAGATCCTGCTCAATTCCGTCGACCGCGACGGCACGCGCTCGGGATATGACCTGGAGCTCGTGCGCCTCGTCACGAGCGCGGTTCGCATCCCCGTGATCGCGTGCGGCGGGGCAGGCAAGGTCGAGCACTTCGCCCAGGCCATCGCGAGCGGCGCTTCTGCGGTGGCGGCCGGGTCGCTGTTCGTGTTTCATGGTCCGCATCGTGCGGTCCTCATCACGTATCCCGAGCGAACAGAGCTGACGAAATGGTTGGCGCGATAAAAGCCGTCGGCAATCGCACGTGCACGCGTTGCATCATGGACATGTCGGACCCCGACATCACGTTCGATGCAAACGGCGTCTGCCATCACTGCCACGCGTACGACGAGGCCGTTCGCACGCGACTCCTCACCGGTGACGCCGCCAAGCGCAAGCGCGACGACATCGCCGCCGAGATTCGCGAGGCCGGCCGCGGCAAGCCGTACGACTGCATCATCGGTATCTCCGGCGGCGTCGACAGCACGTACGTCGCGTACGCCGCGCGCAAGCTGCTCGGCCTGCGCCCGCTCGCCGTCCACCTCGACAACGGCTGGAACTCCGAGCTCGCGGTCAAGAACATCCAGCACGTCCTCGAGAAGCTGAACATCGAGCTGTTCACCGAGGTGCTCGACTGGGACGAGTTCCGCGACCTCCAGCTCGCGTTCCTGCGCGCCTCGACGCCCGACAGCGAGATTCCGACCGACCACGCGATCGTCAGCGTGCTCTACCAGCAGGCTCGCCGACATGGCGTGAAGTACATCCTGTCGGGCTGCAACGTCCGCACGGAGAGCCATCTGCCTCCCGCGTGGTCGCGCGGCCACTCCGACTGGCGCTACATCCAGGGCCTGCAGAAGCAGTTCGGCACGCGCCCGCTCGCGACGTTCCCGCACCGCAACATGTTCAACCTCGTGTGGGACGCGCGGACGATCCAGTGGATCGACATCCTCAACTACCTCGACTACCGCAAGGACGAGGCGCTACGCGTGCTGCAGGACGAGCTCGGCTGGCAGTACTACGGCGGCAAGCACTACGAGTCGATCTACACGCGCTTCTATCAGGGCCACATCCTTCCGAAGAAGTTCGGCTTCGACAAACGGCTCATGCACCTGTCGAGCCTCGTGTGCTCCGGCGAGATCACGCGCGACCAGGCTCTCGCCGAGCTCGAGAAGCCGCCGTATCCCGAGGATATGCAGGCGTCCGATCGCGAGTACACGATCAAGAAGCTCGGCATCACCGACGCCGACTTCGAGCAGATCATGAAGGCGCCGCCGAAGAAGTTCGAGGACTACCCGTCCTACGAGAACAGCAAGGTCGTGAAGGCGCTACGCCGCGTGCGCTCGATGCTACGCCGCTGACCTAGGACTCGAGATCTGTCCAGGCGACGAGCTCGCCGCGCTGGACCGATCGCTGGAGCCGGCGCCCGGCGACCTGGTCGGCGTGTGCGGTGCTCAAGCCGGTCCCCGGGCGGAGCGCGATCAGGTCATGCGCCGCGAGCGTCGTGCCGGCAGCGAGATCGGTGCGGTAACAGAGGCTGCGCCGGGCAACGGCGGCGACATCGGCCTCCGATGGCCGCGGCATCTTGATGCCGTCACCGAGGGCCGTCTCGACGGCTCGGATGCCGCGCACCATCGCAGCGAGCTGATCGGGCTCGAGGGATGCGTGATGGTCGGGGCCGGGTAGCGTGCGATCGAGCGTGAAGTGCTTCTCGATCAGCTCGGCGCCGAGGGCCACGGCGGCCACCGTCACGTCGGTACCGAGCGTGTGATCCGACCAGCCGACCGGGCGACCTGTCGCCTCGCGTAGCGTCGCGATCGCGCGCAGGTTGCAGTCCGCGGGCTGCGCGGGATAGTTCGAGACACAGTGAAAGACCGCGATGTCGGTCGCTCCGCTCGAGGTGAGCGTGGCGATCGCAGCGTTCACCTCGTCGAGCGTCGCCATGCCCGTGGAGATCAGGACGGGCCGGCGCTTGCTCGCGACGTGGCGCAGCAGCAAGTGGTTCGTCAGATCACCCGAGGAGATCTTGAATGCGGGGACGCCGAGAGCCTCGAGAAAGTCTGCACTCGACTCGTCGAATGGCGTCGACAAGAACTGGAGCCCTCGCTGGGTCGCGCGCTCCTGCAGTCGTGCATGTGCTTCGCGTGACAGCACGAGACCTCGGAGCATGTCGCGCTGTGACCCGGACGTTCCGGTTGTCTCGCGCTGATACGCGGCCTTGGCGGCGCTCGGAGCGGCAAGCAGATCGGGGTCGAACGTCTGGAACTTCACGGCATCGCAGCCGGCATCGGCCGCGACGTCGACGAGACGTTCGGCGAGGTCGAGCTGGCCGTTGTGGTTCACCCCGGCCTCGGCGATGACGAACGTCGGGCGGCCTTCGCCGATCTCGCTGCCCTGGATCCGGATACGCCTCATCGCCGGGACCGCCAGTCGAGCCCCGCTGTGACCACAGCCTCCGCCAGCGCCCAGTCCGTCGCGTCGTCGATATCGATGCTCTCGATCTGATCCATCACGATGCCAATGGCCCCCGACGGTAGCAGTGTTCGCGCCTCGCGGATCGTCGCGACCTTCGTCACGTAGAGCGCACCGTTCGGCGTCAGCACGGAGCGGATATCCTGCCGGCGCGTCTGCTGCGGCTCGGCGGCGGAGAGCGGTGTGAGTCGATTCGTGTCGTCCGCCCGGTACAGCACCGACGGAGACCGATGGAGGTCCTTGACGCCGACGACGCCCGGGACATCCACCTGGTCGAGCAACCGCAACGCTTCTGCGAGCGCGCTCGGGCGGCGAAACGGCGACGTCGGTTGAAGCCACGCGACGGCATCGAACTCGCGGCCGCGTTCGCGCGCGAACCAGGCGAGGGCGTGGTCGACGACGCTCAGCGCATCGGCAGTGTCGCTCGCCAGCTCGTCGGGACGCATGAATGGAACCTCGAGGCCGGCGGCTCTGCCGACCTCCGCGAGCTCCGGGCTGTCGGTCGTCAGTGCCAACGCACCGAGCTCGACGCCGGAGGCACGCACGGCCTCGACGGTCCAGGCCAGGAGCGAGAGGTCACCGAGGGTTCGCGCGTTCTTGCCAGGCAAGCCCTTCGAACCGCCGCGCGCGGGGACCAGCGCTAGGACATTGGCGGGCACCATCGTGGCCAAGTCTCGCACGCCGGCGTCAACCAGCGGCGACCCGCGCGATGAACGACTGGTAGTTCTCGCGCCAGTTGTCCGCGAAGAACTCGGTGCGGCTCGCAGACGGCGAAGCGGGTGTGTCGAGCAGCGACGAGACCTGATCGACCGAGGTGAACCAGGTCCCGAGCCCCGCGGGAAGGACGCTGCGCGAGCCCTCGTCATCGAGCACGCATACCGGTGCGCCCATGCCAGCTGCCTCGACGAGCGCCGTCGACGAGTGGCCGATCACCAGCGCCGACCGGCCGAGCTGCTCGAACAGGTCGCCGGTCGTGTTCACCTCGACGTTCGCGATTGTCTCGAGCGATGCGTAGCGCTCGCGGAATGCGAGCTCGCCGGGATGGGGACGGAACACGAATCGGCGGGTCGGATGACGCGCGGCCAGCTCGCGCGTGATGCGGACCATCGCGTCGGTGCAGATGCCTTGCGAGATCGTCAGGACGTGCCCCGGTGACTCGCGGCGCACCGCGCGCGTGCTCTCCGAGAAGTGCGGGCAGCCGACGACGACCGCCTCGGACGGCGTTCGGACCTGCTGCGCCCAGAGCTCACCGTAGACGAGTAGATACTGCGGCAAGTGATCTGCGAGCTCGCGGCCTCCTCGATCGCCGTAGTTGTACGCGAGGTGCGCGCGAGAGATGACACCGTGCTGGAATTCCGCCGTGGCGATGCCGGCGGCGCGGGCCCAGCGGCAGACGTGCGCGAACGCTCCATAGCTGGCGTCCTCGATGAACAGGACCTTCGGCCGGACGAGGTCGAAGAACCTCGCGAGCGGGTCGCGAAGGAGCGGCAGCCTCACCGCCCAGTGCAGCAGGAGCTCCCTCGTGTGCGCCAGCACCGACTCCGAGAGCGTCACCGGCGTCGCGGTTTTGACGAAGCTCACGAGCCGATCGATCGATGCAACGTCGCGATCGAGCGGCCGCGAGATCCGTGCGCGGATGCCGGCGCGGATGTCGAACGTGTCCCAGCAGCGAACGTGGCTCGGGTAGCGCGGCCGCTTGTACTTGCCGTGGTGCGCGCGATCGAGGACCAGCGTGCGTTCGGGCAACTCCATGACGAAGTAGTCGCTGATCCGATCGAACCAGCGCCCTTCACGGCGGAGCGTCTGACCTACCGAGCTCTCGATCGCGACGATGTCGAACGGCCGCTTGACCGAGAGCGGTCCGCGCAGCTGAGAGCGCAGCAGGAGCTCGCCGCGGTCGCGCAGCGACGCGCGATGGTTCGTGGCGAAGGCCGGTTGCTGAGCCAGCGCCTGTTGCTGCGCCTCGGCGAACACGAACCAGCGCACGAATGGCCAGAGCAGCATGTCCGTCTGGTGAAACCGAAGCGTTCGCGGTTCCTCGCGGTCGTCGAGGGCACGCAGCGCTTCGAAGATGGACACCACGCCACCTTAGCCGCGCGCAATTGACAAGGGAACGCCGTCCGGTCAGTGTCGAGCCGTTGACGACGCCGGGTCAGGACTTGGAGCAGGCCACCGTCCCCGCGACGGGAACGATTCGCGACGCGATGCTGGCGCTCGAGCGGGGCAGCCTCGCGATCGCACTGGTGGTCGATCACGGCCGGCTGGTCGGGCTCTTGACCGACGGCGACATTCGCCGCGCCTTGCTCCGCGGCGCCGCTGTCACGGACTGCGTTGCCGATCACATGCAGCGCAACTTCGTTTCGGTCGGGGCGCACGCGCAGCGCGCAGAAGTGATCGAGCTCATGCAGGCGCGATACATCCAGCAGATTCCGGTCGTCGACGCCGACGGGCGGCTGACCGGGCTACACCTGCTGAGAGATGTGATCGGAGTCCCGAAGCGGGAGAACTGGGCGGTGATCATGGCGGGCGGCCGCGGCACGCGCCTCGCGCCGCTCACGGACCTGCTGCCCAAGCCGATGCTGCGCGTCGCCGGGCGGCCGATCCTCGAGCGCATCGTGTTGCACCTCGTCGGCCAGGGCGTGCGGCGCATCTACCTCGCGATCAATTACCTCGGGCACATCATCCGCGACCACTTCGGCGATGGCTCGCGGTTCGGCGCGCGGATCGAGTATCTCTCCGAGGAGCAGGCGCTCGGGACCGGCGGTGCGCTATCGCTGCTGCCGGAGCCGCCGACGTCGCCGGTGCTCGTGATGAACGGCGACCTCGTGACCCAGGCCGACGTCGGCGCGCTGCTCGCGTTCCACGAGGCCGGCGGGCAGAAGGCGACCGTCGCGGTACGGAAGTACTTTCACACCGTGCCGTTCGGCTGCGTCGAGCTCGACGGCGAGCGGCTCGTGCGACTCGAGGAGAAGCCGACACTGACCCGGCTCGTGAACGCGGGAATCTACGTGCTCGCGCCCGAGCTCGTTACCGCGCTGCCGCGGAACACGCCGATCGGGTTGCCGGATATCCTCGGCGACGCGATGAATCGCGGCCAGGATGTACGTGCGTTCGAGATCGATGATGACTGGATCGACGTCGGTCAGCGCGACCAGCTGAGCCAGGCGCGAGGCGACTCGTGAGCCTCCGCGGCACGAAGGTCCTCGTCACCGGGTCGGACGGGTTCATCGGCAGCCACGTCGTCGAGCGGCTCGTCGCCGAGGGCGCGAGCGTGCGGGCGTTCTGCCTCTACAACAGCCAGGGCTCGTGGGGCTGGCTCGACACCGCGTCGCGCGACGTGAGGGATGCGATCGACGTGCGGCTCGGCGACATCCGGGACTCGGCGTTCGTCGCCGATGCGACCGCCGGCGTCGACGTCGTGATGCACCTCGCGGCGCTGATCGCGATCCCGTACTCGTACCGCGCGCCGGAGTCGTTCGTCGCAACGAACGTGCAGGGCACGCTGAACGTGCTCGAGGCGGCCAAGCGCCACGGCGTGCGGCGCGTGATCGTCACGTCGACGAGCGAGGTGTACGGCACGCCGGATACGCTGCCGATCCGCGAGACGCATCCGCTCAACGCGCAGTCGCCGTATGCGGCGACCAAAGTGGCCGCCGATCAGCTCTCGCTGTCGTATCAGCGCAGCTTCGGTGTCCCGGTCGTCGTGCTGCGGCCGTTCAACACGTACGGTCCGCGCCAGTCGACGCGCGCCGTGTTGCCGACGATCCTCGCCCAGCTGTTGCGAGGGGCGACGTCGATCAAGCTCGGCCGGCTCGACACGCGGCGCGACCTGACGTTCGTCAGCGACACCGTCGATGGCTTCGTGAAGGCGGCGCTCACGGCCGGCATCGAGGGCCAGACGATCCAGCTCGGCACCGGGCGCTCGCCGTCGATCGGCGACATCTTCGAGGCGGCGTGCCGCGCGCTCGGCAAGACCGCGACCGTCGAGCTCGACCCGTCGCGCCTGCGCCCCGACGCGAGCGAGGTGCTCGTGCTCGAGAGCGACCCGGCGCGCGCGAAGCAGCTCCTCGGCTGGGAGCCGCAGGTGACGCTCGAGGACGGACTCGCGCGGACGGCAGCGTGGATGAGCCAGCACATGCAGCTGTATGGCCACGAGCACCATGTCTAGCCGTATCGCGCTGTCCGAGCCGTTCCTCGGCGGCAACGAGCGGCGCTATCTCGACGAGTGCGTCACGACGAACTTCGTGTCGTCGGTCGGACCGTTCGTCGATCGGTTCGAGCGCGAGTTCGCGGCGTACGTCGGCGCGAGGTACGCGGTCGCGTGCGCGAGCGGCACGGCGGCGCTGCATGTCGCGTTTCGCCTGATCGATCTGCAGCCGGGCGACGAGGTGCTCGTGCCGTCGCTGACGTTCATCGCGTCGGTCAACCCGATCGCGTACGAGCGCGCGACGCCGGTGCTCGTCGACTCCGAGCTCGAGACGTGGAACATCGATCCGGCGCTCGTCGTCGAGCATATCGAGGGCCGCGCGCGCAGCGGGCAGCGGATGCCGAAGGCCGTCGAGGTCGTGCATCTGCTCGGTCACCCGGCGAAGATCGAGCCGATCGCCGACGTCTGCGACAAGTACGGCATCGCGCTGATCGAGGACGCAGCGGAGGCGCTCGGCGCGCGCTATCGCGGCGGTCGGTTCGACGGCCGCCACGTCGGCACGATCGGCCGCATCGGCTGCTTCTCGTTCAACGGCAACAAGATCATGACGACCGGCGGCGGCGGCATGATCACGACCGACGATCCCGAGCTCGCGCGGCGGGCGAAGCACCTGACGACGCAGGCGCGGCTGCCGGGGCTGGCGTATCGCCACGACGAGGTCGGCTACAACTATCGGCTCACGAACGTCGCCGCCGCGCTCGGCGTCGCTCAGCTCGAGCAGCTGCCGGCGTTCATCGCGAAGAAGCAGCAGATCGCGGAGCGCTACGACGCGGCCCTCGGCGGCATCGACGGTGTCGTGCTGCCGCCGCGTGCGGCGTGGGCGTCGCCGTCGTGCTGGCTCTACTCGCTGCGTACACCGCGACGCGACCCCTGGCTCGAGCGGCTGATTGCGGAGAGCGTCGAGGCGCGCCCGATCTGGACCGCGGTGCACGGCATGCCGATGTACCGGACCGCGCCGCGGATCGGCGGCGAGCGCGCCGAGCAGCTCGCGGCCGAGGCGCTCAGCATCCCGTGTTCGGTCGGCCTCACCGACGAGCAGCAGGGTCGCGTGATCGAGATCCTGACGCGCGGCTGACGATGACGCGGCTCAAGGTCCTGTTCGCCACCCACGTCGTGACCCTCGGTGGCGCGTCGCGGAGCCTGCGCGAGCTGATCAACGCGTACGACACCATCGATGCGGATCTCGTCGTGCCGCGGTTTGCCAACGCGCCCGACGACGTCGCGATCCGCCGGTTCTTCGGGCCTCGGCTCGGCCGCATCCACCGGTTCTGGCTGCCGTGGTCCGAGGTCTACGTCGGCCACCCGGCCGTCTGGCAGTCGGCGCGCAGCCACCTGCTGTTTCCGCTCATGTGGCGCGCCGAGCAGCGCCGGTTCGCGAAGTTCGTCGAGCGGCAGAACTACGACGCGGTCCACCTGAACTCGCTCGTGCTGCACCCGATGGTGTCGCCGGACCTACCGTTCACGCTTCACGTGCGAGAGATCCTGACCGATCGCCAGGACAGCGTTCGCCGCGACGCTACACGCGCGCGCGGGACCGTGTTCATCGATGCCGCGACGAAGAAGCCGTTCGAGCCGAGCCTGCCGCGCCATCACGTCGTCCTCAACAACCCGGTCGACATGACCGGTGTCGGCGAGCCGCCGGCAAACCTCGCGCAGCGCCTCGGCGGCGACCCGGCGAGCCTGACGGTGTTCGCGATGATCGGCGACCTCACCGACGAGAAGGGCGTGCCGTTCGTCATCGAGGCGTTCCGGCGCGCGAGGTCGTCCGAGATTCGCCTCCTGCTCGTCGGCAAAGCGACGCCGGCGATGCGCTCGCGCCTGGAGCAGCTCGCCGGGGGCGACCGCCGGATCGTGTTCTGGGGCGAGGAGCGCGAGATCGCGAAGCTCTACACCGTCGCCGACTACGTGCTGCGCGGCGAGGGCTACCCCTGTGTCGGTCGGACGATCTACGAGGCGCTCTACGCCGGCAGCGGCGTCCTCGTCCCCGGCCAGCGGGAGGGCCACGGCATGTTCGAGCTCGACCGGTTCGACGATCGCGTCCACTTCTATCCGCCGCGCGACGAGACCGCGTTCGTCGCCCAGGTCGACGCGCTGACCGGCACGAAATACTCGGCCAAGAGGGGCGAGTCCAACGTCCCCGGCTACGTGGCAGCCTTCGACCGGTTTCTGCGCCAGGCCCTCGCCAGGTCTTGACCTCCGATCCAATCTCGCCAAGATCGCGCGATGCCGTTCAACTTTGCCCTCGTCGGTGCAGCCGGGTTCGTGGCACCACGCCACCTCAAGGCGATCGCCGACACCGGCAACGTGCTCGTCGCCGCGTGTGATCCGCACGACAGCGTCGGCATCATCGATCGGTTCTTCCCGGAGGCCTCGTTCTTCACCGAGGTCGAGCGCTTCGACCGCCACCTCGAGAAGCGCCGCCGGTCGAGCGAGGCCGAGCGCGTTCACTACCTCAGCATCTGCTCGCCGAACTACCTGCACGACGCGCACGTCCGCCTCGCGCTGCGCATCGGCGCGCACGCGATCTGCGAGAAGCCGCTCGTGATCAGCCCGTGGAACCTCGACCAGCTCGCCTCGCTCGAGACCGAGTACGACCGCCGCGTGTTCACCGTGCTGCAGCTGCGCCTCCTGCCGCAGCTCCAGGAGCTGAAGAAGCAGATCGACGCCGAGCGCCGCGACGGCAAGGCCGAGGTCGAGCTGACGTACATCACCTCGCGCGGCCGCTGGTACGGCGTCTCATGGAAGGGCGTGCCCGAAAAGTCGGGTGGCCTGGCGCTCAACATCGGCGTCCACTTCTTCGACCTGCTCATCTGGCTCTACGGCAAGCCGCAGAGCTCGACGGTGTACCTGTCGCGACCCGACAAGATGTCGGGCATCTTCGAGCTCGAGCGCGCGCGGGTGCGCTGGTTCCTCTCCGTCGACGCGACCGATCTGCCGGCCGCGGTGCGCGCGCAGGGCAAGACGGCATTCCGCTCGATCGCGACCGACGGCCGCGAGCTCGAGTTCTCCGACGGCTTCCCCGATCTGCACACGAGCGTCTATCGCGACGTGCTCGGCGGCGGCGGGTTCAGCATCGAGGACGTTCGTCCGTCGATCGAGCTCGCCCACAAGATCCGCACTGCGACAGCGGTCACAGCGACCGGCGACGCGCACCCGTTCCTCGCGAAGCTCTAGCGCCTGCGAGCCGGGACGCCGACGACGGTCTCGCCATCGCCGACGTCGCCGACGACGACCGCGCCCATGCCGACGGTCGCGCGCGTGCCGATCGAGATGTGATCGCGCACGCGCGCACCGAGTCCGATGTAGCTC
>JABFXX010000718.1 GCA_013368795.1 Kofleriaceae bacterium
GGTCGCGATCAGCGTCGACAACAACAAGTTCGGCGGCTATCTCGCGTTCTATCCGGTCGCCTCGTCCGATCCGCCGGTGACGATCGCGGGGCGCGACTGCCCGGGCTTCAGCCTCGACGACCTGCGCGCCCGCTATCGCTCGATCGTCCAGTCGAGCCGGCTCCTCGGCTGCGACGGCTCCGCGCTCCCATGGCAGGACAAGAAGCAGTACTCCGCCGCCGCGATCGGCGTCGATCGGCTCGGCCACATCGTGTTCATCCACGCGCGTGCCGCCGTCACGATGACCGAGCTCTCTCGCGCCCTCGCCTCCAAGGACCTCGGCCTCGCCGGCGCGATCTTCCTCGAGGGCGGGCCCGAGGCCTCGCTGCTCGTCCGCGGCACCGAGGGTGAGCTGTCCCGGGTCGGCAGCTACGAGACCAACTTCGTCGAGAACGACACCAATCAGTCGTTCTGGTGGCTTCCCAACGTCCTCGCCCTCGAAGCGCGGTAGCCTCGATCCATGTTCATCGTCGACCACAAAGTCGACCTCGATGTCCCGGGTCACACCACCAAGCTCCGCGCGCCGTACTCCACGCTCGCCCAGCTCCTCGGTCCGCCGGCGAAGACCGCGCCCGACAAGTGCTCGACGATCTGGGGCCTCCGCGACGAGGACGACACCGAGCACATCCTCCTCAAGGACTGGAAGGACGAGGACGATCCGACGTTCAAGCCGTCGGTGTTCCGTGCCCAGCCCGTCTACGACTGGGACGTCTGGGCCACCGACAAGAAGGTCGCGACCAAGTTCTGCAAGTGGCTCTCGGCCGCGGTGATCGCCAAGCTGGGCGAGGTGAAGACGCTGACCGCCGACGGCAAGGCCGAGCTGAACCGGCTCGTGGCGTCGGGGCTGCCGTTCGGAGAGGCGATGAAGCGAGTCACGCTCGCGACGCCTGCGGATCTCGCCGACCGTTTCGCGTGGCCGATCAAACCCTGAGCCAGTAGTCTCCGAATCATGTCGGGGCGAGCCAGGCGTATCGTGCTCGCGGGATGTTTCGTGGCGATCGTCGTCGCGACCGTCGTGTTCGTGACCTGCGGCGGCGACAACACGCCACCCGCGAAGTCCGATCCGATTCGAGCCGCGAAGGTCATCCATCGGCGCTCGGCAACCGTCGGGCCAGATCTCGCGCCGCCAGCGACGAGCTCGACTGTCGTGCTCGAGGGCCAGGTCATCGATGAAGACGATCGGCCGGTCGAGGGTGCGCGCCTCACGCTCCAGCGGGAGCCCAACCCGGTTACGGCGACGAGCGAAGGCGATGGCTCGTTCACGCTCGCTGCGGTGCCGGAGGGCGACTACTTCGTCGTCGCGTCGAAGGATGCGTTGACGAGCCCGCCGGCGACCATCCACGTCGGCACGCGCACGGAGCCGATCACGCTGCGTATCAGCCGCGGCTGCGACGCGCGCGTTCACGTGGTGGCAGCCGAGGACAACTCGCCGATCGCGGGCGCGACCGTCGCCGACCCGCTCGGACATAGTGGCACGACGGCGCCCGACGGCACGACCGAGCTCCGCGGCCTCGTCTGCGACAACATCGCCCTGCGGGCGCGTGCGCCTGGCCGAGAGTCGCTCGTTTTGCCCGTCGGCCTCGCGCACGGTGACATCGAGGACCTGACCATCACGCTCGCACGCGGTGCCACCCTGAGCGGCACCGTGATCGGTCCGGACGGCGCGCTCGTCGCCAACGCACACGTGTACATCACGACGCTCGGTCGCTTCGACTTCCAGTTTCCGAGGCGCGTGACCGCTGACGCCAATGGCGAGTGGACGTCCGATGGCCTCGCCGCTGGTTCGTACGAGCTCGAGGGTGCATCCGACCTCTACACGAAGGCCGATCCGTTCGTCGTCGAGCTCGACGGCATCCACGACCGCACCGGTGTCGTCGTGCACCTCGACACAGGCGCACAGCTCGTCGGCAAGGTCCTCGATCAGCGCGGCGCCCCGGTCGCAGACGCACTCGTCGAGATCGCGGCCGAGACGAGCCGCTGGGCTACCTCCACGCGAACCGACGCCACCGGCGCGTTCGCGTTCCTCGGCATTCCGCCCGCCACGTACGTCGTCTCGGCCAGCGGTCCCGCGTCCGCCTCGACCCATCAGCGGGTCGAGGCACCTGACCACCAGCGTGTCGAGATCGAGCTCCGCGTGGCCGACTCGAGCATCGCCGGGATCGTCGTCGACACCAGGGGCGAGCCGATTGCCGATGTCGACGTCGTCGCCATCTCTTCCGATACCCCCAACGGCACGTTCCGCCGCGCCATCACGAACGGCGCCGGCCGCTTCGACGTCGGGGGCGCGCCGCCGGGCAGCTATCGCCTGTTTGCACGCCGGCGCGATCAGACCGATGACGATGGTGACGGCGTCATCGTCCGCTCCGGCAATCGCGACGTGAAGCTTGTGCTGCCCGACAT
>JABFXX010000453.1 GCA_013368795.1 Kofleriaceae bacterium
GGTGCACGAGCCCGACGTGCCGGTCGTGCACTGCGCGATGTTGGCCACGCAGCACTCGCTGCCGGTCCAGTGCTCGAGCGAGTCGGTGCACGAGCCCGACGTGCCAGTCGTGCACTCGGCGACGCCGGTGACGCAGCACTCGCTGCCGGTCCAGTGCTCGGTGGAGTCGGTGCAGGAACCCGACGTGCCGGCCGCGCAGATGTCGACGTTGGCGACACAGCACTTGTCGCCGGTCCAGTGCTCGGTGGAGTCGGTGCACGAGCCCGACGTGCCGGCGGCGCAGATATCGACGCTCGACACGCAGCAGTCGGTGCCGGTCCAGTGCTCGGTGGAGTCGGTGCACGAGCCCGACGTGCCGGTCGTGCACACGCTGACGTTGTCGACGCAGCACTGGCTGCCGGTCCAGTGCTCGGTCGAGTCGGTGCACGAGCCCGAGGTCCCGTTCGTACAGATCGTCCGGTTCTCGCCGCCAGAGCCAGAGCCCGAGCCCGAGCCCGAGCCGGAGCCGCTGCCGCTGCCGCTGCCAGATCCGCTGCCCTCGCAGAACAGGCCGGCGTTGCAGGTCAGGCCCTGATCGCATGCGCCGCCCGCGGTGCACGCACAGTTGAGCGAGCCGATCGCACAGGACCCGTCGTCGTCGCCTCCGCACCCAGGGCTCGCGAGGACCGCGAAACCGATACCCATTCCGACCAGCGCCGCGACCAGGAAGCTCCGCATGAGGCGGGCCCGGTAACACGAACCGGCGTCAGCCGACCAGAGAAATCCGGGGCAGCGGAGTTATGTCGGCGGAATCACGAGGTGAGCCGGATGCATGGGTACTTGTAATGAGACTACGGACGGGGTAGATCCTGCCCCGCTTCGGATGTCCCGAAGCACTACTCACTGCATCCGAGATTTCCGGCGGTGGCCCTCGAGGGTCTCCGGACATCGACGACGGTGCAGGTGGCTACCCAACCAAAAGGATGATCGACATGGAAACGATGGCAGAAGCGACGGGGCAGAACCCCATCAGCATGCGCGCACTTCTCGAGGCGGGCGTGCACTTCGGACACAACACGGGTCGCTGGAACCCGAAGATGAAGCAGTACATCTTCGGCGCCCGCAACGGCATCCACATCATCGACCTGCAGCACACGGTCAAGCTGTTCCGCCAGGCGTTCAACGCCGTGGTCGAGGCGACCGGCCGTGGTGAGACGATCCTGTTCGTCGGCACCAAGAAGCAGGCGCAGGACGTGATCGTCGAGGAGGCCACTCGCTCGGGTCAGCACTACGTGACCCAGCGCTGGCTCGGCGGCACGCTCACCAACTTCCGCACGGTGAAGGGCTCGCTCGAGCGCCTTCGCTCGCTCGAGAAGATGGAAGAGGACGGCACGCTGTTCGCGCTGACGAAGCGCGAGCAGGTGATGATCAAGCGCGATCGCGACAAGCTCCTCAAGTCGCTCGGCGGCATCAAGGGCATGAGCAAGCTGCCCGGCATGATGTTCGTGATCGACCCGCACAAGGAGCACATCGCCGTCGACGAGGCGCGCAAGCTCGAGATCCCGGTCGTCGGCATCACCGACACCAACTGCGACCCGGACCAGATCGACTACGTCATCCCGGGTAACGACGACGCGATCCGCGCGATCAAGCTGTTCGCGTCGAAGATCGCCGACGCCGCGATCATCGGCAGCAAGGTCTACAAGGAGACCGCGCGCCACCGTGGTCAGGAGCGCCAGGACGAGGGCGAGCGCGTGATCCACGTGTCGTCGGGCGGCGATGGTCCGCGCGTCGAGATGTCGACGGGCGGCAGCATGTTCAACCCCGAGGCCTCGGCCTCGCCGGACGCGGAGTAATTGCGATGGAAGTCAGTGCAACGATGATCAAGGACCTGCGCGAGCGCACCGGCGCCGGCATGTCCGACTGCAAGAAGGCGCTTGTCGAGGTCGCTGGCGACATGGACAAGGCCATCGACTACCTGCGCGCGAAGGGTCTCGCGAAGGCCGCGAAGAAGTCGGGCCGTGAGGCGACCGAGGGCGCGGTGGTCTCGTACATCCACGCGGGCGGCAAGATCGGCGTGCTCGTCGAGGTGAACTGCGAGACGGACTTCGTCGCGCGTAACGACGACTTCGTTGGGTTCACGAAGGACGTCGCGATGCAGATCGCCGCGATGGGCCCGCTGTACGTCCGCAAGGAAGAGGTCCCGGCGGACGCGGTCGAGCACGAGAAGTCGGTGCTGATCGCGAAGTCGAAGGAAGACCCGAAGAACGCGAACAAGCCGGAAGCGGTGCTCGCGAAGATCATCGAGGGTCAGGTCTCGAAGTGGCTCAAGGACATCTGTCTCCTCGACCAGCCGTTCGTGAAGAACCCCGACAAGACGATCGACCAGCTCCAGCAGGAGCTCATCGCGAAGATCGGCGAGAACATCAAGATCCGCCGCTTCGTTCGCTTCGAGCTCGGCGAGGGCCTCGAGAAGAAGAAGGACGACTTCGCGGCCGAGGTCGCGAAGCAGGCCGGCCTGGCCTGATCGGGTACTGATACCGAGTGATTCGAGCGGCTCCGGCCGCTCGTTTCGTTTTCGGGGCTCGCCGCGAGCGGCGTACAGTAGCGGCGATGCGAGTGATGTGGTTGGTTGCGCTGCTGTCGTTCGGTGCGGGCTGCGGAGGTTGCGAGGACGACGGAGCGAGCGGGGCCGATGCGTGCGTCGGCCCAGCATGCGGCTGTCCGCATAACGCTGTCGATTGTGGTGCCGGTTGCGTCGTGTTGACGGACGATCCGGCGAACTGCGGCGCGTGCGGCCACGACTGCGGTGGTGCTGCCTGTTACGCCGGCGTGTGCTTGCCGGAGACGATGGCGCGGGTACCGAACTATGCGTCGTACGATCTCGAGATCGAGGGCGATGACCTCGTGTTCGCGACGCGCGGCGACGTGACATCGAGTGGCGCCGTGTATCGGGTCGCCAAGACCGGCGGTCTCGCCAGCGTCGTCTACCGCGGCTTCGCAGCCGATCCATCGCTCGCGATCGCCGCGGACGGGTCGATCATCGTCGCGGATTCGAGCCAAGCCCGCCGCTGCGACCTCGAGGAGAGCGCAGGCACGATCGTCTCGCTCGACGCCGCAGCTCCGTCGCTCGTCTCCATGGGAAGACGCTGTGTGGCATCGTTGACGGACACCGCGAGCGGAGTCGCCTGGATCGAGGAGGCTTCGTGGATCGGAGCGTTGTCGACGGGCAGATCGCCCGACGAGGCGCCGAGCGTTCTTCGCGATCGAATGGCGGACCACTATCCGCAGAACCTCGTGCGTGTCGGCGACACGCTGCTGTGGAGCGAGAACGGGACGATCATGCAGATGACGGCCGGCACCGCGACGCCCGTGGTATCCGGCCTCGGCCTCGGTGCCGAGATCCTCGCGTTCGCGGCCGACAGCGACGATATCGCGTACGCATGGAGATCCCCTTACGCCGCCGCGCACCTGATCGTTCGGTCGCGAGCGTCGTCGGCGGAGCACGTCCTGGCGAAGGACACCCACGACTTTGGCAGTCCCATCGCACTCGATCGCGATTTCGTGTACGTCAACATGGACGGCGGGCTGTGGGCGTTCGCCCGTACTTCCGGCGAGCGCCAGCAACTCGCGACTGGCTGGTTTCCCGCGATCGCCCACGACGATCGTTACGTGTACGCACTCCGCGAGACGGTGCGCACTGGCGCGCCGCAGACCGAGGCCGTTCGCATGCTGAAGCCGGCAATCCCGGCGCAGCCGTTCACCGCCCCGTTCGGTTGCGCCGCGCCGCTGACGACGTGTGTTGGTGAGCTCGAAGAGGAAACCTGCCTGGATCTGCGTAGCGACCCCGCTCACTGCGGCGCGTGCGATACGGCGTGCGCGCCAGCGGAGACGTGCGCTGCCGGCGAGTGTGTCTGCGCCGCCTCGAGCCTCGTGTGCAATGGAAGCTGCGTCGATCCCGCGACCGACGGTGCCAACTGTGGCGCGTGCGGCCGTACCTGCGGTGGTGGCGCGTGCATCGGAGGCGATTGCATGCCCGTCGAGCTCGCGAACCGCGCGAGTACGGCTGTCCACGACACGGCGGCCGTGTACTACGCCGCCACGAGCCAGATCCGTCGCCTCGACAAGCAGTCGTATGCGGATGCGCTCGTGTCTCAGCTCGCGGCTCCGTTCAACTATGCGCGGTACCTGGCGCACGACGCGACGAAGATCTACATCGCGGCCGACACGGGACTGCTCGGCCCCACGAACCCGGGCGGCATCTACTCCGTCGCCAAGGCAGGCGGCGCGGCTCCGACCGCGCTCTACGCCGATCGGCCCGATCCACGCCATGTCGCGATCGCGAACGACGCCGTCGTGTGGTCGGAGGACGCGAGCGATAGTCCGCTCGCTCTCAACAACCGGCTCGTGTACGCCGCCGCGAGCGGCAGCGGGATCCGCGGCTCGTTCCAGCCCACCGCGCTGTACGCTGGTGCGGGCGACGACGAAACCCGCGGCATCGCTGTCGCCGGAACGTCGGTGTACTGGGCGCTCGGCGACAGCACCAACCACGGCGCGGTCGTTCGTGTCGATCTCGCGGCGACGACGCCGACGCCGAGCGTGCTCGTCGCGCTCGATTTCGCACCATCGGCGCTCGCCGTCGTCGGTGACAACCTCTACGTGACCGGTGGTGGGCAGGACGGCAAGCTCATCTCGGTTCCGTTGGCCGGCGGCCCGATCACGGTCCACGCGACCGGCCTCTACCACCCCGGGTCGGTCGCCGCCGCACCCGGAGGTGGAGTCCTCTGGATCGACGGCGCCCGGTACAGAAGCATCCACGATCGCCCGGCAGGCGCGGCGCTCGCTCGGATCGTCATGTCCGGCGATGACGTCAATGCGTGGACGGTGTTGCTCGTCGACGAGGATCGGCTCTTCACCGCCTCGAATGGCATCCACGTGCTGCGGCGCTAACACGCGAAATGGGGTCCGACCCCATTTCTTGGGTGATACGTTCCCCGGCCATGAGAGCTCCAGCGATCGCGATCGTGTGCCTGGCCCTCGTCGGTGCTTGTGACAAGGGCCAAGAAAGTGCCCCGAGTAGATCCGCGCCGGTGACCACCGACGAGGCTGCACTGTTCAAGAAGCTGCCCGCGGGAGCCAACGTCGTGTTCGGCGGCAACTACATGAAGGTGCAAAACTTGATGCAGTCGGAGCTCGGCGAAGCGCTCGCGGGCATGGGACCGGGCATGAAGGAGTGGTCCGCGTGCTGGGTCGAGCTCAAGGACTTGAAGCTGGCGGGCTCCGCGTCGTTCGGGGCCGGCGGCGGTCAGATGCAGACGGTGTTCACCGGCGCCACGCTCGACGACATGAAGAAGTGCGCCGACAGGGCGGGATACAAGTCCACGCTCGACGCTGACGGCAAGTACCTGTTGATCGAGATGACGACGATGGGCCAGAAGCTCGAGCAGGGCATGCTGCAGCTGCCCGGGAACATGATCTACACGCGCCAGTCGATGAGCTTCGGCGGTGGTGCCGTTGTCGTTCCAGGCTCGCGCGCCGAGCTCGAAGGCGACATGGCGAAGCTTGCGCAGGGCACCGTGCTGGACAACAAGGCGCTCGCGGCGAGCGTCGAGAAGGTGGATCGGACGAGGACGTTCTGGTTTGCCGGGACGGCTGCGGGCACGTCGATCAGTGACAAGGTCGGCAGGTTCCACGGCACGTTCGACATCGCATCGGGCGTCGCGATGGACGTCACGGTACAGGTCGTCGACTCCAACATCAGCAACCAGATCATGGAGACGCTCCCGCAGCTGAAGAAGAGCGCCGCGAGCATGCCCGCCGAGCTGCGGCCGATGCTCGAGAACCTTTCGGTCGCGCGTGATGGCGACCAGATTCACGCCAAGCTGAAACTCACCGACTCCCAGGTCGCGACCCTCATGAAGCAGCTCTCGGCGTTCGGCAGGGCCGGCGCGCTGTAGCGCCGGCTAGCGCAGCGCCCGAGATGCTTGCAGACATCGTCCGACTCGCGGACTCGCGACGCGCACACGTGCGTCTGCCATCGCACAGCGGGGAGCAGACAGCAGAGAACAGACAGACAACAACGCTCCCGTTGGACTCTCGATCGAACAGCACGATATCGACGGGTCAGGAGGTAGGTATGTCGAAAGTCAAGTTCCGCCTGTTCGCCGCAACCCTCGTCCTCGCGTCGGTGTTCGTGCTCGGCGCAACACAGAAGGAGGCCGGCGCCTGTATCGATGTCATCACGCCTGCGTACAACCCCGCCACCGGCGAGTGCCGCGAGTTCGCGACGCCCTGCTCGGTGCCGAAAGGCTGGATCAAGGTCGCGAGCTGCCCGGCCTGATACGGATCGGCCGGCCTATCCGTCAAAACGACGAGATCGGGTCTGACCGTCTCGCCCCCATTTATTCACGTGGCCGACGGGCGGCTGCGACGAGACCGAGCACGAGCACGATCGACAGCGCGTTCGATCCGCCACCGGTGCTCGTGCAGCCGCTCGCGGCGTCATCGCCCATCGCGTCGTCGTAGTCGTAGTGGCACATGTCGGCCATCACGTTGCAGAACGCCATCGGCTCGACCAGCGCGTCGCACGGCGTGTTCGGATCCGCGGGCTGGATCGGCGTCGTGACGCCCTCGACGAGTAGCATGTCGCCGACCTGTGCCTTCGACGACAGCTCGATCGTGAAGATGTCGAACGGCGTCTGCGTCTGTGTCTGGTCGACGACGAGCCCGTCGCAATCGAGCTGGTAGTACGTCATGGCGACCTCACGCTGCTCCGTCGTGATCGCGCCGGTGACGTCGAGGTTGTCGGTGTTGCGGAGGACCCGCAACGTCGGAGCGGCGCCGCCCTGGTAGTGGTTCTGCGCGATCACGACCGGGCAGCCGAGGCGCGGCGCCGGCGATGACAGGAGGTTTGGCCCGAAGTAGCAGCCGGCTGCATCGGCGGCGCGCGGTGCGAGGATGGCGAGGGCGAGCGCGCCGAAGACCGCGGTGCGGCGGCGCCGGCCTGCGATGAACCCGGCGACGAGCACGACGAGCGCGAGGTCCATCGAGCCGCCGCCCGCGCTCATGCAGCCGACGTTCGCGGTGTCGTCACCGAGCGTGCCGTCATCGTCGGGCGGCTCGTCTGGACACGGCTCGTAGCGACCGTTGCAATAGGGCGTCGGGGTCGGCGCCGCCGCCGGGTCGGGACAGGTGCCCGATGCGGTGATCGTGCCGCCGGGCGCGTAGTCGATCGCCAGCTCGTCGCCGACCTCCGCGCCCGCGATGTCGAGCGTCAGCTCCTCGTACGGCTCCTGCGCGAACCGCGTGCTGACGACGTTTCCATGGCAGTCGACCTCGTAGTAGCCGACCTCGAGCGAGCGCTCGGTGCGCGCGGTCACCGTCGCGGTCAGCTCGATCCACTCGCCGGCGCGGATGACCTCGACGTGCGGCGGGTCGCTCAGCCATGCGTGGTCCTTGTTCCGGAGGACGGTCACGGGGCAGCCGATCGGCGGCGCGTAGGTCTGGACGTACGGCCCTAGCGAACAGCCGTTCGCCTCGGCGGTGGTCGCATCGGCGACGAGCGCGATCGAGACCAGGATCCCGAGGACGAGGAGACGACGAGCGGGGCCGCACATGGAGGTTCGCCAGAGCAGGGTGCGCACCATGTCGGGCACTGCGATCTCGCCGGGTTGGTCGCCGTCAGATGGCCGGTTAGCGACGGACCGCGACACCGATGTCATTGCCTCGACACCCGACTTGTGTGGTGCTGCGCGCACGAGGTCTGCCAGCGCGACCGTCGACAGTTCGTGTTCTCGTCTACCGCCACGATCCGGTCAACATCGGGCTCAGCGGCGTCGTCGATCTCTCGGCGGAGTGGCAGCACACCTGTGCCGTCAACGCGGCCGGCGCGGTCTGGTGCTGGGGGCCTCAACGAGGGCGGCCAGATCGGCGCCGGCGGCCTGGCGCGGTTGGTTGCTCGCCCGGCGAAGATCACGCTCTAGATCGCGAGCAGGCCGGCGACCGGCAACGTTTTGTGAGCGGTCCTTCTTTGTGTGTGCTGTGAGCGATCGCTGTTATGAGTGCGGCCATGAACGGTCGTGTTGTTACAGCGTTGTTGGTTTCGTTGGTCGCGTGCAAGGGCTCTGAGTCGAAGTGCCCCGAGCCCAAGCCGGCACCGGCACCGGCACCGGCACCGAAAGAGGTCGGGGATACCGATCCGGACTTCATCCACGTCGATCGCGACCAGCTCGCCTCGCTCTGCCTCTCGAGGCGACTGCCGCCGGTCTCGTATCCGTCGAGCTACGGCGCGCTGTCGCTTGCCGACGGTAAGCGCGTGCCGTGGCTGACGGTCTGGGTCGAGGAAGACAAGCCGATCTTCGAGGAGAACGGCGAGGTGCCGGCCCTGTCTGCCAAGGAATGGCTGGCGCGCGCCAATGGCTCCATCAAGTGGGGAATGGCGCACTGGGATGGCAAGCCAGAGGACTCGAAGAGGTCGCCCCACGAGTGGTGGAACTTCCCTTGCGACGCCAGCGAGGTATTCAGCGTCGTCACGACCGGCGTGGTGTTCGAGAAGAAGCGCTTCCACGCGTTCGCGATGCGCGGGGGCAAGGTCGTCCAGGAAGAGCTGTCGGCGAGCACGCCGCGAGAGGCGGTGTTCCAGAAGGCCTTCGAGCTCACCGAGAAGCTCGTCGGCCAGTCCGCCACGATCGCGACCCACAAGCTAGGCGGCCGCGGGGAGGCGCAGAAGACCATCGACCACGACGTCTGGGTCGCCGCGGCCAAGTAGCTCGTCGCGGTACGCTAGGCGTCTCATGACCGCCGATCCGCTGCTGGGCACCACGATCGAGCGCTACCGGCTCGAGCGCGTGCTCGGCGAGGGCGGCATGGGGCGCGTCTACCTCGCGGTGCAGCCGGCGATCGGCAGCCGCGTCGCGATCAAGGTCCTCTCCGAGGAGTGCTCGCGCAACGCCGAGCTCCTCGAGCGGTTCTTCGCCGAGGCGCGCGCGGTCAACCTCATCCGTCACGAGAACATCGTCAGCGTCCTCGATCTCGCGCAGCTCCCTGATGGCCGGCCGTTCATCATCATGGAGTTCATCGAGGGCCACACGCTCGGCCACCACGTGCGCAAGACGGCCGCACCGCTCGGCGGCGTCGCGCAGGTGATCGGCGAGGTGCTCGCGGGCCTCGCCGCCGCGCACGCGATCGGCATCGTCCATCGCGATCTCAAGCCCGACAACGTGCTCGTCACCGTCGAGGGCCACGCGAAGATCCTCGACTTCGGCATCGCGAAGCTCGCACCGGCGCATCGCGCCGACGTCTCGCCGCGCACGAAGACCGGCGCGCTGCTCGGCACGCCCGCGTACATGGCCCCCGAGCAGATCAGCGGCGCGGGCAACGTCGACGCGCGCACCGACATCTACTCGATGGGCATCGTGCTCTACGAGGCGGTGACCGGCACCGTGCCGTTCTCCGGCGGCACGCTGTTCGATCTCATGCGCGCGCACCTCGAGGAGGCGCCGCCGCCCCCGCGTGCCCGCCGTCCCGATCTGCCGCCGGCGATGGAGCAGGTGATCCTGCAGGCGCTCGCGAAGGATCCCGCGCATCGGTTCCAGTCGGTGACCGCGATGGCGCAGGCGCTCGCGCACGCCGCATCGGCGCTGCCTGCCGAGCAGTGGCGGCCGCTGTCGACGCGCGGCGGTCCTCGCATCTCGGCGTCGGGCATCGGTCCGCCGACGACGGAGAAGCAGGCGACGCCGGGCGCGTTTCGCTCGACCGCGGTCGCGCCGAAGACCGAGAAGGATCCGCCGCGGCGGCGCGGGATCATCGTCGGCATGATCGCGGCGGCGAGCATCGGCGTGGGCGTGACCGCTCTGGTTCTGTCGAGTCGCTCCGATTCGCCAAAGCAGGATGTCCGGATCGCAGAGGTGGAGCAGCCGGCTGTGCCGCCCGCTGAGCCGACCGTCGTTGCCGTCGATGCTGCTGTCCTCATCGAGCCAACTCCTTCGCCGCCGCCAACACCTGCGGAGCCGTCGCGGAAACGTGCGCCCGTGACGGCAGCCGAGGCTCCGGGCAAGCCTGAGACGCCGGCGAAGACCGCCGACCTTCCCGCGAAGACCGCTCCGACGAAGATGCCCGAGCTTCCGGCCGCCCCCGCGAAGGCTCCGACGACGATCACGAGGCCCGCCGACTACGACGCGAAGCACTTCGATCCGGTCGCGTACCTGCCGAAGGCGCTCGCCCTCGCGCAGCAGCTCGCGCCCGACGCACGCCTCACGAACTTCGAATTCGACCCGGTGTTCCCCGACGGTCGCGTCGACCTGACGATGGAGGGCCGCGATCGCGAGTACAACTTCCGCTCGCCGTCGCGCTCGGCGCGTCCCGACGGCGTGCCTCGCAACATGCCGGTCGAGCGGCCCTGCATGATCCACGTCGAGGTCGGCGCGCGCGAGGTCACCGCGACGGTGCGCACGACCGAGGACTGCGACGACAAGCTCGTGCGCCATCCGAGGTGCCACTTCGCCGGCGTGTGGAAGCAGGCGCTCGCCAGCGGCACGCCGAAGGACGTCGTCGCGCGGATCGGCTGGCTGTTCGACGAGCAGTGGTTCTTCGACGTCGATCTCGAGGGCAAGGGCGGCGGTGTGTCGACGCTGCCCGATCGCTGTCCGTGACTACGTGGCACCGGCGATAGGCCGGCAGTCACTCACTGAATGATCGTGTTCAGGTCGAGACCGCCCGGATACCAGTAGCTCGTGTACTGACCGTAGCCGTAGACGGTGATGCCGAACGCCATGGTGCCCTGGATCTGGTGGTTGCCGTCGTTGTTCGGGCCTGCATTCAGCGCGGAGACGCGTGCCAGCGCGTAGCCGCTGGTGCCGATCGGCGTGAGGTTCAGCGGGGTACCGTCGAGCATGACCGTCGCGCCGACCGGCGCGGTGACGTCGACATAGTTCGACTCGTAGCTGGTCGGTGCGTGGAACAGGTACTCGCTGCGGAACTGCTCGACGGGAACCGCGAGCGTCATCGCCGGGTCGCCCGTGTTGCCGCCGGCGCTCTGGCCCTCCATGTACTGCGCGACGAGGATCTTCTGGTCGGCGGTGATCTTGAAGCTCTGCGAGTTGCCGACGAGGTCGACGAAGCCGCCCGCCTGCGCGATCATGGTCGGCGCGTTCGCTTGTGGCGGATCGTAGGTGAGGGCGGTGTTCGCCGTGGTCGCGATGATGCGGATGACCTCGACCTTGCCGTTCGGGATCGTCGTCACGGCGGGAGCATTGATCACGTACTGCGTGCCGAGCGTATCGACGGGGAACATCGACTCCTCGAGGTGGTCGCACGCGGGCGTCGAGAGGTCCGGGACAACGGCACAGAAGTGACCGCTGATGACCTGGACGGGCTTATCGGCATCGATCAACGAGCCGCTGAGATCGCCGTTGAACGCGGCGATCTCGATCACGTCACCTGCGTTCAGCATGACGGTCTGCGCAACACCCTGCATGAATGCGGGGGCGCCCTGGGCGGCATCCGTGCTCGCCTTCGCGGTGATCGTCACCATCGTGTTGTCGTGCATCGCGGTGACGCCAAGCTCGCTCGGGTTCGTCGTCCCGGTGTTCGGCCACGCGGCCGCGTAATAGCGCGCGCGCCAGACATTCGTCGGCAGCAGCAACGACGCGTCGTTCGTGAACGAGAACTGGCTGTTCTTCGTGTACTGGAGCGAGCTGAACTGGTAGACGGTGACCGGCGACGTCGAGCGCAGGTGGTAGCTGCCCTTCGCGACGAGCGCTGCGTGTTGCGCCGACCCGGCGATGATGCACGCGTCGGGGTCGGACTCGTTGCACAGCTTCAGCTGCGGCTGCCACGGGAGCGTCTGCGTGACGACGCGCCGGCTCGGCACCGTCACGACGACGGGCGTCGTGAGCGCGCCACCGTCGATCGTCACCGTCGCGTCGCCGGTACCCGCGTTCGCGATCGCGACCGCGTAGTCGAACGTGTTCGCCACGGTGTTGCCGATCACCGTCGGATAGTAGTCGCAGCCGATGTAGCTCGTGCCGAGGCTCTCCGGCGCGCACGGACCGGCGCAGCCGCCCGGGGTGTTCGGATCGCAGGTCAGGCCCTGCACCGGATCGCAGACGACGTCGTTGACGGCGCTGCCGCTGTCGTTGCACACGGTCGCCGTGTTGCCGTTGCACGTCGCGGTACCGGCCTCGCACATCGTGCAGCCGATGCCCTCCGAGCAGGCACTCGGGCAGGTCTGCTGATCGACGAACTTGCCGTCGATGCAGGCCTGGTAGGTGAGTCCATCGCAGCGGGTCTCGCTCGCGACGCAGTCGCCGGTTTGTCTGCTGCTCGGACCGCAGCCGATGCCGAGCATGAACGCAAGAATGACCGTCCCCTTCATCGCGACAACTAGACACAATTGACGCAGCGATGTGAAGTCCCTTTTGCGGCGCGCGTACTATTTGGCTACTGCTGCACCCAGAGCACCGACGAGGCGGCCGAGAAATAGAGTCGGCCGCAGTCCTCGGTGAGAAAGGGCGTCTCGCCGGTCGGTGCGTCCGGAAGCAGCTGGAACGTGAACCGATCGGCGAGCGACGCGCGATCGCCGTAGCCCACCTGATCGCGACCCGCACCGCCGACGCTAAAAATGATGCGCAGGCCGTCGGGCGTCAGGTTCGGCTGGCTCCGCAAGAATGTGTCGACCTCCTGTGGCGTGTACGTCGCGACGACCGTGCCGTGATAGGTCGCGTCGAGCTCGATCTCGCGGATCTCCGAGATGTCGTAGTTCGAGACGAACATGCGGCGGTTCGGTGCGCGCGACGGCGTGCCGAACGCGACCTCCGCCGTGATCGTCACGCCGTTGATCGACACGGCGCCGGCCTCCGTCCAGCTGTTGCCGCTGCGCCGGAATACCTTGATCTCGCCGGTCGCCGCGCCCGGATCGCTGTAACGCACGAACAGCTCGTCTCCCTCGGGCGCGAGCTGCGGGTTCTCGTAGGTGAACGGGAAGTCGTCCTCGAGCCCGCCGATCGATGCGAACGGTCCGTCGGGCGCACCCTGCGCCATCCGCGTGGGCATGTCGCGGCATTCGGCCGTCGCCCAGTCGGCGGATCGCGTATAGAAGCGGCAGTTCTGCTGGATCTGGTGCAGCACGGGTGAGAACTGCGGGAGCGTGCCGGCGGGCGGGCAGGTGAACGGCGCATCCGGTGGCGCATCGAAGTACTGCGCATCCGTCGGCGGCAGCGCTTCCGTCGGATTCAGGCCGAACACTTGATTGCAGCCGCAGAGCAGCAAGGCGGCCACGACGAAGCGCATCCCGTTCATTCTATCGGATAGAATCGGTCGGTCGTGAGATTCGAGGTGGTCGTTGCCGCGCTGGCGCTGATCGCGGCGTGCAAGGGCCCGACGTCCCGGAAGCGTACACCCCCAGATGCGACCGCGTTTGGCCTGCCGCTCGTGCCGGCGATGCCCGTCGACGCGCAGGCGGTCGATGCGGCGCCCGCGCAGTCGGCGTGCGAGCTGCACGACGAGCCGAAGTGTCTCGACTACGCACTCGCGCTCGCGTTCGGGACCGGCATGCCGGCGGATATGCCCGCCGCGGTGAAGCTGATGGAGGCGTCATGCGACCGGCTATACATGCGGTCGTGCATCGCGCTGACGCAGATCGGGTTGCCGGCGGCGGAGACCTTGAAGTACGCGCGCCACGGCTGCGCGATCGGCGAGGTGTCGACGTGCGGCATGCTCGTCGGTCTGTTCAACGATCAGCCGATCGGCGCCGGCCAGTTCGCGTTCGCGCGCGATCAGCTAGCGAAGCGCTGCGACGCGAAGGACGCCGACGCGTGCTGGGCGCTGTCGGGCATCTACTGGGTCGGCAGGGGCACGCCGAAGAACCGCGCGAAGGCCGGTCAGCTGATCGAGCGCGCGTGCCAGCTCGGCGCGCACTGCGAGGTTCGCGACCGCTGGAAGAAGGGCGGCGGATTCTTCGAGGATCTCGGCCCGATCCCCGCGATCAACATCCTGCCGCTCGTCGATCCGCACAAGCAGAGGCCGTAGGACGGCCTACCGCCGGGGCCGTCGCTGAGGTATTCACAGCGCTCGACGATGAGTAACGCCAAGCCCCAGACCGCGATCACGCCCACCCGGGCCGACAACTACCAGGACTGGTACCAGGAGGTCATCAAGGCCGCCGACCTGGCCGAGAACAGCGACGTCCGCGGTTGCATGGTGATCAAGCCGTGGGGCTACGCGCTCTGGGAGAACATCCAGCGCGTCCTCGACGGCATGTTCAAGGCGACCGGCCACGTGAACGCGTACTTCCCGCTGTTCATCCCGGTGTCGTTCCTCGAGAAGGAGGCCGCGCACGTCGAGGGCTTCGCCAAGGAGTGCGCGGTCGTCACGCACCACCGCCTCGAGGCGCGTAACGGCAAGCTGATCCCGGTCGGCGAGCTCGAGGAGCCGCTGGTCGTGCGCCCGACGTCGGAGACGATCATCGGCGCGTCGTTCGCGAAGTGGGTGCAGAGCTATCGCGACCTGCCGCTGCTCATCAATCAGTGGGCGAACGTCGTGCGCTGGGAGATGCGCACGCGCCTGTTCCTCCGCACGGCCGAGTTCCTCTGGCAGGAAGGCCACACGGCCCACGCGACGCCGGAGGAGGCCGTCGACGAGACGATGAAGATGCTCGGCGTCTACGCCGACTTCGCCGAGAATTACATGGCGATGCCCGTCATCCAGGGCGAGAAGACCGCGGGCGAGCGGTTCCCCGGCGCGGTGCAGACGTACTGCATCGAGGCGATGATGCAGGACCGCAAGGCGCTGCAGGCCGGCACCTCGCACTTCCTCGGCCAGAACTTCTCGAAGGCGTCGGGCATCCAGTTCACCGACGTCAACAACCAGATGACGCACGCGTGGACGACGTCGTGGGGCGTGTCGACGCGCCTCGTCGGCGGCATGATCATGACCCACGCCGACGACGACGGCATGGTGTGCCCGCCGCGGCTCGCGCCCCAGCACGCGGTGATTCTGCCGATCGCGCGCAAGCCCGAGGATCGCCAGCGCGTCCTCGACTACTGCAAGTCGCTCAAGAAGGAGCTCGAGGCGCAGACGTACATGGGCGCGCCGGTGCGCGTGCAGATCGACGACCGCGACGTCGGCGGCGGCGTGAAGTCGTGGGGCTGGGTCAAGAAGGGCGTGCCGCTGCGGCTCGAGATCGGTCCGATGGACATCGACAAGGACAGCGTGACGCTGTTCCGTCGCGACAAGGGCGCCAAGGACAAGACCCAGGTGACGCGCGGCGAGCTCGTCGCGAAGGTCAGCTCGATCCTCGACGAGATCCAGACCTCGCTGTTCGATCGCGCGCTCGCGTTCCGCAAGGAGCACACGCGCGACATCGATACGAAGGAAGAGTTCTACGCGTTCTTCGCGGATCCGCCTAAGAAGAAGCCGAACGACCCGACCCCGATCCACGCCGGGTTTGCGATGACTCACTTCAGCGGCGAGCCCGAGCTCGAGGCCAAGATCAAGGAAGACCTCAAGGTCACCGTGCGGTGCATCCCGCTCGCTCCCGGCGAGCCCGGCATCTGCCCGTTCACGGGCAAGCCGAGCGCGAAGCGCGTCGTCTGGGCCAAGTCGTACTGATCGTGGCAGGCTTTCTGCGATGAAGTGCCCCGTCTGCAAGACCGTCGACCTCGAGCAGGCCGGCTACACGTTCCGCTGCAACCGCTGCGATGGCGCGTGGGTCAAGGCCGAGGTCGTCATCCCGCTCCTCGAGGAGCGCGCATCGACGATCGTCGAGCTCGACTGGAAGCCGAACACGGAGGCACACGTCCGTGCCTGCCCCGAGTGCGGCACCGCGATGGAGACCGTCAAGCTCGGCACGGTCGCGCTCGATCGGCACGAGCCCCACGGCGTGTGGTTCGACGCGCGCGAGCTCGCCGCGCTGCTCAAGCAGGCCAAGGCGTTCCGCGCCGATCCGCCCGAGCACGCGACGCTGATGGAAAAGCTCCACAAGCTGCTCGGCTGAAAAACAAACGGGCGCAGGAGTCGTCCTCCTGCGCCCAACTACTATCTGACGGCCTCGTAGCGCGCCGGCTCGAGCGTGAATCGCCCGCGCCCGTGGGTCAGCCCGCCGAGCGCGCTGGCGTAGCCGAACGTCTCGGCGAGCGGGACCTCGGCGCGCACGACTCGCTCGTTACCGCGCGCTTCGAGCGCGAGCACCTCGCCGCGTCGTCGGCCGAGGTCACCGATCACCGTGCCGATCTCGTCCTCGGGGCACGTGACCTCGAGGAGCATGATCGGCTCGAGCAGGATTGGCGCTGCCTCGGCCGCCGCCGCCTTGAACGCGAGCGATCCGGCGACCTGGAACGCCATCTCGTTCGAGTCCTTCTCGTGCGTCGAGCCGTCGAGGAGCGCGACCTTCACGTCGACCACGGGGTGGCCGCCGAGCAGGCCCTCGCTCATCGCGCCGCGCACGCCGGCCTCGACCGCCTTCGCGAACTGCTTCGGGATGACGCCGCCCTTCGTGCGGTCCTCGAAGACGAGCCCGTCGCCACGAGGCGCAGGACCGACTTCGATCACGACGTGGGCGAACTGTCCCGGGCCGCCGCGCTGGCGCACGTGCCGGTACTCGCGCTGCACGACCCGGCCGAGCGTCGTGCGATACGCGACCTTGGGCTCGCCCGCGGTCACGTGCACGCGATGCTCCTTCTCGAGCCGCTCGATCGCGACGTCGAGATGCAGCTGACCCATGCCCGCGAGCAAGGTCTGCCCGGTCTCGGCATCCGACTCGATGCGCAGCGACGGATCGGCCGCGATCATCCGAGATAGCGCCAGCGACATGCGCTCGCGCTCCTCGGCGGTGCGCGCTTCGATCGCGACGCGAATCACCGGCTCCGGCGCGACGATCGACTCGAGCACGATCGGGTGCGCCGGGTCCGCCAGCGTCTCGCCGCCGGCGAGCTGCGCACCGAGGATCGCGCCGATCTCGCCCGCACCGAGCTCGTCGACTTCGACTTGCTCGGCCGCGACGAGCTGGACGAGCCGACCGACGCGCAGCTTCTTGCCGCGTCCGGTCAGCACCGTCTCGCCGCGCGCGAGGATGCCGCTGTACACGCGCACGAAGGTCATCTGGCCGTGGTCATCGAACACGACCTTGAATCCGAGCGCGGAGAGCGGCGCCTTGCGCGACGGCTCGCGCGTTTCGCCGTCGAGCGAACGCACGGGCTCGCGATCGACCGGCGACGGCAGGTACGCGACCACCGCATCCAGTAGCGGCTGGATGCCGCGGTTTCTGTACGCCGAACCGGCGAGCACGGGCACGATGCGGCCGTCGATCGTGCCGCGCCGGAGCGCCGCACGAACGCGCGCGACATCGATCGCCTTGCCTTCGACGAGCGCGGCGAAGATCTCGGGATCCTCGTCGGCGCACGCCTCGAGCAGGCGCTCGCGTTGTGCCATCAAGTTGTCAGAGAGCGTGACGGGCGAGGACTCGTACTTCCAGCCCGCCTTGTCGAGCCATCGGGTCTCGGTCTGCGCGACGAGGTCGGTCACGCCGATGATCGTCTCGCCATCCGCCGCGAACACGGGCCACGTCACGGCGACCGCCTTCACGCCGAAGCGCTGGCGGATCTCGCCGAGAACGCGCGCATAGTCCGCACCGACGCGATCGAGCTTGTTGACGAACGCGATGCGCGGCACGCGATAACGCTCCGCTTGCCGCCACACCGTCTCGGTCTGAGGCTCGACCCCGGCGACGCCGTCGAGCACGACGACCGCGCCGTCGAGCACGCGGAGCGAACGCTCGACTTCGATCGTGAAGTCGACGTGACCCGGCGTATCGATCAGGTGAATGCGGTGGTCGTGCCAGTCGCACGTGGCCGCCGCGGCCAGAATCGTGATGCCGCGCCGTTGTTCGATCTCGTGGCTGTCGGTGTGCGCGGTGCCGTCGTGCACCTCGCCCGCGTCGTGAATGCGGCCCGTGTAGAGCAGCACTCGTTCGGTGAGCGTGGTCTTGCCGGCGTCGACGTGCGCGACGATGCCGATGTTTCGAATTCGTTCGAGAGGTCTCATACAGTCTCCAGATCCAGAGCAAAGGTCTCCCGTCGCGCGAGGCGAGCTCGCACGTCGGATCGTTCGGTGAATTACGGACGCAGGTATCCCCGCGACCGGGCAGGAGAGCGCTTGCGCGCTGACGGCAGCCCGCGCGGGCTTACCGACTCACCGGACAGAAACAGAGCCGGGCGTACTCGCGCGTGCGCGCAGACGCCTCCCGAACCGAATCGGCTCGGCGATCAAACCGCATGTGCAGCGATCGAGGCATGGGATTGCTCCAGCGCAACGAGATAAGGCCTTCGCGCGCTTCTGTCAATCGCCGCTTCGTAAGCCCGCGGATGCTGAGGTGCTGCGTCGACAGGCATTGCCGGCGCTTACGAGAGCGCAGCTCGCCGCGAATCAGCGAAACGCGAGCACGAGCTCGTCCCACATGACGATCGCCAGACCCAGGAGCGCGCCCGCCGCGCCGGCGGCAATGCTCGCGGTCTGCGGCATGACGAGCCCCAGCCCGGCGAGCGCGACGAGCAGCGCGTTGCGCACGATGTGGCTCTTGCCGATCGGCGCCGTCGACGCACCGAAGCAGCGACACGCGATGTGTGCGCCGCGACGGATCGCGTTCACGAGGCCTGCGGTGAACGCAGCGAGCAGCGCGAGCGCGAGCGCGAAGCCCGCTGCCGGTGCGAGCACCAGGAGCGTCACGCACGCGAGCTCGGCTGCCGCGACGACGGCTGCCGGGATCGCCGGCACGCCCATCGCGCGCATCACGCCCGCGAGTGCGCCGCGGTCGACGAGCTTGCCGTAGGCGGCGACCGCGAACACGAGGATGAGTGCGGCGCGAGCCGCGAGGCCGAGGTCGCTCATGCGGCCGCTCCGACACGTGCGTCCTGATATGCCGCCGCCTGCAGTGCAAACCACTTCGCGTACGCGCCGCGCGCGGCCATCAGGTCGTCGTGCGTGCCGCGTTCGGCGATGACGCCGTCGGCGAGCACCGCGATCTGGTCGGCGCCGCGCATCGCGCTCAGGCGATGGGAGACGAGGATGCGGGTCGCGTTCGCAAAGTGGGAACCGACGAGCATTTGCAGCTCGTGCTCCGCCTGCGCGTCGAGACCCGCGCTCGGCTCGTCGAGGATCACGACGCTCGCGGTCGCGCGGAGTAGCGTGCGCGCGATCGCGATCCGCTGCCACTGCCCGCCGGACAGCGACGCGACCTGGCCCTCGTCGCCATCGCTGGTGACGACCGCGCTCAGCAGCGTGTCGTAGCCCGACGGGAGCCGCGAAAGCGTTTGATCGATACCGACGATCGCGGCGGCCCCGGTGATCCGCGCGCGGTCCTCGAGCGCGGTGCCGTCTGCGATGCCGATGTTCTCCGCGGCCGAGAGCTGGTAGGTCATGAAGTCCTGGAATGTCGCGGCGAGCTGACGCCGCAGCGCCGCGGGATCGAGCTCGCGAAGATCGATCCCATCCCACAGGATCTGGCCGCGCGTCGGGTCGTAGAACCGGCCGAGCAGCTTCAGGAGCGTGCTCTTGCCGGCGCCGTTGACGCCGACGAGGCCGGTCGCCCGCCCGGCGCGGATCTCGAGGTCGACGCCGCGCAGCACCCACGGCGTGTTGTCGGCATAGCGGAACCAGACGTCGCGCAGCACGATCGCGTCGCGCAGCGGCGGAACGTCGCGGCCCGTCGTGCGTGCGGGCGGCACATCGACGAGTGCGAGGTAGTAGCGGAACAGCTCGAGCGACGAGCCAAGGTGCCCGAAGTTCTGGACGAGGCTACCGACCGCTGCCTGGATGCCGGTGATCGCCGCCATGAACAGGACGACGTCGGCGACCGCGAGCTCTCCGGCGCGAATGCGGGCCGCGACCATCACCGTGCCGAGCACCGAGATCGCGGCGCCAGCGACCGCGAGCGCGATCTGGGCGCCGATGCCGATGCGCTGGCGCGCGAGCTCGTTGCGCGTGTTCTCGCCGAGCCGGGCGAGCATGCGGTCGCGCATCAGCTCCGTCGTGCCGAACAGCCGCAGCTCCTTGGCTGCGCGCGGATCGACGAGCAACTGGTGATACGCGACGTACCAGCGCTGGTCGTGCGCCATCAGCTCCGAGAGCCGGACCTCGTGCCGGATCCGCGCGAGCTGCGCGACGAAGCCGAGCACGCCAAGACCGGCGAGCAGCACCGCGATCGGCGGCCATACGACGAACACGATGCCGGCGAGCGCGATGATCCCGATGACCGAGCGCACGAGCATCTCGACACCGGTCGCGAGCTCTTGCGGCGCCGTGCGCGCGGCATCGGTCGCGAGCACGAGTCGTTGATGAAACGCGGGATCCTCGAAGAAGCCCAGCTGCTGCTCTGCGACGACGCGAGCAAACAGCTCGCGCTCGACATGCAGCCTGATGCGAGCGTGCACGATGCCCTCGACATAGCGACTCGCGAAGTAGACGCCGGCACCCAGGCTCGTGACGGCGGCCGCCGCGATCGCGAGCTCGGTCACGTCCTCGCCGCGACCGAGCGTGTCGATCAGCGCACGCGTCAGGTACGCGGTCGTGGCCGGGATGACCGCGAACGCGATCGCGAGCACGATGCCGAGCGCGCTCGCGACCGGCGCCGCGCGCCACGGCACCGCGAGTGCTCGCCGCACTGCATGTAGCCGCGAGACCATCACGACACGACTTCACCGAGCTCGTGGCTCGCGGCCGCGATCAGGCCGTCCTTGACCAGGAACAGCGACGGCCATCCCGTCGGCCGGAACGCGCGATACGCCGGATCGTCGCCGTCGGTGTAGGCGACGCGCGCGACGCCTTCGAGCGAGCTCTTCAGAGCGCGCGCCTTCTCGTCGTTGTCGTTGCCGCGCACGAACGCGAGCATCGGCATCGCCGGCGGCGACGCGAGGAGCGCGACGCGCGCCTTCTCGCACCAGTCGCAGTCTGGCGAGAAGAACCCGACCAGCGTCGGGTCGCGGAGCTCCGTGTCGGTCACGAGCTTGCCGTCTGCAGTGGTCGCGGCGAAGGTGCCAACGGGCGTGCCCGGCGCGGGCAGCGGTTCGGGTCCGCCGCCGATCACCATGGTCTGCAACGTGCGCACACGCGTGACGAGCGCGAGGGTGAGGAGGAGATTGACGGCGACAACGACGACGAGCAAGACGAGAGCGATCGACATGGCAGCTCCATGAAAGAAGAAGAGGGAGCCGCCCGGAGCGGCATTACGATCAACGCACCGGGCGGCAGCGGACTACGCGCAGGGGCCCGTACACGAGACCGTGCCGTAGCGCAGGCAGCAGCGGTCGCCGTGGTTCGGGACACACGCGCCGGCCTTGGCCGAGGGCGCGAGAGAGCCGAGGACGCGGTCCGCAATCGATTTCAGTAGCTTCATGACAGTTCTCCTAACGTTCAGTTCATTGCATCACCCCGCGTCGGCAACATTGCCGCGCGACGTGTAGTGCCAGGTTCGTCGACGATCGCGAGCACCGAGGTCACCGCGATCAGGCCGAGCTGCCGCGAGTCTTCGCTCACCGCGTTGTCTCCCACGACGAGCAGGTAGCCCGCGGGAACGACCTCGCTGCGGAAGCGCGCGCGTGCCCACGCGGGCATCTCCTCACCACCGGTGGCGGCGACACGCTTGAGGCGGAGTGCCACTTCGTGCCGTCGATCGGGTGGTGCCTCGAACACGATCGCCTCGCCCGTGCGCGGCACGCGATCGCGCCGGCGCTGCACGACAAGGCGTTGCCCGTCGAGAAACGTCGGCGACATGCTGTTGCCGGTCACGGTGATCCGCAACCAGCGCCGCGCGGCGACGGCGCGGAGGAGCGCGAGTACGAGCGCTGCTGTGAGAGCGAGAGAGACGATCAGCATCGACGGGGGCTGATACGCGGGTCGCAAACCCGGATGTCCCTCCGGCCGCGCTCACACCAGCTCTCGCCGAAACGCGCGATGTGTAACCTCGCGCGTTACAGGTCGCCTCTCTCATCTCGATAACCGTGTCTGCGATTACCTCAATAGATGCAGGTATTCACGCCGCTTCTGCGGTTGCCGGGGAGAGTCGTTTGCACCTGTAACACCGGCCGCTACAGCCGACGCACGTCGACGAGTGATCGTGGGAGCTTGCGTTTGGCGTCACGCGTGCAGAGCGCGGCCGCCCAATGAAGATTGTCAATCTTGTCTCCTGCTCACTCCTCTTCTCGTTCGCGGCGTGCGCGACGACCGGCGACGAAGACACCTCGTCGACGTCCGACGAGCTGCTGGGCGCACCTGTCGATCACCACAACAAGTGGAGCGTCGGCGTGTGCGCCGGTCCGCTCAACCAGGATCCGGCCGCCGGGCCGATCGGCGCCTGCCTGACCTCGGGCACGCGCTGCACGGGCTCGCTCGTCGCGCGCGACGTCGTCATGACGGCGCGGCACTGCGTCCACGAGATCGACTACTCGAACGCGACCAGCTTCTGCACCGGCGTGTTCACGACGACGCCGCTCAGCGACGCGGGCGTCCGGGTGACGACGGATCTCTCGGTGCTGGGCGCGAACATCGAGTGGACGAAGGTCGCCGAGGTCATCGTGCCGCCGGCGATCGATGGCTCCTGCGCGGGCGACATCGCGTTCCTGCGCCTCGCGCACCCGATCGCGGCGTCCGATGCGCGCCCGGTGTCTGTCGATGTTCGCGAGCTCACCACGCACCAGCCGAACCGCGTCGCGGTCGTCGGCCGCGGCGTCATCGCGCAGCTGTTCGACACCACCGACTACTCGGTCATCTCCGAGGACGAAGGTGGCCTCAAGCGCCGCGTTCGCCAGAACATCGACTTCGAATGTGTCTCGAACACGTTCGGTGACTGCGTCGCCGAGGACATCGGCGCGCCGTTCGAGGTCGACACCGGCTACGCGCAGTTCGCGTCGAGCACGGCGAGCGGCGACTCGGGCTCGGGTGTCGCGCGCCAGTGGTCGTTCGCGGCACACAACCCCGTCCTGATCGGCGTGACGAGCGCGGGCACCGTCGACCCGGTCACCGGCATTCCGAACCACAGCTTCCTGACGCGCCTCGATCAGCACCGCGCGTTCATCAAGAGCACGCTGCGGTTCGCGCGCGGCGCGAACGTCATCGATTAGCGCGTGGCTAGACGAGCCGTCGCCGCCGGCATCACCTTCGCCTGAGCGGCACGGAACAGAGACTTCGGCGCGCGTATGAGCGCCCTCTCGGTGGGTGCGTACACGACAAGCACCTCGCCTCGCCGCGCGGCCGACGCGCCCTCGTAGAGCCATTGCTTTGCCGCACTGGCAGTGAAGCCGCGCCACGCGACAACGCTCGCGACGATCGCGAGCAAGAGGGCGTATGTGAACTGGTCGACACCCCACGCGGCCATCATCGCGGCGTAGCCGAGGAGGGCCGCCGTGTAGTGGATGCGTCGCAGGCTCATGACGACATGGCCGGCGACGAGCGGCGACACGCTCTCGGGGGTCGCGCGTCGGAAGCGCGCGTCGCGCAGCTTCGCCGTGATGGCCCACACGAGGAGCAGGCCGATTCCGCCGAAGAACGCCCCGGCGATGTAGACGATAAGGTACAGACCGCAGCGATATTGGTGATGGGCTGAACTGGCGAGCGCCACGCCGTGATCGACGGCGGAGGTCGCGGCGGTCAGATCCGGCATCGCGCTCCACGCGTGCACGTCGTCGGGCAGGAGCGCGAGCACGGCGAGCACGAGCAGGAGCGCGTGCGACTTGCAGGTCATGGCCGACCTCGCACGACGGCCGCTGGGACCGCGACGATCGGGGCGCACAGGATGAACGGGACGATGCAGTTGTTGCCGGCGTGCATTCAGTCTCGCTCCACGGAGGCAGCGGGAAGCACGGCGCGGACGGCCGCACGGAACACGCGCTCGTTCGCGCGGATTCGGCTCTCTTCCGAGCGGTCGCGGATGATGAGCCAGGAGTCGCGGCGCTCGGCGGAGGCGTCCTGACGTGCGAGCCGGTTCAGCGCGACCCTGCACGAGCCCCAGCTCGAGAGGCTGATCAGGGGAAACAGGCCGAGGACGAAGCCGAGGCCGCGCGCCTCGAACGTGAGTGCGACGCCCGTCGCGATGAGACCGAGCGCGCTCGCGACGAGGTCGCGGCGCATGATCGTGCGAACGACGGCCTCGGCGACGAGCAGACCGACGTCGACGGGCGGCGTGCGGCGGATCTTCGCATTGCGGAGGAGGCGCACGACGATGAGGCCGATCAGAAGGCCGATCGCGACGATCGGAATGAGCAGGAGCACCGCCAGGTCGCCGGTGCCGCAGCGGAAGTGACGGCCGGTGTACTGGCGTGGGCCCTCGCCGCAGTCCTCCGTCGTGACGCTGACGCCGGCGCTCGCGGTCGCCTCGACACTCGTCGTGACCGGAGGGGACTCGTTGCCGGCGAGATCGATCGCGCGGATCGTCACGCGGATGGTGCCCGGCCGGATCGAGACGCCGGGTGCGCAGAGATAGAGACGGTTCGGCGTCGTGTAGAACGTGGTCTCGCGCTGGCCGTCCCAGAGGTCGACCTTGATGAGCGCGGTATCGTCATCGTAGTCGCCCCACAGCGTGACCGCGTCGACCGGCATGTACTCTGCGGGCTGAGCCATGACGATGATCGAGGCGGTGACATTCGCGGGCATCGCCGGTGGCGTCTCGTCGACGTCGGCTCCGGTCGTGAACCGCGTGCCGTCCGGGCTGTACTCCGTATTCGGCGCGAGTGAGGCGCTCGGCTCGTTTGGGAGAGGGCCGGAGGTGAGGTTCGTCGCGGCACTGCCCGGGGCGCCGGTGTGATCGAGCACCCAGAGCTTGGTGTTGCGCGGGACGTTCATCGCACCCAGCGCCGGGAGTACGATGCGCTGCGGGCACGCGCATGCAGTCGACCGCGTGGCGTCAGCCGAACGGGCCGGTGTGGTGACGAACGCAAGCGCGACGAGCGCAAGCCAACGCCTGTGCATCCCGCGTAGTGTACTGGGCGGCTGCGAGGATTCACGAAGAACAGTGTCGTCGCGCGAGGACAAGCGTCATCATCTGCTAGAGTCCGCCCCGATGTCCGAGACCCGCAAACCTGCCTACAAGCGCGTCCTCCTGAAGATTTCGGGAGAGGCGCTCATGGGTAAGCAGGCGTATGGAATCAACCCCGAGGTCCTGCGCGTCGTGGCCGCGGAGATCGCCGAGACCGCCAAGCTGGGCGTCGAGATGGCGGTCGTGGTCGGCGGCGGCAACATCTTCCGCGGCGTGTCGGAGTCCGCGAAGGGCATGGACCGCGCGAGCGCGGACTATGTCGGCATGCTGGCGACCGTGATGAACGCGGTGTCGCTGCAGGAAGCGATCGAGAAGAACGGCGTCGTCACCCGCGTGCAGTCGGCGATCCCGATGTCGCAGCTCGCCGAGCCGTACATCCGCCGCCGCGCGATCCGCCACCTCGAGAAGGGCCGCGTCGTGATCTTCGGCGCTGGCACCGGCAACCCGTTCTTCACGACGGACACCGCCGCAGCGCTGCGCGCGATGGAGATCGGCGCCGACGTGCTGCTGATGGCCAAGAACATCGACGGTGTCTACGACAAGGACCCGAAGAAGCATTCAGATGCGCGCCGGTACGAGCAGGTCTCGTTCACCGAGGCGCTGCATCGCGACCTGCGCGTCATGGACGCGACCGCGTTCGCGCTGTGCCGGGATAACGAGCTTGCGATTGCCGTGTTCGAGCTCGCGTCGCCGGGTAACATTCAGCGCGTGGTTTGCGGTGAGAGAATCGGCACCATCGTTAACAGCAACAAAGAGACCCGGTTCGCGAACCAGTAGAGGAAGACATGATCAACGACATCACCAATGATGCCGAAGAGGGCATGAAGAAGGCGGTCGAATCGTTCAAGCGCGACCTCCAGAAGATCCGCACGGGCCGCGCGAACACGTCGATGCTCGACGGTATCAAGGTCGACTACTACGGCACGCCGACGCCGGTGAACCAGGTCGCGACGGTGCAGGTCGTCGACGCGCGCCTCATCACGGTCAAGCCGTGGGAGAAGAACATGATCGCCGTCATCGACAAGGCGATCCGCGCGAGCGACCTCGGCATCAACCCGGTCGCCGACAGCGAGCTCGTGCGCCTGCCGATTCCGCCGCTGACGCAGGAGCGCCGCAAGGAGCTCGCGAAGGTCGTCGGCAAGCAGACCGAGGAATCGCGTGTTGCCGTCCGCTCGGCCCGTCGCGACGCGATGGACATGATCAAGGACGCCGAGAAGGACAAGCAGATCACCGAGGACGAGCGCAAGAAGGGCGAGGCCAAGGTCCAGGAGCTGACCGACAAGTACATCGGTCAGGTCGAGGACATCGCGAAGGCCAAAGAAAAAGAGATCATGGAGCTCTAGAGTGATCCTTCGCTACTGGCGCGCGCTGCTCGGTGGGCAATTCAAGCTCTGGCAGCTGCTCGTGCTGGGGCTGATCTGGATCGCGGTCGGCTGCGTCGCGATCTCGCTGCTCGGCGACGCCGGCGCGGCGACCGGCGCGCTGCTGATCATCTCGGGCATCGGCCACTTCGTCGTCGGCGCGATCGCCGCGAAGATGCACGAGCACATCGACGCGAAGCTCGAGGTGCTCGACGAGCGCAACGCGCGCGCGGTGCGCAAGACCGAGCGCGCGAATGCCGAGATCGAGGACCCGCCGATTCCGGCCGCGCCGAAGCCGGTCGCGAAGCCGGCTCCCGAGGTGAGGCCCGCGCCGCCGCGGATCGGCAATGACCCGTTCCGCGATCCGCCAGGGGCGAAACCGCTGGCGATCGTGCAGACCGCGACGCCGCCGCGCGCGGTGCCGGTCGCGCGCGAGGCCGGCGGTACGGAAAACCCCGAGGACAAACCCAAGTTCCTCGTCTGAACGGGGAATCCGGCCAGCGCGGGGAGGGCGGAGCGGCAGGGGATTGAAGTATGATTTCCCCGATGTCCGGTATTCCGGCCGGGGCCGGGTCTCTGCTCGGCAAGCGCCTCGGCAAGTACGAGATCCTGGCGCTCCTGGCACTCGGCGGTACCGCCGAGATCTATCTCGCGCGCATCGGCGGCACGGCCGGCTTCGAGAAGTACGTGGTCGTGAAGTGCCTGCACGATCACCTCGCCGACGATCCGGACTTCGTGAAGATGTTCCTCGACGAGGCGCGCCTCGCCGCGGTCCTCGATCACTCCAACATCGTCCAGACGTTCGAGCTCGGCGAGTACGAGAACCGTTACTACATGGTGATGGAGTTCCTCGCCGGCCTGTCGCTGGCGATGGTCGTGCGGCGCGCGCAGGAGCGGCTGCAGGGCGGCTACATCCCGGTGCCGCTCGTCCTCAACATCGCCGCGCAGTCGTGCGCCGGCCTCCACTATGCCCACGAGCGGACCGCGAACGGCAAGCCGCTCAACATGGTCCATCGCGATATCTCGCCGCAGAACCTGGTCATCAGCTTCGAGGGCGTCGTGAAGGTCGTCGACTTCGGCATCGCACGCGCCGAGCTGCGCGAGACGAAGACGAAGGCCGGCACGATCAAGGGCAAGTTCGCGTACATGTCGCCCGAGCAGTGCGTCGCGAACGCGGTCGATCGGCGCACCGACGTGTTCGCGCTCGGCGTGATCGTCCACGAGCTGCTCACCGGGCGGCGCCTGTTCAAGCGCAACTCGCCGTACGAGACGTATCAGGCGGTGCTCGAGTGCAACGTCGAGCCGCCGTCGAAGCTCAACAACCAGCTCGATCCGGCGCTCGACGAGATCGTGATGAAAGCGGTCCAGAAGGACAAGGACAAGCGCTATCCGACGGCCGAGGCGTTCGGCGACGCGATGCTCGGTTACCTGCACCATCGCGGCAAGGGATCGGGCGGCAGCGAGCTCGGTCGATTCTTCGAGGCGCACTTCACCCAGGAGATCGAAGAGCACGGCGAGCGCATGCGCGAGCTGATCGCGGGCCGTGACTTCGCCGGCGACACGGGCGGCGGCTGGGGCGAAGAGGACGAGAAGGGCAACCAGACCGTCGATCTCGGCGCGAAGAAGTCCGACGAGGAATCGATGTCGCTGACCGGCGGCGACCTCGAGGAGATGCGCCCGAGCGACCAGTCGCTCGATCGGTTCGTCGGCCGCTTGCAGACCGAGGCCGATGCCACGTCGGGCGAGATCGGCGAGGACGACGAGATGCCGGCGGATCGCACGCGCATCGAGATGAACCCTCTCGACAAGCTGCAGCAGCTGAACGATCAGGTCGCGCGCAACAGCGCCCAGGCGATCACGCCGGTGCCGACCGGCTCGGTGACCGGTGGACCGTCGCCGCTGCCCGCGCCGCCGACGGGACCGCTCAGGCCTTCGTCCGCCGTTCCGCGCGCGGAGTGGCCGAATCAGCCGACGGTCGTCGCGGCCGACGCCGAGAAGCCGCGGCCCGAGCTGCAGGCGACCGCGATCGCCGGCCTCGATCCGCGGATCGCGGCGCACCGCCAGACCCAGGCGGAGATGGCCGCGCAGCAGCCGCCGAGCGACGCGTACGCGATGCGGGCGCACAACGCGACCCAGCCGGAGCAGGCGATCACCGGCATGCCGCCGTCGGGTCCACTCAGCGCGTCGATGCCGAGTCAGATGCCGCCAGGCCCGATGCCGAGCCAGATTCCATCGGGTCCGCTCAGCGGCGCGATGCAGCTGATGGACTACCCGGTGATGCCGGGCGGTCAGCGCCCGTTCTCCGCCGACCTCGCGCCGAGCGGGCCGGGGCCGATGACCGGTCCGCATCGACCGTTGTATCCGAGCGGACCGTTCGATGCGCACGCCGCCGCGAGCTTGATGTCGCCGGTCGGCGAGCACTATCCGCAGACCGACTGGGAGCGAGCCGCGGCGCAGCCCGCGAAGGCGTTGCCGCCGTGGATGCTCGCCGCGCTGTTCGCCGCCGCACTCGGTGGCGCGCTGCTGCTCACGTTCCTGATCGCCAAGATTTTCTCGTAGTCGTACGGGCCGCTCCTTGCATCATCTCCCGTCATGGAGGAGATCGTCGTCATCACCGGAGGCACCGCCGGCGTAGGTCGCGCATTTGCGCGGCGATACGCGCGCCAGGGTGCGAAGATCGCCGTGCTCTCGACCGGCCTCGACGAGCTTCGCGAGACCGCGATCGATCTCGTGACCCGCGGCGCGAAATCGGCACTCGTGATCCCGTGCGATGTCGCCAATCCCGAGCAGCTCGCGCGGGCGACGTCGCGCATCGAACAGGATCTCGGACCGATCGATATCTGGATCGATGCGTCTCCCGTCGAGCCGCACGGTGGGCGGAGACGCGCGATCTGGCTCGGTGCGGCGATCGCGAGCGTCATGCTCGGCGCGGTCGCGGTCGTGTTCGGCGTGCGTCGCTAAGGCGGAGGACGAAGCGCCGACGCGGTGCGCTCGAGCGTGCGAAAGCCGACGCGCGAGTAGACGCGCGACGCTTCGCTGTCCGGCTCGGCGACGATCACGACGCGCGCGGCACCGTTGGCGAGCGCGTGGCGTGCCGCGGCCGCGAGCAGTGCGCCGGCGAGGCCACGGCGGCGATGCGAGGCCAGCGTCTGCACGTCCTGATAGCGCGCGACGCCCGACACCGGCACGAGGCCGAGGCTCGCGACGAGCTCCGTGCCGTCGAAGCCGCCCCAGAACGTCGCGGCACCGCGCGAGACGAGCGCGTGCTGCCACGCGGCGCGGCGCTGGAGAAATTGCCGGTACGGCTCGTCATGGCGATCGCCATTGGCCCACGCGAGGTCCGCGGTCGCCGAGATCTCCGACGGTGCGAGCGGGCGCACGTCGAAGCCGCCCTGCGGCGCCTCGACGGCGTCGGCGACCATCACCTGGTTCGTCGTGACCTGGAAGCCCGCGGCGGTCAGCTCCGCGGCCGCGCCGACGTCGCCGGCGATGCCGTCCCACCACAGCGTGACGTGCTTGATCGCCTTGTTGCGGCCGAGCTCGCCGCCCCAGCGGCGCGTCCAGTACGCGACCTCGCCGACCTGCGGCGCGGCCGGGAGCACGAGTACGTTGCCGTGGTAGTAGCCCGGATCGTCGGGAGTCTCGACGACGAGGTAATCGCCACGATCGGTGACCGTGCCGCGCGTGGCAGCGAGCGCGAGCTCGGTCGTCAGCCCGAGACTTCGGACGAGCACTTAATTGCGCACGAGTCCGAGCAACTTCGACATCGTCTTCTCGTCGGCCGGCGGGAAATCGTAGTCGAGGAACTCGCGCGAGGTGACCCAGCGCAGATCTGCGACCGTCGCGGGGTAGGGCCGCGCCTCTGCGGGCAGCTGGCACGAGTACATCGTCAGGTTGACGGTGTAGTTCGAGTACTCGTGGACGTGCTCGCCGAGCTTGTGGCCGACGACGACGTCGACGCCGATGCGGCCGCGGACCTCGCGCATCAGGCACGTGGTCTCGGATTCACCGGGCTCGAGGCGGCCACCGGGGAACTCCCAGAGAAGCGGGAGCACGGCATTGGCGTTGCGCTGGGTGATGAGGTAGCGGCCTTCGTGCTCGATCACGGCCGCGACGACACGGATCACCTCTTTGCCCATCGGCGGCAATTATCGATGGATCGCCCCCGATTGCAACGCGATTCAGGGTGTGTATGCTGCGCCCGCGATGGCGATCCGCTTCGTCGAGATCAAGGCTTCCGATAACGCCGACACGCTCAACGCTGAGTGGGTCATCCTCGAGAACGACGGCAAAGCGCCGTTCAACACCAGAGGGTGCGGCATGACCGTCGGGCGCAAGGGCTCGAACAAGAAGTCGATGCTTGGCATCATCGATCCGGGCTTCGTCCTCCAACCGGGTGAGAAGGTACGCATGCTGACGGGTGCGCCCGGCAAGCCGGCGCACGGTCCCATCCCCGAGGACGGCGTGACGAACTACTACCTGTCGCTCCCGAAGCTCTACCTGAGCGGCGCCGGAACCGTGCTCACGCTCGTCCTGCGTGGGCTCCCGGTGTCGAAGGCCGAGTTCGACCCCGCGCAGCCCAGCGGCGTCGCGGCGAAGTAATCAGGCCACCGGCACGCCGGTGTAGCGCGCGCGAGGCCGGAGCAAGAAGCCGGCAGCGCGCTGCTCGAGCACGTGCGCGAGCCAGCCGGCGCTGCGTGCGATCGCGAACAGACCCGAGCCTGCAGCGGGCTCTGCGCCGAGCGCGCCGACGAGCGCGGTCAGCCCGACGTCGACGGTCGGCTTCGCACTCTCGTCTCTGGAGCGCTCCATCGCGTCGATCACGGCGAGCAGCGTGCGCGCGCGACGCAGGCCGGGCCCTTGCTTTGCTTTCTCGACGAGCTCGGTCGCGAGTCCGAGCAGCGGCGCCGTCCGCGGATCGCCCTGGGGATAGAGCGGGTGGCCGAAGCCCGGCGGCACGTCGCCCTTCTTGCGCAGCGCGCGGACGGCGGCGCGTGCCTCCGTCGGTGCGCCGATCTCGTCGACGAACTTCGCGATCGTCTCGGCGGCGGAGCCGTGGCGAGGCCCCGACAGCGTCGCGAGCGCGGCGGCGATGCACGCGTACGGATCGGCGTCGGTCGAGGCCGCGATCCGTGCGGCGAAGCTCGACGCGTTGAGCTCGTGATCGGCGAGCACGACGAGTGCGACGTCGATGATGCTCGCCGCGGTGTCGTCGAGGCCGAGCGCGCGTGCTGCGATCGCGGCGACGCTCGGTGCGCCGAGCGCGCGTGTGACGGTCGCCGCCGCGGCGGTGAAGTCCGGCGCGAGTGCCGCCGCGAGCAGCGGGATCACGGCGCGGCCGCGCGCGACGATCGAATCCGGTCGCCCATCGAGGCGCTGCGGATCGCCGAGGGCGGCGACCTGCAACAGGAGCGGCATCACGTCGAGTGGCCGCGCGCCATGCGGCACGATCTTGCCCAGCTGTGCCATCGCGACCGCGCTGCGCGGCCACGTCACCGGCTCCGTCGGCAAATATCCGAACCAGAGCAGCTCCGCGACATTCTCGAACCGAACTCCTTCGTCGGCGAGCGTCGTAGCCAGCTGCCCGCGATAGGCGGGACCGCGCGCCGTGATCGCCGTGATCGCGGAATCGAGTACGGGCTCGCCCCAGCGCAGCGCTCCGGCGGCGACGGCACCGTGCCCGGCCCTCGCATCTCGCCGCACCCGCAGCCGTTCGAGATCCGCGAGCGCATACAGGCGGGGCCGACCGTGCGACCCGGGCACGCTCCTCACCTGGCCGCGGCTGACGTACGCGTACAAGGACCTCTGCTGGATCCCGAGATGCTTCGCCGCCGTCTCCGAGTCCACCCAATGTTGATCGTCGATTCTACGTTGATCAACCATACGTTCCACCTTACACCTCGGATCAAGAGGTGACCATGAGCGATGTGAAGAGCTCCGGCCTGGACGGCATCGTATTTGCCGACACGGCTATCTCGGACGTCGATGGGGAGCGTGGCCGACTCGTGATTGCGGGCTCCGATGTGGAGCAACTCGCAGCCGAGGGTGGATTCGAATCGGCCGCAACACGTGTACTCGCCGCCGGCGGTTGGGACCCAGGTCCCGACTTGCGCACGGCGCTCGCGACCGCTCGCGCGCAAGCGTGGGAGATGCTGCCGCGCCTCGGCGACGCCCTGCAGGCGACCGACGGCATGGACGCGCTCCGCGCCGCGCTCGCGCATCTGCGCTCGACCGGGGACGACGCCGCGGACGCGGTCGCCGCGATCGGTGCCGCGCCGGTGTTCGTAGCAGCCTGGTCGCGCAAACGTTCGGGCGCCGCGCCGGTCGCGCCCGACGCCAAGCTCGATCATGCGGCCGACTATCTCCGCATGACGATCGGCAAGCCGCCGACGCTCGACGCGTCGCGCGCGCTCGACGCCTATCTCGTGACCGTGATCGATCACGGCATGAACGCGTCGACGTTCGCGGCGCGCGTCGTCACGTCGACGGCGTCCGACCTCATCTCGGCCGTCGTCGCTGCGGTCGGCGCGCTCAAGGGCCCGCTGCACGGCGGCGCGCCCGGTCCCGTGCTCGACATGCTCGACGCGATCGGCGAGCCGTCTCGCGCAGAGCAGTGGCTGCTCGGCGAGCTCGCCGCGGGCCGCCGCATCATGGGCATGGGCCATCGCATCTATCGCGTGCGCGATCCGCGCGCGGCCGTCCTCGAGACGGCGGTCAAGTCGCTCGCGTCCGAACGACTCGCGCTCGCGCGCGGTGTCGAAGCCGCGGCGGCGAAGATCCTCGCGGAGCGACGCCCCGATCGTCCACTCGCGGCCAACGTCGAGTTCTACACGGCCGTCCTCCTCGACGCCGTCGGCCTGCCGCGCGAGCAGTTCTCGTCGACGTTCGCGGTCGGCCGCATCGCCGGCTGGTCGGCGCACGTCCTCGAGCAGCGCCGCACCGGCCGGCTCGTGCGCCCGCAGTCGAAGTACGTCGGCCCGATGCCGGCCGCGCCTTCGCCGACGACGGCGTAGCAACGCCGACGTTCACTCGGCCGCTTCGCCGAGCGCCGACGGACGCGCGGTCACTCGCCTTGTCCCGCGATGCCGGTGACGAGGATGTAGTGCTTGCCGGTGACGAACACGCGCCGGTGATGCTGCTGCAAGTACTTGCGGTAGAACGCGACGTCCTTGACGAGCAGGCCGAGCTCGGGCTGGCGGTAGTTCTTCATCCGCGTCCCGTGCTCGACCTCGCCATCGACGTAGCGCGAGTTCGGGAAGCCGAGGATGACCGCGCCATCCGGCGCGAGGTGATCCTGGACGATGCGACGCACGAGCTCGCGATCGTCGACACCGGGGCTCTGCAGGGTCCCGATCGACAGCACGAGATCGAACTTGCCGAGACCGAGCGCGCCGAGCTCGTTCACGTCGGCGACGTGGAGCTCGACGTTGTCGCCGGCAAAACGCTCGCGCGCCTTCGCGATCGCCGACGCGCTGTGATCGACGCCGACGAGCTTCGCGTTTCGCAATCCCGGCACGCGCGCGCGTAGCAGCGCGAGCTCGTCGCCGGTGTTGACGCCGAGATCGAGGACGCGTGCGCCGGGCTTCAGCGCGACGCGGTCGAGCGCATCGGTCATGTCGAGGACAAAGCCCGGATCCTCGAGCTTCGTGATCCGCGCGAACTCCGAATCGGTTCCGTAGCGCTCGGTCGGAGCCGCCTCGCGGTCGCCGAGCGCCGCGGAATCGCGCGTGCGTGCGAGCCGCTCGAACACGAGCCGCACGAACCGATCGTCGATCGCGCGCGGCGTGAGCAGGCGCAGCCCGAGCCGCTCCGCCAGATCGACCCAGACGCGAAATGGCCGATGCACGTAGGAGACGCCGTCGATCGCGACGCGCTCTCCCGCGTACAGCCCTCGTCCTCGATCCGGATCGAGCACTTCGATCTCGATCCGGGTCGCTCCGCGCGCGAGCTCTTGCTCGAGGTGCTCGAGGATCTGCAGCAAGGAGGAGGCGGCGACGTTCACGGCGTGCTCGGACTGGTTATTGCGCGATCGAGCCGAGTTGGCCACGAGATGGACGTGGAGATGGATACGCGCGCTCGAGCTTGCACCGGGCCTGGCTCAGGCGAGCTTCTGATCGTGCAGCGCGAGCGCTGCCGTATCGGGCAGCTGCGTCGCCTGGCCTTCGCTATCGGCGAACAGCTTCGTCGAGCCATCGAGCCTCGCATCGAGCGACTGCGCCGCGATGATGTGCACGAGCTGCCTGGCCCTGGCGACGATCGACTCCGCGAACGGATGCCCCTTGATCTGCGTCCACGGCACGATTCGTAGCGTCGCGCCGGCCGTCGACACGACATCGACGATCGTCGCGCCATCGTAGGGCGCAGCCGCCGGCAAGCGTCGCGCGACGACGCCGACGATCTCGCCCCATGGCACGAGCTTCACGAGACCGTCCTCGCGACGCGCGTTGATGCCCGCGCCGGACAGCTCCGCCGTCAGCACCGCGTAATTGATCGCACCGCGAACCTGCTCGGGCAGCTCGACAGGCTTATCCACAGACTTCTCGAGCGGCTTCTCGAGCGGCTTGTACTCGCTGGTCTTCGCATCGGCGGCCTTTGATGTACGCGGGATGTGCTGCGAGTACGTGCCCGACGGCCGCGATCCCGGCGAGGTCGCGTTGGTGGGTGGGATGCTCGACGACGACGAGCGCGTTGCCGGCGGGATGCTCGACGACGCGGAGCGCGTTGCCGGCGGGATGCTCGACGACGCGGAGCGCGTTGCCGGCGGGATGCTCGACGACTCGGAGCGCGTTGCCGGCGGGATGCTCGATGACTCGGAGCGCGTTGCCGGCGGGATGCTGGACCACGCGGAGCGCGTTGCCGGCGGGATGCTCGACGACGAGGAGCGCGTCGGCACGTTGGCCGGCGGCTGCGAATCCGCGTGTGCACGCGCGGCCTCTCCGATGGAGCTCGGCAGCGTACCGGACGCCTGGGCGATGGGCAGATCCGAGTCGGTGATCGGCATCGAGCCCGAGCCCTCCGTGCTGGCGCGCCGATCGGAGAGCGCCGGCAGCGAGCCGGAGCCCGACGCGCTCGTCGATGCGGGCAGCACGCTTGCCATCGGCGGCGGCAGCGTCTTGTGCTTCTCGCCCGCCAACGGCGCCGCGGACTGCGCCCGCGAGCGCGCGCCTGCGAGCGTCGCCGGCGGCAACGTTTGCGTCCTCGCGTCTCTGCTCACCACCGGTGGGCTCGTTGGTGTTGTCGTCCTCGCCGTCGCCGGTGAGCTCGGCGTTGTCGTCCGCGCCATCGCGGGCGAATTCGTCGGCGTCGTCGTTCTGGCGAACGCGGGCGAATTCGTCGGCGTCGTCGTTCTGGCGAACGCGGGCGAATTCGTCGGCGTTGCCGTTCTGGCGAACGCGGGCGAGTTCGTCGGCGTCGTCGTTCTGGCGAACGCGGGCGAATTCGTGGGCGTCGTTGTTCTCGTGATCGCGGGCGGCGGGAACGAGGCCGTCCTCGTCGTCGGGGTGATCGCAGGTGGAATCGTCTGCGTCTTCGCGCTGGCGATCGCGGGTGCGTCTGGCGCGAGGACGGGCGGGATCGTCGCGGACTTCGCGACCGGCGCGTCCGCGGCGAGAGCAGGTGGGATCGTCGGTGACTTCGCGACCGGTGGCGGCAGCGTCTGGCGCGAGCCCATCGGCGGCGTCGACGTCGCGGTCGACGAGTCGGTCGCGAGAGCGGGCGGGAGGGTCGGCGACTTCGCGATCGGCGGCGGCAGCGTCTGACGCGAGCCCATCGGCGGCGTCGACGTCGCGGTCGGCGAGTCGGTCGCGAGAGCGGGCGGGATGGTCGGCGACTTCACCGGCGGCGGCAACGTCTGGCGCGAGCCCTGTGGCGCCGTCGACGTCGAGGTCGGTTGCGCGGCGAGCACGTCGGCGAGGCCCTCCGCGGTGATGCTCGGCATCGGCACGCCCGCCATCGACGGAGACTTCTTGCGCGGCGGCAGGTCGGCATCGGGCGGCGGCGCAAACGCGCTCGCCGGAAGCGGCTCGGGCGCGTGAGCGGCGACCGACGGCGACTTCTTGTGGAAGTGGAGTCCGACTTCCGGAGGTGCGATCGACGGCGGCGGCTCCTCGCGCGTCAGCGGCGCGCTGCCGCCGGTCGG
>JABFXX010000611.1 GCA_013368795.1 Kofleriaceae bacterium
GCGAGCTTCACGCTGGGCTCGAGGTCGGATGGCTGCAGCTGCTCGAGACGTGTCGGGTCGCTGTAGAACACGAACGTATAGATGTGGGGTGCGTACACAGCGCCGCCGACGGGGAACGGCTCGGTCGCCTTCGGCGCGAAGTCGAACAGGTTGCGCGTCGCGGTCGGCTCGAAGAACACGAGCTTGCCCGGCGCGGCGGCGCGAACGCGGGCAGCTGCCGCGGTGCTGAACGGAATCACCTGCTGCTGGCCGACCGATGGCTCGTTATAGATCTCGAAGCCGATCACCGCCGGGTCGTCGGCCCACCGCGAAGCGACGTGGTCGAGCATCGCGAAGAACGCCGACTGCAGTCCTGCCGGATCGTCCTCCGCGAAGAACGTGTCGAACGCCGCGGTGACCTGTGGCGACGTCCGGCGCTCGCCGAGGTCGGTCAGCGGCCCCTGCAGCAGCATCTCCGGCGGCGGCTGGATCGCCCACAGCGGCGCGCCGTCCTCACCGATCTCCTTCGAGTACGCGTCCTGGTGCAGATCGATCATGACGTAGACGCCCGCATCTCCGGCGCAGCGCACCGCCGCGTCGACGCGATCGAGATACGCCTCGTCGTAGCTGCCGCGCACCGGCTCGATGCCGCTCCAGTTGATCGGCAGCCGGAGCAGATCGAGGCCAAGCTCGCGCATGCGCTTGCAGTCGCTGGCCTCGAGCGGAGGGATGGGCTCGAGCGGGACACGCCCGTCAGAGAACGTCACGTCGAACACTCCCTCGACGCGCGCGTTCACCCCGCGAAGCACCGCGATGCGCCCCTGCTCGTCACGCAGGTGCGTTCCGTCGGACGCAAGCGGGGTCGTCTCGCGCGACGAGCTACCGCACGCCACTCCCAGCAGCATCAACGCAGCTCGCCCCAATCGATGCATGAAGTGCATCGTACACGCGAGTCGGGACGTTGCTGACGGCGACCGCACCTCAGCTCTCGCTGCCATGCTCGTTTCGCTCGTGACACCCGGTGCGCGCGGAGAATCTCCGACGGGCGACGGAGGCGCCACGCGCTAGCCTAGGGAACGGAGGTCAGTGGTGTCACGCGCCGTGATGATCCTCGACGACGACGACGACCTCCGCGAAACGCTCGCGGAGATGTTCCAGCTCATGTGTGGCGTCGAGACGCTCCTCGCGCCCGATGTCGAAGGCATGGTCGCGATCGGCAACGAGGTCCTGCGCTCCGCGATCGCGTTCATCGACGTCAACCTCGGCCCCGGCCAGCCGAGCGGCCTCGACGCGTACCACTGGCTCGTCGAGCACGAGTATCACGGTCGCGTCGTGTTCCTGACCGGGCACGCGCGGCTGCAGACGCAGGTCGAGCAAGCGGTCATCGAGGGCATTGCCGAGGTCGTCCAGAAGCCGGCGAATGCGAAGGTCCTGTGCGAGCTCGTCGAGAAGACAGCGGAATGAACATCGCCACCGACGCGGAACGCAGCCTGCGCGCCGCGCGGATCGCAGGCGCCCTGGGAACCATCGGTCTCGCCGTCGACTCGCTCGTCGGATCGCCGAACGGGCCGCCGGTCGCGCAGCTCGTCGCGATCGTGATCTGCGGCGTCCTGTGGATGGCAACCTACGTGGAGCGCCGCCCGGACACGGTCGCGTACGGAAGCGCGCTCTTCGTCCTGCTCAACACGACGATCATCGTCGGGCTGTGGATGAAGACGCAGCAGCTCGTCGACTCGGGCGTCAACTTCGTACCGTTCCGCGCGCAGCGCCTCGGCGCGCTCGCGATCGCCCTGATCGCGCCACCCGTGGCGTGGGTCGGCGTCGTCGCGATCGTCGAGGTGATCGGCGCAGCGGTCGTGCAATACATGCTCTTCACCCCGGACTTGCGTGCGCACCTGCCGTACGGCGATCCGTGGTCGACGCTGTTCTATGGCGGGTTCGCGCTCGGCCTGTTGTTCTATCGCCGCCGTGCCGATCGTCAGGAGTACGAGACCGCACGCGCGCTCGCCGATGCCGATGCCTATCAACGCCTCGCGCGCGCGATGATCGCCGTGCGAGACCTGTCGAACACGCCGCTGCAGACGCTGACGAACATGATCGCCGTCCTCCGCCGGCAGAGCCCCGAGCTCGGCGAGACCGCCGATCGGCTCGAGCGCGCGGTCTCGCGGCTGACCGAGCTCGAGCAGGCGACGCGACCATTCGAGCGCGAGCTCGTGTGGAAGCCCGGCGACGAGTCGTGGGATCCGAAGGCGATCCTCCGGATCGAATCACTCCGCCAGTAAGTGCGGATCCGCACGAGCGTCGATTGCCGCCGGCTCCCGGCCCGACTTGCGATACAAGGGAGTCATGCGGAGTGTGCTTGTCATGGTCGTGGTGGTCGCCGCCTGCGGGAACGACAACAAGGATGGAGTGCTACCCAAGGTCGATGCGTCGGCCGACTCGTTCATCGACCCGTA
>JABFXX010000465.1 GCA_013368795.1 Kofleriaceae bacterium
CGAGCCCGGCGAGCTCGCTCGCGTAACGGGCTGGAGGTGTCGCGGCTGGGATCCGTGCGATCGGCTTGTTCGGTTCGGTCGGCTCGTTCTGTTCGTTCGGTTCGGTCGGCTCGTTCGGTTCGTTCGGCTCGGTCGGTTCGGTCAGGTCGATCCGCTCGATCTCTGCCCCGGTCGTCTCCTCATCCGCATCAACGTCATCGGCACTGACCAGCAGCTCGACGGCTGTGGAGCTCGCACCGAGCTCGACGAGCGCGCCGGATGCGTCCACGCACATGACGCGTTCTCCGTTCGCGTCGATCGCAGCGGCGACCACGGGCGCGGTCAGGCTTCGCTCGGCGGCGCAACGCCCGGCACGCAGATCGAGTAGCGCGACGTGGGGCCCGCCACCGAGAACCGCGATGCCGGAGCGCTCGGCGATCGCCAACACCTGCGCCTCGCCGAGCCGGATCCGCGTGCGCAACGCTCCCGTCTGGACGTCGTACATCAAGGCGGTACCGCGCCCGCTGACGCGGACCTCGAACAGCGCGGCAGCTCCATCGAGGACCAGCGCGCCGGCTCCCAGTGTCCCGACCAACAGGTCGAGCGGCAAGGCAAACGCCACGCGGCTACCCGACACTTCGATCGCCCTGCCGCGACGCTCGGCGATCTGGGATCCCAGGAGGACGCATCGCCCTCGGCGTGGTTCGAAGGACTCGACGGCGATGGCCTCCCCGCTCTCTCGCGCGAGCGCCAGCCGTTCGCTGCCGATCAACGCGGTCGCCGTGCCCGTCCGTGTCGCCGAGATCGGGACATGCGCGCCGAGCTCGCCCAACGCGACGGGCTCTGCGAGCGGGCGCCCGGCCAGATCGTACCGTCGCAGCACGTGCCCGCCCGGTGCGCGCGCGACGAGCCAGATGCTCCGCGCCAGGACCGCGGCGGCGCAGGCGGCGGTCGCGTCCCCGAGCGTCGCGCCACCTGCGATGTGAACGACGCCACGCGCGGTATCGGTCAGGACCGCGCACTGCCCATCGGCGGCGAGGGCCACGACGCGGTTCACCGAGGCGGAATTCACGATGGCGAGCGAGGTCATGTCCTGACACACGCGGACTCGCCGCGGATCCTGCAACACGCGCAACTCGAGGTAATCGCCCGAGTCTTTCTGCGATTGCAGCATCGGCCGACGAATCGCGTGTGTTCGAGCATGAAAGCCGATCCACGACACGCCTCACCTCAAGACGCCGGCCTTTCGATCGACGAGGCCCCACCGGATACGCCGGGCCGGATGCCGGTCGGTGCGGGCTCGCCGCTCTCCGGGGACGTGCGCGCGCACATGGAGTCTGCGTTCGACATGGACCTCTCTGCGGTTCGCGTCCATCAAGACGACGAGGCAGGCGCGCACGGCGCACTCGCGTTCGCGCGCGGCGCCGATCTGCACTTCGCGCCGGGCCGGTTCGATCCGAGCAGCGCGAGTGGCCGCGCGCTCCTCGGCCACGAGCTCGCCCACGTCGCCCAGCACGCCGAGGGCCGCGCGTCCGGCATCAACGCCAAAGGTGCCGGGGGAGACGCAGCGCTCGAAGCCGAAGCCGATGCGATGGGCGAGCGCGCCGCGCGTGGGGAACGCGCGCGTCCCGTCGGTGCGCCGCGCCTCGCGGCCTCACGTGATCCGAGCGCCGGGATTCAACGCATGATCGACACCAACGTGCCGGCCAACGGCACGTGGGATCAGGTCGAGCAGTATCTCGCAAAGACCCTCGTGAACCCGCGCAAACAGACCTTCGAGCAAGCCGTCGAGGAGTATCTCGCGACCCAGCCCACAGCAGGAGCTGCGGTCAACGCGGACTGGCAACAGATTGCGGCGCTGCGAGCGCTGCGCACCGTCGGTCAGGAAGCGCAAGCGCTTCTGCTCGCGCGGTCGATCAGGACCGCGATCAACACGGCCAAGAGCACGACACCCGACCATCCGAACAAGCGCGGGATCCAGCCCAGCGCCGAGCGCTACGAGACGATCCCGCAGTCAGAGACGAGCCTGCAACACGCCACCACGCTGCGCGCCGAGCTCATCCAGCTCCACAACGATTGCCGCGAAATGTTCCACCGCGGCAGATCGCAGGGCTGGCAATACAAGGACCCCGCAGACAATCGATTCAAGTGGATCGACGGGCACTGGGCACTTTCGTTCATGCTCTGCGTGTTCATCCGGCCCGACGGCGCGGTCCTCGTCTCGCACAGCGGCTTCATGGGCACATCGCACACCGCCGCGTTTCGAGCCATCGTCACCAGGCACGGCTGGACTCCGGTCACGCCCGACGACGCTCTCTACAGCACGATACAAACCAACTTCAAGGCGGACGCCCAGGCCGAGCTCCACGGCAATCCGACGCAGCAGATCCAGCGCGACCACCGACACAAAGAGAAGGTCACAGACAATCACACCCACGA
>JABFXX010000339.1 GCA_013368795.1 Kofleriaceae bacterium
GGCCGGCTTCACCTCGGGGACCTGATTCCCGTCGCGATGGCGGCGCGGATGGACGCGGCGAAGTATGGGCGAATCTGGGAGGTGTCGATCCGCGATGCGCGGGCACCGGAGACGGCGGGGCTCTCGCCGGTCGCGACGACCGAGGTCAGCGGCATCACCGTGCGCGGGTTCGCGCGCGAGCCCGCGGTCGTGACGGCGGACGTGCGCGAGCGGCTCGAGACGGTCACCGGCGTGCGGCCGAGTCGCGAGATCGCCGAGGTCGGCTTCGCGCCGCACGACTGCCTGCAGGTCACGCCGTCGCCGAATCAGCCGGTGCGGATCACGTTCCCGCAGGTGCCGCTCGGCACGAAGCTCGTCGGCTACGCGGGATTGGCCGACGTGTTCACCCGGCGCGACATTCGCGCGCCGGGCACGCTCGCCGTCGAGATCGGCGGCCGCGAGGTCGCGCGCGTGAGCCCCGGCGTCGACGACGGCTGGGTTCGGTTCGAGGCAGTGACCACGCCGGGCCCCGCCGACGTCACGTTCGTCGCGAGCGCGAAGGCACCGCAGAGGCTGATCTGCTTTGCCGCGGAGGCGCGGCAGTGACCAAGGCGACGAAACAACGCCTCGTCGGCTGGGTGCTTGCGCTTCTGACGATCTTTGTCGTCGTCTCGAACGAGCAGGAGATCGGAATCGCGCGCGACGAGACGGTGTACTTCGCCGCCGGCGATCGCTACGCGCAGTGGTGGGCGACGTTCTTCGACCACGGCATCTCCGCGAAGAACATCGAGCAGACGTGGGGCGGGCCGATGGGCGGGGGCAACAACCCCGAGCATCCGCCGCTCGTGAAGACGCTGATGGGCGTCTCGCACCGCTACCTCGCCCAGAAGTTTCACATCCTCGACGAGCTGACCGCGTATCGCCTGCCGACCGCGATCTTCGCCGGCGTGCTCGTGCTGCTCGTGTACTCGATGACGCTCGCGTTGTGGGGCTTTGCCGAGGCCGTGCTCGCCGCGCTGTGCACGCTGCTGCTGCCGCGCGCGCTGTTTCACGAGGGGCTCGCGTGCTTCGACGCGCCGATCATGACGCTGTGGTTCGCGACGGTGTACGCGTACTGGCGCGCGCTCGACGGCCGCAAGTGGCCGTGGCAGGTCGGCGTCGTGTTCGGGCTCGCGCTTGCGACCAAGCACAACGCGTTTCTGTTGCCGTTCGCGCTCGGCCTGCACTACCTCGTCGTCGCGTGGCGCGCCGGCACGTGGAAGGGCCTCGTCACGCATCGCCCCAAGGTGCTCGTCTCGCTCGCCGTGCTCGGGCCGCTGACGCTGTTCGTGCTGTGGCCGTGGCTGTGGACCGCGCCGATCGCGCACGTCGGCGCGTGGCTGAAGTTCCACACGACGCACGTCCACTACAACTTCGAGTACCTCGGTCACAACTGGAACGCGCCGCGCTTCCCGTGGCACGTCGCGCTCGTCACGACGCTGTTCACCGTCCCGATCGCGACGCTCGCGGCCGCTCTCACCGGCGCGTCGCTATGGATCGCGCGCTGGAAGCGAGGCGAGAGCGCCGATCGCGAGCGCGCGCCTGCGCTGCTGCTCGGCCTGTCGGCCGCCGCGTCGATGGGGCCGTTCTTCCTCGGCACGACGCCGATCTTCGGCGCCGAGAAGCACTGGATGCCCGCGCTGCCGACGTTGTGCATCGCTGCGGGTGTCGGCGCGGTGTGGGCCGCGCGCGTCGCCGCGGACTTCCTCGCGACCCGCACGTCGCTCGGCGAGGTGCTCGCGCGCCGCATCGCGATCGGCGTCGTCGGCGGCACGCTCGTGCTCGCCGCGACAACCGAGACGGTCGCCGCCCAGCCGTACGCGCTGACCTGGTACAACGCCGCGGCCGGTGGCGCGCCCGGCGGTGCCGACCTCGGCATGAACCGTCAGTTCTGGGGCGTCGCCGCGCGCGGCGTGTTGCCGATGATCGGCTGGCTACCGCCGGGGCGCGTGTACTCGCACGACGCGTCGCCGGCGTGGGGCTGGTACATGCGGCTCGGCCTGCTGTCGCGCAATTACCCCGACGCGGGACACGAGCAGGCCGGCGTGAACGCGAGCCAGTACGCGATCGTCGTTCACGAGAAGCACTTCAATCGGCACGACTACATGATCTGGAAGTCGTACGGCACGGTGCAGCCTATCTTCGTGTTGCGAAACGACGGCGTGCCGATCGTGAGCCTCTACAAGCGGCCACCGCAGCGTCGGTGATCCTGCGTCACGGGCCACGCGCTTATCAGTTCAGGCAACGCGAGCCCGCATGACGTTGCGCGTCAGGAGTGGCGTTCCTACGGTTGCCACATGCTGTCCATCTCATCGGCTGCGTCGACGCTCGCGGTAGCGGTGCCGCTCGCGATCCTGCTCATGCTCGCGCTCCCCTCGGGCGCGGCGGTGCAGATCGTGATGCACACGATCCTCCTCGTCGCCGGCGCGGCGCTCGTGCTTGCCCTTCACCCGCAGGAGAAGAGCGACTAACCGCAACATCTTGTTGCGCCCTCGGCGCGCCCGAACCCTGCATCATTGCTCGATGGGGTCGACACTCACGGTCGTGACGTCCGTCGTCACCGATGACTTCACCACGAACGATGACCGTATCGAGCTCGGCGAGCAGATCCTGGCGAGCGCCGAGAAGAAGCGTGCTCGTCTCGTCGTCTTGCCTTCGGGCTTCCTGAAGGTCGGCCGCGAATCGAAGATCGAGACCGAGGTGAGCTCGCTGATCGCAGAGGCGCACGCGCGTGGGCTGACCGTCGTACTCGGCGTCGATACAGCGCGGCCTGGCAGCGGGAAGGGCAAGACCACGGGCAAAGGCGCACCGGACTTCGACGAGCTTGTCGAGACTGGCAAGCTGCCGTTCTTTGTCGTCGTGAACCAAGGGAACCGGGCCGTCACGTGGCGGCAGCGATCGACGACGTCCGAGAACGCGTCGAAGGCGCGCGACACGACGGCACGCACGTTCGAGCTCGATCGTCGGCGTATCCACCTATTCGCCTGTGGCGAGATCTTCAATGACAGCTTGAAAGCCCACGCCCAGCGCGGCGAGGTCGCGGTCGTGCCGACCCATACCGCCCACGGCCAGCGGTTTCACCACGCGATCAACTGGGCAAACGACAAGGGAGTCGAGATCGTTCGCGCGACGCATGCGGGCAGCGCAACGGTGGGATGCGATGCCGAAGAGATCGACCCAGTTGGCGCCGCGAGGCTCTACCTCGCCACCTTATGATCAGACGCCCTACGGTGATCGCGATCCGCACTTCTGGTTCCACTGCCGGAGCAGCTCGTCGAGCGGTGGTTTGGCGACCGCCTGACATTGCATCGCCAGCATCGCGTCGTTGCAATCGAGGCGCGTCAGTCGTGGCAGGCATACGTTGCTGCGATTCTCGAAGTTCACGAACTCGATGGCGCGACTAGCGAGCTCGGTCGAACCGCTCTCGACCCACTTCGCGAGCACGGCTTCCATGTTTGTCGCCTTGTCGCGCCGTGCGAGCGCCCGAAGCACGGCGAGGCGCTCGGAAGGAGGGCGGTGTTCGTCCTCGACGAGAACGCGCAGACGCGACAGGGATGAATCCGAAGTCAGATGGCCAAGCGCATCGAAGGCATCGAGGCGTACCCCGATCGCTTCCGGCGGAGATCGATCGATGACGGAGAACAGCATGGGCTCCAGCTTCGCGGGCTCGATGCGCGCGAGCATCGGGAGCTCGTCGACGCTGTCAGGACGCTCGAACCGGTCGAGGCGTTCCTCGATGTTGCGTAACGCTTCGGTCACCGAAAACACCTTGCAGTGGAGTCTCGAGCGAGAGGTGCTGAGAACGAGCACGTCATCGAGGCGACACGAGGGCCGACCGCGGAGCGTGTAGCGGACACAGATCTTGCTGGCGTGGACGTAGTCGGCGTCTGGGGTCGAGTTGTCGACCTGCAGCGGAATTCTTAGCAACCCCTTCTCGCCGCCGGGCACATCGACTACCGCCGGAACCGGAGCCTTCGCCTCGAGCGAGCCGAGCGTGACGGCGAGGGGCGCCAGCGTGGGCGTTTCGCCGACGTGCGCAGCAGCGAGCGGGTACACGGCGCTGTAGATCGGCTCGAGCTCGAACCCGAGGAACGAGAAGGTCTTGGCACTCTCGTTGGTGACGAGCATTGTCAGTTGTGACTCCGAACAAGACCCTTCCATGGTGATGCGCAAGCAGGCATCGATCGGCGCGTTGGGACTGGCGTAAGCGAAGTCACCGGCATTCCCGCGCCATGCGACCGCGCCCTCATCGGTGAGGGCGATCAGGCTGGTGTCCTTGTCGACCCGGACGAACTCGGCGCTCCCCGACGGCAGTCGCACCAGCTGTTTTGCACACTCATCACCAGCGTCTACCGTGCAAAGGCGCACGGACGCCGAGCATGTGCGGATCCAGACGCGTCGAGAGTGCAGGACCGGCACCTGTAAGAGGAACGCGACCGAGAGCCCAATGACAATGCTCGCAACGAGTCGCGTGTTGGAACCGAGGACGGGCCACGCAAGAAGCCGCCGCGCGAGTTTCAGCACACCGGCTTTGGTCGGTTGCAGGAGCACGACGACCAACCAGCCGACGAGCACCAACGCGCTACCGAGCGTCCGCAACACGTGCTCGGTCGAGAACGCCGCGACGGCTGGGTGCTTTGCCGGATTCTCGAAGGCCGCAAGTAGGACCAGTGCCGAGTACCAGCAGAGGACCAGCGCTGCCAGGTACAGAATCTCGAGCCCACGCCGCACCCGATCCAAGGTACCCGATCGCGCGATCAGGCGGGTGCAGCAATCTGATGCAGTTGGCTCCGCTAATCCCAGAGCCAGACGTCGTCGACGTCGAGGTGGCCGTCGGCGGCGGTCGCGTCGTCGACGAGGACGAGCGTGCCCGTCTTGCCGCGGACTTCCTCACCGAGCTCCCACGTGAGCTCGCGCAGCACGTCGCCGCCGAGCGACGGCGGGCCGCCGCTCTTGTAGATCTGGCCATCGACCCACAGCTCGACGCGCAGCTTCGTCGCGTCGGTGCCGCCGCCGAGCTTGAGCGAGAGCTGGCTGCCGTCGAGCGTGAACGAGGGCGACGTCACGCGGCCGGTCGCCGCATCGCCGCCGTGCATGCTGTTCGCGTAGCGCTGGCCCGTCGTGCCGTAGACGAGCTCCTGACCGGGCAGCGACTCGGACTCGGGGCCGTTGCCCCACGCGGCGCCCGACTTCGTCCAGCCGGTCCAGTTCGTCGTCTCGAAGTCGAAGATGACCTTCACGCCCTTCGGCGGATGCGGCGGCAGCGCGGGCACCCAGATCGAGTCGGGCTCGATCCGCGCGCCGGTGTAGAGATGCGGCCGCTCGTTCGCGGGGAGCTTGAGCGCGGGGCGATAGAACTCGCGCACCTCGGGGACCTCGGTGAACAGGTCGCGGTTGTCGAACAGGATCGCGCTGAATCGGTGGCTGCCGAGCGACTCCTTGAGGTTCAGCACGATGCGGTTCTGCCGCCACGTGACGTCCTTGATGCCCATGCGGTGGACGTGCGGCTGCTTGCCGGCGAGCACGAGGTACCAGGGATGCGACGGCATCCACACCTCGCCCTGGATCGCGGCGATGCGCTTGACGAGGAGGTCGCCCGCGGCGCGATCGGCCTGCGTCGGCTTGAAGCGGGCGGGCTCCCAGCGCCAGTGGATGCACGTGATCGCGAGCGCGAGTGCGGCGACGCCGGCGACGCCCTGCGCGACGAGCATCGAGTGCTTGCGCGCGCCCCACAGGATCGCGCTGCACGCGGCGAGCGCCGGAATCGCGGCGCCCGCGGCGAGCGCGCCGTGGAGGAACGCCGGCATGTAGGCGTTGAAGTGCGCGAACTCGGTGCCCCAGCCGATCGCACCGACGATCGTCGAGACGATGAACGCCGCGGTCCAGAGAAGGAACGGGCGCGTCTGGCGCGGCAGCTCGCGGCGCAAGCCCTTCGCGGGCGGGCGCAGCCACGTGAACAACACGAGGACGAGCGTGATCGCGACGAGGATCGTCAGCGCACGGAAGTGCCACAGGATGTTCCCGTACGACTTCCAGAACCGGTCCATGTTGAAGTCGTGCGCGCTGTGGATCTTGCGCACGTAGACCCAGAACCAGCCGCCGGTCGTCGCATTCATGAGGCCGACGCCGCCGAGGCCGATGATGCCGGTGACCGCGATGTACGTCGACAGCCGGCGCCACGCGACGATCAGCACGACGATGCCGCCGAGCAGCACGTACATGATGCCGGTCTGCTTCGTGAAGAACGAGAACGCGAGGATCGCGGCGACGGCGGCGACGCGGCCATGACCGCGAATGCCATAGCCCTCGTTGCTCCAGAACATCGCGGCGGCGAGGCCGGCGGTGATGAGGAACAGGAACAGCGTGTCGGCGCGGACGAGGTCGTACCAGCCTTCGACGTATGGATAGACCGCGGCGAATAGACCGAGCGCGAGCAGGCTGCCGGTGAGCGCGGCGGCTTTCGAGACGTGGCGGAAGCGCGGCGCGCAGATCGAGATGATGCCGACGGCCGCGATGCCGACGAGCGACAGCACCGAGAGCACGCGGCCGAGCGTGTACGTCAGGCCGAACACGCCGCCGAGCGTCGCGAGCAGGGCGGGGTAGAGCGGCGTGTAGAGGTACGGGATGAAGTCGACCGACGGCACGTTGTAGATGCCGTGCCCCTGCTGGAAGCGGAGCGCGTGGTGGAGCAGGCCGCCCTCCATCCACTCGAGGTCGTACGGATACGCGATGCGGCCGCCGATCGCCGACGTCAACAGGCCCAGCTGATAGAGCGCGGGGATCGCGAGCGCCAGCCAGGCGGTCACCTCGATCGCGCGGCGTACGCGATTGGTCACGGCGCAACCTCGATCGTTGCCACGGCTACCGCATTATTGTCGATCTTGGCGTGCGGTGCGCTCGCGCGTGCACGCTCGTTGCCGCGGAACAGGCCGGCCCACACGGTGTAGGTGCCTGTTAGATGCGGCAGCGTGACAGTCGTCGAGTAGCGAATGAACTGACCTTGCCGCCACCACTCGAATGGACGGACCGGTTTGTGGTCGCCGTTCGCGAACGCGCTACTGGGGCCCTTCACGTGCGCGAACACCTTCCAGGTACCCGGAACGGTACCTCGCGCCTCCCAGGTCCACGTCAGCGTGATCGTCTCGCCGGGCTTGGCGTGCGCGGGCGCGTCGACGGAGAGCAGACGCGCGTTGGCGAAATCGGCATCGAGCGGCGCGGCGATCGGCGGTCGCGCGGGCAAGAGGGCCTCGGCCGCACCCGGCGGAACCTGTGCCGCGTCGTACCATTTCTCGACGGCGCGACGCGTGCTCGCACACTCGTCCTCGTCGCCCGAGAGGTCCTCGGTCTCGCCGGGATCGCGATCGACGCGATAGACCTCCCAGCTCGTCTGCGGGCTGACGTTGTAGATGACGTGGCACCGCGCGTCGACGCCGGCGCGGTACTCGTTGTTGTTCTCGAACGACAGCTGCTGGTACACCGTGCGCTCGCGGTCGGGCGCTCCTGCGAGCACGTCGACAAGCGAACGCCCCATCATATCCGGGTTTGGCTGCCCACCGGCGAGATTGACGAGGGTCGGCATGAGATCGACATGCCCTGCGGGCGTCTTCGACCGGCGCGGCGGCAGGCCGGGCACGCGGACGATCAGCGGCACCTTCGTCTGCGCCGCGTAGAGGTGATAGCCGTGGCGCGTGATGCCGTGCTCGCCGAAGCCTTCGCCGTGATCGCCGGTGAGCACGATGATCGTCTTGTCGTAGAGGCCCTTCGCGCGGAGGTCGTCGAACAGCCGGCCGAGCTGCTGATCGGTGAACTTGATCTCGCCGTCGTAGAGCGAGACCTGGTCGGCACCGAACGGCGCGATGCCGGCGTGCGGCTCGTAGTCGGCGTGCGGGTCGTAGTAGTGCACCCACAGCATCCAGCGATCGGCGGCGTGGCGATCGACGAACGAGATCGCCTTGTCGGTCTGCTCCTTCGAGCTGCTTCCTCGCGTCCGCTCGAACCCGACCCCGGTGATGCCTCCGTGGAGGCGCTCGTTCTGGTTGTCGTACTCGGCGAAGCCCTGGTCCATGTGGCGCGTGCGATCGAAGTACCAGTAGTTCGTGATGGCGCCGGTGATGAAGCCGAGAGGCGACAGCGCCTCGGCGAGCGTCGTCGCCTTCTGCGAGATGCCGGGCCAGCCGTTGACGGTGAAGTCGTAGAAGACGTCGAGCGGCAGCCGGCCGGTGAGGATCGCGGGCATCGAGTAGCGCGTCGACGGTGCGTGCGCCCAGCCGGCCTCGAACACCGTGCCGTCAGCGGCTACCTTGTCGATGTTCGGGCTCGTCGCGCGCTTGTAGCCGTAGGTGCCGAGGTGGTCGGCGCGCGTCGTGTCGATCGTGATGACGAGGATGTTCGCGTCCTGCGGCACGCTCGCAGGCAGAGGCGCGAACGCGACATCTTCTTTCGGCGCCGCGGCCGAGGCATCGCCGCCCATGCAGTTCTGGTCGATGCCGTCGCCGGGGATCTCGGGCGCGCCGGGATGGATGCTCGCGTCGCCGTCATCGCAGTCGCCGCCGCCGAGGAAGCGCGAGTAGCCGTCGCGGTCGCGATCGAACGCCTTGCGCAGGTTCTTCGCGAGCGGCGCACCGAGGCCGGTGTACGCGGTCGACGCCTTGATCACGGCCGCCGACGCGCCGGTCCACAGGACGAGCACCGCGAGCACGATCGGCAACAGCGCCCACACCGTGCGGCGGATCGCGCCGCGGAACATGCCGAGGAAGTCGGCCGCGCGCATGGCAGGACCGAGCGCGGGGATCGCGAGCAGCGCGCCGATCGCGGCGATGAGCGGACCCCGCAGCGGCAGGAGCTTCGCGACCGACCATTGCCACCACGCGAGCGCGGCAGCGCCGAGCGCGAGCATCCCGATCGCAGCGACGAGCGGCGCGACCGGGGAGGCGAGGGCAGGGAACTTGCCGACGAGCGCGCGGATGGCGTGCTCGACGATGCGACCCGCGACGAACGTGATCGCGACGGCGATCCCGAGCGCGATCAGCGTCGACGCGACGACGGTGAGCACGGCGAGCCCCATCGCGTGGCTCTTGACGACCACGGGCGTCATCACGCGATAGACGATGTAGATCGCCGCGCCGATGATCGGCAGGCCGGCGATCACGAGCGACAGCGCGACGACTGCCTCTCGCGGATCACGCGCTTGCCGCGCGCGGTGCTCGGCGAGCGCGAACGGGATCAGCTCGCCGAGGCGCGACCCGCGCAGGAGCACGAGCACGGCGGCGGCGGTCAGAAATCCCGCGAGCGCGCCCGCGGTGCCGAGCGAGATCCCCGTATAGAGGACGAACCGCAATCGGCCCGCGATGCCCGGCACGAATTGCGCGGCCGGCGCCCACGACCACACGGCGTCGATCAGCCCCGCCGCAAAACCCGCGATGAGGCCGGTCAGCGTGCCCGTCCCGAGCACGCTCGCGATCGAACGCTTGGCCGTCATCGAGGCACCTGGAGCCTATCAACCCTGGCACGGGGACAGGACGAAGCCCGGCCCCTTTTGTATGGTCTGGGCGGTGACGACCGATCGCTTGCGCTGGCTGCTCCTGGCAGCTGCGGCCGTGCTGCTGGTCGTGCACGCGTTCACGTACAACTTCATCACCGACGACGCCTATATCTCGTTCGTCTACGCGCGCAACCTCGCGGAGCACGGCGAGCTCACGTTCAACCCCGGCTGGTACATCGAGGGGTATACGAACTTTTTGTGGACCGTCCTGCTCGGCCTGGGGATGGTCGTTCATATCCCGCCGGAGCTGACGGCGAAGGTTCTCGGCGCGGCGTTCGCCGTCGTCACGCTGTTCTGCGCGTTCCGCCTCGTCGAGCGCGGCCTCGGCCGGCCGTCGCCGTGGGCGGCGCTGCCCGCGTTCTTGCTCGCGGAGTCGTCGGGCTTCGCGTGCTGGACCTCGGGTGGCCTCGAGACCCAGCTGTTCACGATGCTCGTCGTGATCGCGCTCGACGGGCTCGTCGCCGCCGAGGATCCGGCGGACCGCCGCGCGCTGCCTCGCGCCGGCCTCGCGCTCGCGCTCGCCGCGATGACGCGCCCCGAGGGCCTGTTCGTCGCCGCGGTGTTCGGCGGCGTGCGGCTCGTCTCCAACTTCCTCCACCGCCGCGAGCGCCGCTTCGTCGGTCGCCCCGAGCTCCTCGGCGCGGCCTCATTCCTCGTCGTGTGGGCGCCGTGGTTCGCCTGGCGGTACTGGTACTACGGCTATCCGTTC
>JABFXX010000466.1 GCA_013368795.1 Kofleriaceae bacterium
TCAAGGTCCTGCCGTACTGCTCCGACGACCTCATCACGTGCAAGCGCCTCGAGGACGCGGGCTGCCTCGCGGTCATGCCGCTCGGCGCGCCGATCGGCTCGGGCCTCGGCATCCGCAACCCGCACAACATCCGCCTCATCCTCGAGAACGTAGGCGTGCCCGTGATCGTCGACGCGGGGGTCGGCTGCGCGTCCGACGCCGCGATCGCGATGGAGCTCGGCTGCCAGGCCGTCCTCATGAACACCGGCATCGCCGGCGCGAAGAAGCCCGTGCTCATGGCCGAGGCGATGCGCCTCGCCGTCGACGCCGGTCGCAAGTCGTACCTCGCGGGCAGGATGCCGCGTCGCGATTACGCCAATGCGTCGTCGCCGACCGCGGGCCTCATCGAGTAGTGCGAGCTCGCGTCGTCGTCATCACCGATCGCAAGCAGTGCGACGACCTCGCCGCACGCGTCGCTGCGATCCTCGCCGCGGTGCCGCGCGGCACGGTGATGATCCAGGTGCGCGAGAAGGATCTCGACGGCGGCCCTGCCCTCGCGCTCGCGCAGCAGCTCGTCGACATCGCCCGTCCCGCGGGCGCGCCTGTCGTCATCAACGATCGGCTCGATGTCGCGAAGGCCGTCCGCGCCGATGGCGTTCACCTGCCGGAGCGCGGCCTCACGATCGACGATGCTCGCCGCATTGCCGGCGGTGCGTTCTCGATCGGCTGCTCGCGGCACACCGTCGATGCCGTGCTCGCTGCAGCCCAGCTCGGCGCGGACCTCGTCCAGCTCGGCCCGATCTGGGCGACGCCCGGCAAGGGCACGCCGCTCGGCACCGAGGCGCTCGCGGTCCGCGGCGCGCTGCCCCCTGCGGTCACGCTCGTCGCGGTCGGAGGCATCGATGGCCCGGCGCGGGCCCGCGCTGCCGCGGCTGCCGGTGCCGATGCGGTCGCGGTGATTCGCGCCGCGTGGCAGTCGGCCGACCCGGGCCAGGCGATCGCCGCACTCGTCGAGGCGGTCGAGTCCGGCCTCGCATCTCGCAGCTAGGCGCACATCGCCATCCTTGCCGTGTTCGGGTGCCTGCGTGACACTGTCGTCGAATGCTCGATCAGGCGGTGTTTCGTGCGGTCGGCGGAGCGAAGCGCGTACTCATCGCCGGATGTGGCGGTAGCTATGACGTGATGGGGGCAGTCCCGCTTCTCCACGCGCTTCGCACGGCCGGCATCGAGGTCGAGCTCGCGAGCCTGTCGTTCGCCCAGCTGAACGGGCTCGCGGGGGCGCGGCGGGACCCACAGATCGCGAACCTCTATGCCGTCGGCGCGACTTCCGCGTCGCCGCGGACCTACTGTCCCGAGGCCCACCTCGCCAAGTTCCTCGATGCCGCCGAGATCGGGAGCGAGCACGTCATCTGGTGCTTCGACAAGACGGGCGTGCGCCCGCTGGCCGCCGCCTACGCCGCGGTCGTCGAGCGCCTCTCGATCGACGCGATCATCCTCGTCGACGGCGGGATCGATGCGCTGCTGCGTGGCGACGAGACCTCGATCGGCACGCCGTCGGAGGACCTGACCTCGCTCGCCGCCGCGACGAGCCTCGACATTCCAACCGTGCTCGCATGCGTCGGCATGACGACCGAGCTGCGCGAGGGTATCGCGCACGCGCAGGTGTTCGAGCGCATCGCCGAGCTGTCCCGCGACGGCGCGTACCTCGGTGCCACCGCGCTCGTCCCGGGCACGCCCGCCTGCGATCTCTTCGTGCGTGCGCTCGAAGCAGTGTTCGAGGGCCAGTCCACGCAGAAGCAGTCGCAAGTTCATCGCTGGATCCTCCGTGCGATCCGGGGCGAGTTCGGTACCGTCGAGCCGAAAGTCTGGCTGTCGCCGCTCGCCAGCATGTTCTGGTTCTTCGACGCGCGAGCCGTTGCCGCTACCCACCACTTCCTCGACAGCCTTCGCGACACCGAGTCGATCTGGGACGTCTCGGCGCGGATCCAGCGCGCGCGCCGCGAGATGTCGATCATGGAGCGTACGGCGATCCCGATCTGATCACACGTTGGAACAAATCGCGGCGCTCGTGCGTTTGGGTCCCGATGAGCCGCCTGGGCCGGGCCTGCGTGTTGCTGACGATCGCGTCCGGATGCGGACGTTCTTCGGCGGATCTCATGGCGGCGACGCCACCGCCCGAAGGCCTACCTGTCGAACCGGCCGGCCCGTGCGATGCCGAACCGTCCCTCCTCGGCGCGGGTCTCACCGCCGAGCTCGCCCCGCTCGACGCGACGCCCGCGCTCGCGGCCACCGCGCCGTGCATCGACATCGTCCGCGCCGACCTCACACGCTACAGGCTACGCGTCCTCACCTCGGCGCGCGATGGCGCCTCCCACCCGGCGCCGGCGTGGCGCGATGCGTTCCACCTCGTCGCCGTCACCAATGC
>JABFXX010000057.1 GCA_013368795.1 Kofleriaceae bacterium
CCGTAGTCGACGTCCACGAACTTCACGAAGTTGTGATACTGCGGGTGCGTCACGGTGACCGCGTGCGTGCCGACGGGCAGCGCGATCTCGCGCGTCGCGTTCGGCTGGACCTTCGTGCCGTTGACGAGCACGGTCGCGCCGCTGACGTCGAAGTTGAACCGGACGGTGCCGCGGTACTTGTCGGGATCGAGCAGGCGGATGGCGGCGCCCATCGGCGTGTCGGCCGCGTTGGCCGCGCCGAGCGCGAGCGTCGTCGAGCGGAGCTCGCGTGCGGCACCGACGTCGGTCGTCTTCAGGTAGATGACGCGCGAGTCGCCAAGGCCGCCGACCTCGCCGGTGATCACGAGCTGCGCGCCGACGAGCTTGCCGACCTCCGTGACGCAGGTCGGCTCGCCCTCGCACTGCTTGAGCCCGGGCTTCTTCGCCTTGTCGATCGCCGACGCGACCTGCGAGGACGTGATCACCTTCGTGCCCGGCAGCCGCGCGATCGCCTGCTCGATCTGACCGAGCAGCTTCTTCGTCGTCGCCGACTTGTCCTCGGTGCCGAGCGTCGACAGCGGCGTGACGGCAACGACGCGATCGGCGTGCGCGACGCGCGGTACTGCGAGCGTGACGACGAGCAGGGCGGGGAGGAGCTTCAGCACGGCGTGTTCCGATCACCGTTGACGTAGCAGGGCACGCTGCCGGCCTTCGCGCCGATCAGGATGCCGACCGCGATCGCGGTGACGCCGACGGCGCCGATGAACCACGGCCGCGTGTAGATCGGGTTCTTCTCGCGGACGATCGTGCGGCCGGTGCCGGTCGTCTCGCCGGTCTGGAGCAGGCGCACGATCACCGGGCTCACCTTCTGGAAGTGGACCTCGACGTCGCTGTCGAACGCGTCGTAGCCCTTCGCCTCGACGCGCAGCTTGTGCTTGCCGAGTTGCTGTCTCGCGATGACGCCGTTGTTCGGTAGCGGCGTCTTGCCGAGCGAGCGGTTGTCGAGTGTGACCTGCGCGCCGACGAGGTCGGTCTGGATCTGCAGCGAGCCGTGCAGCTGCTGCGGCGCGAGCAGGCGATACGCGGCGACGCGCACGCCCTCGATCAGCTCGTCGGGGCTGCCGCGCAGCGGGTCGCTCTGGATCTTCTGCGACTTGCCGGAGCCGACGTCGACGACTTTGATGTTGAGGACGTAGTTGTCGCCGAGCGAGCCGACCGTGCCGGTGACGACGAAGTCGACCTGGAGGCGCTTGCCGATCGAGGTCAGGCACTTCTCCTCGCCGGTGCAGTCCTTCTCGGCGGAGGTCGTCGTGCGCTCGATGTCGCGGCGGCTGACCTGCGGGATCTTGACGAGCCGATCGAGCTCGGAGCGGAACAGCGTCTCGAGCCGCTGCACGATCTCGCCGTCGATGCCGAGCGCGTCGAAGCGCCAGACCGCGATCTTCTTGTCGAGCAGCTCGTCGGGCGCCGGCTGCGCATTCGCGCGCGTCGCGACCAACGCAAGTACACCCAGCACGAGCGCTGCGACCCTGGCCACGATGAATCGATCCTACATCAACGTGTTAACCTGCCGCCATGGCTTGGTCCCGTGGCTTGGCGTTAGCGGCATTGGTCACGTGCGCCGCCGCATGCTCGTCGATCTCGACGGTCCGGGTTCAGCCGGAGAGTGTCGCGGTGGCCAAGGGGTTGCGCCCGATCGCGATCGTCCACGCCCAGGTCACGAGTGCCTACTTCCTGTTCCTCGCGATCCCCGGCAAGGTCAGCCTCGACTACGTCGTCAATCGCATGCTGCTGCATGCCGCCAAGGAGCTCGGCGCCGACAAGGTGGTCGATATCAAGGTCGACATCACGCCCGGCGACGGCATCTGGACGCTTCGCAAGCTGATCGGCTGGCGATCGGCACAGGCGAGCGGTGTCGCGGTGGTCGTCGAGGACGCCGCACCGGCCGAACCGGCGTCGCCGTCATCCGTACCTCCGGCGCCCGCAACTGGAGCCGCCGCACCCGCGCCGTCCGCGGGCAAGTAGGCTATACAACGCCTGTCGTGTCGCTGTCCGTCTTCGATCGCCGCCTGATTCTCGTTGTCGGCAAAGGTGGCGTGGGCCGCAGCACCGTCGCCGCCGCGATCGCCGGCCAGTGCGCCGCCCGTGGTCGCAAGACGCTCCTCTTCGAGACGAACGCGAACGACCGGTTCGGCAGCTACTTCGACAAGCCGTCCGTCGGCACCGAGGTCGTCCAGCTCGCGCCGAACCTGTCGGCGGTCAACACGAACCCCGCGGCCGCGCTCGAAGAGTACGGCCTCATGATCCTCAAGTTCCGCTCGGTCTACGAGATGGTGTTCGAGAACCGCGTCACGCGCGCGTTCCTCCGCGCCATCCCCGGGCTCGACGACTACGCGATGCTCGGCAAGGCGTGGTTCCACACGACCGAGGAGAAGCGCGGCAAGCCGATCTGGGACACCGTCGTGTTCGACATGCCGGCGTCGGGTCACTCGATGTCGATGCTGCGCATCCCGTGGGTGATCAACGAGACCGTCCCCGAGGGTCCGCTGACGCGCGACGCGCGCACGATCAAGGAGCTGCTCACAGATCCGGCGCGCACCGCCGCGGTGCTCGTCACGCTCGCCGAGGAGATGCCGGTCAACGAGGCGATCGAGCTCGAAGAGAAGCTCGGCGGGCTCGGGATCAAGCCGCAGCAGATCGTCTGCAATCAGGTCTACCCGCAACACTTCGCGCCGGGCGCGCCGGTCACGAAGGTCCTCGACACGCTCGCCGCGGATCCGGCGCTGCCGTCGCCGCTGCGCGAGCTCACCGAGCACGCCAAGCTGTCGCGCGATCGTCGCGCGCTGAACGAGCGCTACCTCGAGGAGCTGCGCGCTCGCGCGAAGACTCCCGTGCACGAGCTGCCGATGATGTTTGCGCCCGCGCTCGATGCGGCGCACGTGCGGACGCTCGGCGAGCTGCTCTAGCTCCTCGCCCCCGAGGGCTCCTTCGCGCCGAGGTGCGGACTCAGTCGCCGGTCGCGCGCATCGGGAACAACGGCTCGCCGTGGATCTCGAGGCGGTACACCGAGTTCTCGGTCTCGACGTAGATCATCTTGCCGCCCGGCTCGCCGAGCACGCGCTTGACCGGCGTCGTGATCATGCGGTGGCCGTGGGGGTCTCGGAAGATGACCATGCCGCGCCCGATGTACGGGTACGAGATCAAATATCCCGTATAGATCCGTCCGCTGGCCCCGCCGGGTCGCTCGGAGCCAAGCTCACGAATCTTCCGTGCCGTGACGCTGACCATGGACGCGCTACGTATAGTCTAAGAGATGCACCTCTACTCGTCATCCTCTTTGCGGGTGAAGCATGGGTGAGCCCAGCGTCGACGCCCTGTACGAGCAGGTGCGCAAGCAAGCCCCCACCTCGGCTGGCGAGGTCCCCTCGGTCCCGCTCCCGGTAGCGCCAGGGATTCGCGTGCTTGCGCTGAGGACGCCGACGCTGCCGCCGGCGGCCCATACGAACGCCTACCTGGTCGGCCCGGACGCCGGCCCCCTCATCGTGGTCGATCCCGGTTCGCCATACCCCGATCAGGAGCGGATTCTCGACGCTGCGCTCGACGCGGAGGCCGCCGCCGGTCGCCCGCTCGGGCTCGTCCTCTTGACCCATCACCACGGCGATCACGTCGGCGGTGCGGCCGCCCTCGCAGCGCGTTACGGCGTCCCGATCGCGGCTCATCGCAACACCGCCCGCCGCCTTGCGGGCCGCGTCGCGGTCACGCGCGAGCTTGCCGACGGCGAGCCGCTCGACCTCGGTGGAACGGTCCGTTCCGAGCTCGGCGACGCGACCCATCTCACGTGCGTCCACACGCCGGGCCACGCCGACGGCCACCTCGTGTTCGAGCTCGGCGACGCGACGATCGTCGGCGACATGGTCGCGGGCTTCGGCACGATCCTCATCGATCCGAGCGAGGGAGACATGGCCGACTATCTCGCCTCGCTGCGCGTCATGCTCGATCGCGCACCGACGCACTTGCTCCCCGCGCACGGCCCATCGATCCGCGATGGTCGCGCGAAGCTGCGCGAGTACATCGCACACCGCACGATGCGAGAAGATCGCGTAGTCGCCGCGCTGGCTGCCCGATCCTCCAGCACGATCGACGAGCTCGTCGCAGACGCGTACAGCGACACGCCGAAACCGTTGTGGCCACTCGCGGCGCGCTCGCTTCGCGCTCACCTCGACAAGCTCGTCAAGGAACGCCGCGCCGAACACGCCGACCCCGATCGATGGACGGGCCGGTCAGGTTCGCTATAGTGGGCGCCCGGTGGCTCTTAGCTTCGACACAATCGCAGAGGTAGCGCTGTCCCGCGATCTTCTGCGTCGCTGGTACGGCCTCGAGCTCGGTCTCGCCGCCGGCGACGGTTCGGGTTACGAGCGCACCTCTCACGATGCGTGCGAGACGATCCGCAAGCAGCCATCCAGCCACTGCGCCGGCTCGCTCAAGGAAGTCGCGAGCGCGCTCGCGCAGCGCAAGGACGCCGCCGCGCTCGTCCATCGCTGTCATGCGGGCCTCGTGATCGTCGCAGCGCCGGTTCGCGCGACAACCGGTCTCGCCGGCATCGTCTACGCGAGCGGTGGGCGCCCGGCCGATGTCACCGCTGCCGCGAGTGCCGACTCGATCGCGAACGCCACGGGCGCAGCCGCGGCCGATGCGACCGCGCTTGCCGCGCACGCCCCCGAGCTCGCCGAGGCCGACCTCGTGCGCATCAAGGATCTCGTCGCCGCTGCGGCCGCCGCTGTCGAGCGCGCGCAGCCGACGACGATTCCGCCGACGACGTTCACGCATCCGTTCACCGAGATCGTCGGCGACGCGCCGGCGGTCCGCGAGGTCGTCAAGCTCCTCGGCAAGGTCGTCAAGTCCGAGGCCACCGTCCTCATCCACGGCGAGAGCGGCACCGGCAAGGAGCTGATCGCGCGCGCGATCCACTATCACGGCCCGCGCGCGAAGAAGACGTTCGTCGTCCAGAACTGCTCGGCGTTCAACGACAACCTCCTCGAGTCCGCGCTGTTCGGTCACGTGCGCGGCGCGTTCACCGGCGCGGTCAAAGATCAAAAAGGTCTGTTCGAGGTCGCCGACGGCGGCACGTTCTTCCTCGACGAGATCGGCGACATGTCCGCCGCGCTCCAGGTGAAGCTCCTGCGCGTGCTGCAAGAGGGCACGTTCATGCCCGTCGGCGGCACGAAGCCGGTCAAGGTCGACGTCCGCATCATCGCCGCCTCGCACAAAGATCTGCAGGCGATGGTCGAGAAGAAGCAGTTCCGCGAGGACCTCTTCTATCGCGTCAACGTCCTCAAGATCACCGTGCCGCCGCTGCGCGAGCGCGTCGCCGACATCCCGCGTCTCGCCGCTCACTTCGTCGCGAAGCACTGGAAGAACCCGGGCCAGGCGCCGCGCCTTGCCCAGTCCGCGCTCGCGCGCCTCGTCGCCTACTCTTGGCCCGGCAACATCCGCGAGCTCGAGAACGAGGTCGAGCGCATGCTCGTCCTCGCCGGCGATGCACAGGAGCTCACCGGCTCGATGGTCAGCTCGCGCCTCGGTGGCCAGGCCGTCGGCATGCCGCGCACGCTGCGCGACTCGGTCGCAGTTGCCGAAGCCGACGCGATCGTCGCGGCGCTCGGCCGGCACAGCGGTGATCGCGAAGCCGCCGCGATCGATCTCAACGTCTCGCGTGGCTACCTCGACGCCCGCATCACCACGCTGGGGCTGCAGACATGAAGGCGTCGACGTCGCGCTGCCCGACCTGCCGCGGTCCCGCGAAGAGGGACGGCAACAAGCTGTTCCCGTTCTGCTGCGAGCGCTGTCAGCTCGTCGACCTCGGCCGCTGGCTCGCCGAGGAATATCGAGTGCCCGCCGAGGAGCGCGATGCGACCGGTGGTGGCATCGAGCCGGTGACGCCGCAGACCGACGACGGCGTCAACTAGCGTTGCCATTCGCAACGCGAGTGCCCGGCGAGCCGCCAAGCTCGCGTGCACTCTCGATCCACGCGCGGCACTCGTCTTGCTGTCCGCGCATCCCGATGCGTCTCCTGTTGCTGTTGGCAGCGTCGGGTTGTGCGGTCGGTGGCGTCGACGAGCCGAGCGGCACGTCTGCAAGCCAGCTCGGTGACTCGGCCGATGCGGCGATCCAGCTCGAGGGCGGCGGCCTCTGGTACCGCCGCGTCTCGTGTCCGTCGCCGTCGCCCGCGACGTGCATCGACGAGGGCCACTTCTGGGTCGACCTCGCGATCCGCAACGATGCCTACGCCAAGCGAGTCGGCATCGTGTGGACCGATCGCGTCCGCCACACGCCGTGGCAGCTCGCGACCGGCGTCTACGAGGCGCCACTCGCCGACGGCTTCGAGCGCTGGGGCGTCGATGTCACGACCGGCACGATGACCGGCATCGAGCCGCACCCGCAGATCCAGCTCGCCGCGTTCGTCGAGATGGCGGGCGAGACCCACTGGGACAACAACAACGGCGCCGACTACACGCTCGAGTAGCTACGGCCGTCGGGTGCGCGCGACCGCCAGGTGTGTGGCCACCTTCTCGCGCGTCACGCGCTCCAGCAGCAGGGCAGCGGCGATCGTCGGTACGTACGACCAGGCTGCATATTCCTGCATCCCAAAGTGCTCGGCGAGCAGGTAGACGACGAGGGTCGCTGATTGGACCAGCACGGCCGCTCGCAGCCAGCGCCGGACGGCCCGCATCAAGTGTGCGAGGAGGCCCAGGCACGCGCCCGACAAGATGCTCGCGGGAATCGCGGCAATCTGCGCCGCAGGATTGTTCTCGGAGCTCTCGATCTGCGGAAGCACGCCGCAACCGATGACGATCGCGTTCGCGAAGCCGAGCCCCACGCCGATCAGCACGGCGCGCCACGCTTCCTCGAACATCGCGCCGCGGTCGCGCTTCATCGTACGCGGGCCAGTGGCACGATCACCTCGTCGCGCTCGCGCGTCCAACGCTCGAGGGCGAGCACGGCGACGAACGTCGGAATGCTCGAGAGCGCGGCGAACTCGAACATGTCTCCGATCGCCGCGAGCCCGAGGACCAGGAGCAGAGCGGAGCCGAAGAGGACGGTCACACGAAGCCAGACCGGCTTCCTTCGAAGCGCGTCGGCGAGCGCGCCGACGAATGCGCCGGCCATGATGCCGGGCAAGATTCCGATCGCCGCGACGGCCGCTGCGGAGACCGCCATCTTGCTGCCGCCATAGGTCGCGCCGATGCCGACGGCAATCACCAGCATGTTCAGCGCGCCGAGCAAACCGCCAATATCGACGGGGTCCATCGCGCTGGCCCTCATCGCGAGCTCGCCTCGCGGTGAGCGCGTGCAGGCGGCACGACGGGCTCGACGCGCTCGCGCGTCCAGCGCTCGAGGATGAGCACGGCGACCGACGTCGGGATTGCCGACACCGCGGCGAACGAGACCAACCCAAACGTCATCGCGAGTGCGGCGACCAGCGCGAGGGCAGGGACCAGCAGCAGCGGCACGCGCAGCCATCGCGGTTGCGCCCGCATGCTGCCTGCGAGTGCACCCAAACAAGCGCCGGTGACGACGGCCGGCAGGATGGCCACGATCGAGACGAAGAACGCGACGCTGAGGACGTCGCCATGTCCCATTGACGCGCCCAGCGCGATGCCGATCACGAGCACGTTGAGTGCACCGAGCAGGACCCCACGCCCGGCTGGTGAGATGGGCTCGTTGCCGTGCGGCCCCACACCCGCCGTCGCGTGGATCCTGCCGTCATGCTCCATGCCCGCCGGTCTCATTGCTCCGATCCTGACATGAAGATCCGCCCGCTCAACCCGGCGTGAACGCCCACACCCACCCAGCTATTCCACGCCGTCAGCGATAGGCGCCGTACACCGTCATCGGCCCGTACTTCCAGAAGCATTCGGGCTGCGCGAACCCCGCCTCCGCCAGCATGTCGAGCTCGGCGGCGAGCGGGTAGTACCGGTCCTCGCCGGCCCACTTCGCGAACAGCCGGTTCGCCTCGTCGCGCTCGATGCCGTGCTTGCCCATCTCCGCCGCCCACACCTCGAAGCTGCGCACCTTCGCCGGGCCGCTCTCGTACACCGTGGCATCGGCGATCGCGAGGATGCCGCCTGGCCGCAGTGCCTGATGAATGCGCCGGTACAGCGCCGTCTTGCGCTCGCGCTCGGGCACGTGATGCAGCGCGAGCGATGCGACGACGGCATCGCATGGCGGCAGCGGCGCATCGAACGATGCCTCGACGGCCTGCGCGCGATCGCCAAACCGTGCGGCGCGTGCGCGTGCGGTCGCGAGCATCGCCGGATCGATGTCGACCATGCGCACGCGTGCATTCGGCTTCGACTCGAGGATCGCCGCGGCGAGTGCGCCGGTGCCGGTGCCGAGATCGATGACCTCGCCGTCGACGAGCGACACCGTCGTCGCGATCATCTCCTCATAGGCCGGGATGTAGCGGCGAATGGCGGCGTCGTAGTCGCTGGCTGCGAGGCCAAGGTGATCGAGAACGCGGTGCTCCGACATGGGTCCGAATCGTAGCGCTCTGCGCCACGGGCGCAGCACTGTGCCGGGCAGAACCCGCCCCTCCTGCGCTCATCACATCTCTGATCGCGCCCATGCCGTTTGTACGGCGCTACTTCGCGGGGTTCGTCACCTTGAACAGGTGCAGCTCTTCGGCCTGACCGCGCCATAGGTGGAGTACGCGCCCGCCGGCGACTGCTTCGAATTGTGCGGTGAACGTGTGCGTCGCGCCCTTGAAGCGGTTCGTCAGCGTGACCTCCCAATCCTTCACGCTGTACTTGCCCTTGTAGCTCTCCTGGCCGAACACGGTGCCGCGTCCATCCTGTGCATTCGATGCTCCCTTCCAGATGCTCTCGTATGCGCCGTCGGGCTTGAACGTGAAGGTCGACGTCGAGCTCGCGTACGCCGTGCCGGCGTTGGTACCCGTGTAGACATTGACGTAGTCGACGCTGGCGCCACTCGAGGATGCCCACTGTCCCGGAAGATCCGCGGCGGCGACCGAGAACTTGTTGAGGTTCGACAGCGCGAGCAGCGGTGCCCAGTTCGTGCCGTCGCCGTCGAGGACCTCCGTGATCTTGGCGTGCAGCACCGCCTGTGTCGGCGTGATGATCTCGATCCAGCGCTGCCCGTTTCCGCCCTTGAACAGCGCGACGTGCACCGCCTTGCCGTCGCTTGTCTTCGCGTCGGCCTCGATCCAGTCCTTGCCATTCATGTAGTCACCGTCGGACCAGAAGTTCTTGCGAACCCGGACTGCCGTCTGGTCCTTGTAGCGGGGCGAGACGAGCTCCTGCCACACGTGCTTGGCGCCGTCCTGGTTGATGAAGTCCCTCAGGTTGAACGTGCGGTGATGGACGAGCACGGTCACATCGCCATTGACCGCTCGAACCCAGTCGGGTTCCTCGACAGAGACCCAGCCGTCGGAGAAGTTTGTCTGCTTGCCGTTGCCCGGCTTCACGGGCGGCGTCGTCGTGGAGTCGCTCGCGGGCGAAGGCGCCGTGGTCGTCGTCGACAACGCAATCGACGACAGGAACGTCGAGATCGGCTTGGCGTACCGCTTGGGATCGTTCGTGACCGTGATGTACGCGAGCCGCTTGCTCTTGTCACTATAGACGTAAACGCTCACGGTAACCGTGCGTCCGTTGTGCACGAGCGTTCCTTTGGCGGCCTTGGCCGACCATCCCTTGATCGCGCGTGCCTTGATCGGTGTCGCGGACTTGAGGCCGAAGTTGCCGGAGTACACCTTCCACTCGGCGTCGAAGTCACCGTCGATGCCGCCGGTGCTGGTCGCGCTGACCATGGCGTAGAGCTGACAGAACGTGCCCGCCTCGACATCTTCGGTGGTGTGGAGCACGTAGGTCCGCTCCTTCGACGTTCGCGTCCAGCCATCGGGGAATGTGACGGTCGCGATGTCGACGGTCTCCTTGACGTCGGCGCGTGCGCTGCCGATTTGCGCTGATACGAGGTAACCAGCGACGGTGAGGCAGGCGAGGCGAAGCGTGCGCATACCTACGGGAGACACGAGTGGCGACCTGTCTCGCAGAAATCGGCGCAGAACGTGGGTTCCGAAAGCGCCAACGGCCGAGAACGTTGCCATTCTCGACCGCTACCTCGCGGAGCGGACGGGACTCGAAGGCGCAGCCCGTACTTCGCCGGGGTTCTGACTCAGTGAGCTCCCGTGCGCCTGCTGATCGATCGTGTGCACCGAATTGCCAGCTCGTGCGCTGGACTCTGTTCGGGCTGTATCACGGTAGGTAGCAGCAC
>JABFXX010000318.1 GCA_013368795.1 Kofleriaceae bacterium
CGATGGCGGCAACGATGGTGCCGAGCCCGCCGGGACGCGCGGCGACCGCGCCTGGCGTGGCCGTCGCCGCGACCGTGGGGACCGGCGCGCCACGCGCCAACATCGCGATGCTCGCGACGCAGGTGGCCGGCGGCGCCGCGGAGCTCTCGACGATCGACATGCCGCACGCGGCGACGCTCGCCGGGCCGCACATCGTTGCCGACCTGCCGGCGCTGCCGCGCATCGACGACTCGCTGTACGCGATCGGCGCCGAGATCGCGCGCGGCGGCATGGGGCGCATCCTCTCGGCGCGCGACCGTCGCCTGCGCCGCGACGTCGTCATCAAGGTGACGCGCCGCGAGAGCGGCAGGGTCGATCCGAGATTCGAGCGCGAGGCGCTGATCACCGCGCGGCTCCAGCACCCGTCGATCGTTCGCGTCTACGACGCAGGCGTGCTCGGCGATGGCACCGCGTTCTATGCGATGGAGCGCGTCCGCGGCCGCTCGCTCGAGGTCGTGATCGGGGAGGCGCAGACACTCGCTGCCCGCCTCGCGCTACTGCCGCATGCGATCGCGGTCTGCGATGCGCTCGCGTACGCGCACAGCGAGGGCGTCGTGCACCGCGACCTCAAGCCCGCGAACGTGCTGATCGGTCCGTTCGGCGAGACCGTCGTCATCGATTGGGGCCTCGCCAAGGACGTGCGCGCGGCGGAGTCGAGCGTCGATCCCGACGACGAGCAGGCGGAGCCAGCGGGCGACAGCTCGCTCACGCACGCGGGCGCGGTGCTCGGCACGCCGAGCTTCATGGCCCCGGAGCAGGCGCGCGGTGAGCCGAGTGACGAGCGCAGCGACATCTACGCGCTCGGCGCGCTCCTGTACAACATGCTGACCGGTGTGCCGCCGATCCGCGGCGCGACAACGACCGAGGTGCTCGACGCGGTCGCGGCCGGCAAGCACGCGCCGATCTCCGAGCGCGAGCCGCACCTGCCCGAGGAGCTCGCGAGCCTCGTCGAGAAGGCGATGGCGCACGACCCGACCCGGCGGTTCGCGAGCGCCAAGGATCTCGCAGACGAGCTGCGCCGCTTTTCCGCGGGCAAGCTGCTCGCATCGCACACGTACTCGCTCGCGCGCCTCGTCAAGCGCTGGCTGTGGCGGCATCGCGTGACCGTCGGTGTCGCGGCGTTCGCGCTCGTCGTGCTCGTGCTCGTCGGCGTGCTCGCGGTCAAGAACGTGCTCCGCGAGCGCGACCTCGCCCAGCAAGCGCGCGAGGAGGCCGAGAACGAGCGCGAGATCGCCGGCCGGCGTTACGACGACCTCGTGATCGATCAGGCAGGCGCGGTCCTCGATCTCGATCCGAGCCGCACCGCCGCGTGGCTGCAGCAGCTCAACATGCCCGCGTACGACTGGCCCAAGACCTACGACCTCGCCGTCGAGGCGACGCGCCGCGGCCTCGCCAAGGAGCTGCGCGGTCACACGCAGGACGTCGAGCTCGTCGCGGTCACGCCCGACGGCACGCATGTCGTCACCGGCAGCGACGACAGCACGCTGCGCTACTGGGACCTCGCGACAAAGCAATCGATCGTGCTCGAAGGCCACAAGGGCCCGATCGAGCAGATCGCAGTCTCGCCCGACGGCAAGTACGTCGCGAGCGGTGGCACCGACCACGACGTCTGGCTGTGGGAGCTCGCCACCGGCATCGGCCGGCCGCTGCGCGGTCACGGCAACACGGTGCGCGGACTCGCATTCTCGCCCGACGGCACTCAGCTTGCGTCGGTCGGCGAGGACGGCTCGCTCTACATCTGGGACGTCGCGAGCGCGACGGGCAAGCAGATCGCAAAGCACACCGCCGGCTTTCGTCCCGTCGCGTGGCTCGACAACGACAACGTGATCGTCGGCGGCTTCGACGGCCAGATCGGCCGCTTCGACGTGAAGACCGGCAAGGGCGCGATCAAGCCCGCCCACGCCGCCGAGTTGCGCTGCTTTGCCCTCTCGCCCGATCACAAGTACTTCGTCGCCGGCGACGAGGACGGCCTCGCGACGCTCTGGACCTGGGACGGCGAGCGCGTGAAGACGCTCGGCCGCCACACCGACGTCGTGCGCAAGGTGCTCTTCACCCACGACGGCAAGCACGTGATCTCCGCAGGTGGTGACGAGCTGGTCCACGTGTTCTCGATTCCCGATGGCCCCACCGTCGAGCTGCGCGGCAACGAGTCGGGCGTGAAGGACATCGCGATCAGCGACGACGACACCGAGGTCGCGTCCGCCGGCATCGACGGGGTCGTCCGCGTGTGGAACCTCACCGGTTCTCTCGTGCGCGAGTTCCGCGGCCACGGCTTCGCGGTGAAGGCGGTCGCGTTCACGCCCGATCATCGGCTCGTCTCCGGCGCCGAGGACGATCGCGCGCGCGTCTGGCACCTCGACCCAACGGATATGCCGCCGCGCGGTGCCGCGCTCAAGACGTGGCTCGCCGCGCACACGAACGTCGAAGTCCGCCCGCCGCGAGCGCCACGCTAAGCGGAAGAGCAGGGGGCCGGCCCGACCTTCGCGGCCTGCTCAGCCGCGCGGCTTGAACTTCTTCGCCGCCGGCAGCACGAGATCCCAGAACCCGAAGATCGCGGCGAGCATGTGGTCGAGCTCGCGCGTCTGCTTGCTGCGCGACAGCGTCGCTTCGTCGGGCAGACAGAACGCCGCCAGCCGCGACGCCTCGAGCGAGTGCTGCACGCCCTTCGACCAGCCCTTGCCGGCGTAGACGAGACAGCCCGGTACCCACAGCGCGTCGAGATCCTGCAGCGCGTACGGGATCTTCTCGTCGACGGTGCCGAGCGAGTCCTGGTACTTGCACTCGATCGCGATCGCCTTGCGATCGGACGGCCGGACGACGAACACGTCGATGCAGCGGTCCTTGCCGATCACCGTCTTGCCGAGCGAGATCTCGACGTACACGACGAGGCCCTGCGACGCGTAGTTGTGATGGATGTAGCTCGCGATCAGGTCGCGATACTCGTTGCCGGTCATGCCGCGCGCGGCCTTCGCGGCCGCCGGCAGAACCTTTGCGCTCTTCGCGGGCGCCTTCGGGATCGCCACCATCAGCGCGCCTCCATCACAGCGTCAGTCCCAGCTGCGGTGCGGGCTCGGCCCGCAGCGGCGCCGCGTCCTCGCTCGCCCCACCCTCAAGGAGCCGCGAGCGCGCAATGTCGATCGCCTCGGCGCACAGGTCGTTGCCGCGGAAGTTGCGGCCATTGCGGATCGCCGCGACGCCGGCGGAGCCCGAGCCCATGAACGGATCGATCACGAGCTGACCGGGCTCGGTGCTCTGCTTGACGAGGATCTCGCTGACCTCGGGCGGCTTCTCGGCGGGATAGCCATTGTTGATCCGCGGCTGCTCGAGGATGTCGGCGATACCGAGGTCGTTGAGCTTGCGCTTGCCCTTCTCGAAGAACAGCACGCACTCGTAACGGGCACGGTAATGATAGCCCATCCCGATCTTGCAGTTATGAGTCACGACGCCGTTTGCCACGAGGAAGAGCTCGTCACGATCCTCGACGGAGATGTCGACGAGCTCTTCTTCGCCGAGTTCCTCGACGCCGACGACAGTCGTCTGCTCACGGCGCTTGATCGGGTCGAACCTTACGACCCAGCCGCCGGCATGATCGTTCTCGAACCGTCGGATCGTCGGATTCCGGTCGCGCGCTTCGGCTTCTCGGCGGACGAACATGGCGAGATCCCACGAGGCGCTCCGGTAGGTTTCGCGCTGTTCCTCGTGCGACCAGTGACCGTCTCCCTCGAGGAGACCGTCGAGCACGCCGTGACGGAACGCATCCGAAGTCCCATAGAGGGACGGTTTGAAGTACTTGGTCTGCGCGTTCTCCCCACCGACGAAGTGGCGCACGAGATACGTCATGAGCTTGTAGTGGACCTGCACCAGCGCTTTGTTTCCGTCGATATCCACATGCGCGAGGAGTCCGAGCGAGCGCGCGAAGCGAGCGATCGTGGCCTGCAGATGCTTCTCGTTGGCGTGAAGTGCGAACGCTACGCTGTTCGGCGCACAGAAACCCTCGGCAGCGAAGAGGCCGATGACCTTTCCGAGCTCGTAGTCGAGCGGGATCGTGCGTGGGTACCAAACCTCCACATCGTTCTGGAGCTGGCACTGGATCCGTTTGCCGAGCTTGTCCTCGAGCCCGAGTGCCGTTGCCCACGCACGCGGGATGCGGCCCTCGCTCATCCAACGGCGCAAGCGCTTCGCGCTGATGCCAAGACGCTCGGCCATCTCGCGCTTCGACGTCGGAGCCTCGCACCATCGCGCCTGGTGAGCAGCTGCGGCGCGCGAGTTTTCGAAGACCTCACCGCACCACAGACACGAGTTCACGTCCGGTAGCTCGTAAACAGCGTCGTCCTCGGGAATGACGTCGTCGAGCGCGAGTGATGTAGCGGTGCGTGTCCGCACCGGTCGCGTACAGATCGCGTCCCCAACGCCGAGCTCGTTCGCCTCGCAGAGCGAGCCGTTCGCGCGCATGAACCGGTGATCGCGCGACGCGATCAGCTCGGTGCCGTCGGACAGCGAGAGCTTGAGCGACGGGGCCTTGGTGCGCCGGACCGCCTTCACCGCCGTCGTGCCGCCTTCTGGCAGGGCGACGCGGTCGCCGGGAACGACGTCAGCAATGCGAACGACGCCTCGCTCGGTCCAGACGGGCGTGTCAGGGCCGAGGCACTTGTCCCAGATGAGCGGTTTCCAAAACTTGAAGCCCGCTGCCTCGGCGAGTGGCTTCGCGACGAACATCGTCTCGGGATCGCAGAACAGATAGAAGTGCGTGTCCTTCTTGAGGACGCGGAATACCTCGGCGAACAGCTCGGGGAATCGATCGTTGGGGAAGATCGAGAACCAGTCGTTGCTCGACGCCTTGCTGTGCTTGAGCCGCGTCGTCGTGCCGATCGCGCGGTGCTTCTCGAGGGACTCGTACGGCGGGTCCGTGATCACGAGGTCAACGGAGGCGGCGGGTAGCGTTCGCAGCCACGCGACCGCGTCGCCCTGCGTGAGCTGGAACCTCGGCTGAGACATGTACTGACCCTCGCACACGGCTCTGACAATCTGTTCAGTACGGCCGCGGCAGCGTCGGGTTGGCGTACTATGGGCGCGTGGCGGCAGAGCTCGCGATGACGGGTCCTTCGCAGGCACGCACCGAAGCGGTCGACCCGCTGTTCAGCGTCGTCGAGCTCGACTTCAAGACGAAGCAGTACCGGAAGCTATCGATCAATGAGGTGCGGCCCTCGATGGAGGCCGGCAAGTTCGTCTGGATCGATGTCGATATCGCGCACAGCGAAGCGGCGCGCCAGCTGCTGACGAAGCTGAACCTGTGCGAGCCGGAGATCGTCGAGGACGCGATGTCGCGCGAGCCGGCGACCCAGATCGCGCGGTACGACGACTACATTCATCTGGTGCTGTCGGGCTGCCGGCTCGTCGGCCACAAGTTCGACCTCGAGCGCGTCGACGCGATGATGGGCGAGAACTATCTGCTGACGCTGCACAAGGGCGCGCCCGTGTTCCTCGAGGCGGTACGCAAGTCGTACGTGACCGACTTCGTGCGGTTCGCGCAGAGCCCGAGCTTCTTGCTGTACGAGCTCTGGGATCACCTGATCGAGAACTACCTCACCGTGCACAAGAAGTTCGAGGAGCGCGTCGAGCAGGTGCAGCAGCAGCTGATCGGCGACGTGCGCGACCAGGTCTTCGCCGAAGCGAGCGAGCTCGGCTCGGACCTGCTGCATCTGCGCAAGGTCGTGCTGCCGGCACGCGCGGTGTTGACGGATCTGTCGACGCGCAAGTCACCGTTCGTCAGCGAGGCGACGCAGCCGTACCTGGGGAACATGGTCGGCACCGTCGAGCGAGTGCTGCAAGACGTGCTCGTCGATCGCGACATTCTGAGCAACTCGCTCAACAACTACATGAGCTTGGTCGCCCACAAGACGAACCAGGTGATGAGCAAGCTGACGGTCGTCAGCATCATCTTCCTGCCGCTGACGTTCTTGTGCGGCGTGTACGGGATGAACTTCGAGGTCATTCCCGAGCTCAAGTGGGCGCACGGCTATGGCTTCTTCTGGGGCGCCGCCGGGCTCATCGTGCTCGGCCTCCTGCTGTTGATGCGACGCAACAAGCTGCTCTAGCGAGAAGAACGCTCCCGCGCGCATCGGCCCGCGGCAGCTGCCCGGCGTGACGAAACGGATCGCTTCGGGGTTGGCTCGCGTTCGCGCGACGGAGGCGCTCGTGGTGTGCCGCGTGCAGCCGGGAGGCTCACAAAGACCACGAGGAGCAACCTGTGACGTTGGATATTCGATCTGAGAAGGGGACCCCGCTCGACCGTCAGGCGTTCACCTGGCGCGAGCTCGCACCCGAGCCATTCAGCAAGCTCGATGACGATGCGTTCACGCGCGTTCGCGTGATCCTGATGAACGGCATCGAAGCCGAGGCGGTTCGATTCAGCCATGCGTGCGCGCGCAAGAATCGCGAGCTGCAGGCGCCGCTCGCACGCGTTCGTCGCATCGAGCACATGCAGCAGACCTTCGTGAACTGGCTCAATCCGGCCGATCAGTCGCCCCTCGAGACGACGATCGGCTTCGAACAGACCGCGATCGAGGTGACGGCCGCGGTGGCGCAACAGGAGCCCGATCCATACCTCGCTCAGGTGTACCGGTTCGGAATGCTCGAGGACTTCGATCACCTGTATCGGTTCTCCGCCCTGATGGATCGCGTGTTCGGGCAGGACTCGAACAACATCCTTCAGAGCTACACCGACGTGCGGCCGGGACGGCCCACGCTCGTCGAGCACCGCGCGCCCGAGGACGATCTACGCGAGCCTTATGCGCGCGCGAAGGCGGAGGCGATCACGAAGCTGAACGCGCTCACGATCGTCGCGGCCGAGCATCAGGTGCACGACTACTACTTGAACATCGGACCGCAGTTTGCGGATCCGGTGGCGCGGATGCTGTACGCGGAGATCGCCGCGATCGAGGAGCAGCACGTCACGCAGTACGAGTGCTTGATGGATCCCGACGAGACGTGGCTCGAGAAGTGGCTGCTTCACGAGTGCACCGAGGTCTACACGTACTGGTCCTGCATGCAGCAGGAGCCGAATCCGCGCCTGAAGAAGGTGTGGGAGAGGTTCGTCGACTACGAGCTCGGCCAGCTGCAGTTCGTGATGGATCTGATGCGCAAGATCGAGAAGCGCGACCCCGAGACGCTACTGCCCGAATCGCTGCCCGAGCCGGTCGCGTTCGCGAGCCAGCGCGACTTCGTGCGCGAGACCCTGAGCAAGGAAGTCGACCTGCGCACGAATGGCAAGAAGATCGTGCCGCTCGACCAGGAGAGCCAGCTCTCGGTCGTCTACCGCACGCACGTGAACTCGGACGGCTCGCCGTCGGAGCTCATCACCACCGACTACCAGTACACGCCGGGCACCGAGATCGATCGGCTGACCACGCCGGCCATCCACTAGGAGCGACGTCATGAACAAACCAACTGATATCGGAAAGAACCGGACCGGCGTTGCGGCCTCGCCGATCGATTCGCGGCGCCTCGAGACCGGTGCGCAGATCGACGCGCCGATGCCCACCGACGGGTACTTGCTCGAGACCGAGCGCGTTCGCTGGGCACGCGAGGCGCCGCCCGTCGGCACCGTGCCGCCACCAGCCAGCGTGAAGGGCGTCGTCAAGACGGCGCTCGAGGGCATGAAGGGCCACAAGGCGACCGTGCTGCTCGACAAGCTCGGCGAGCGGATCGCGTTCGAGCGGACAGGCACACGCCTCTACGAGGCGCTGCTCGCGAAGGTCGAAGCGGCCCACGTTCATGTTGGCGGACCGACGCGTGGAGAGGTCGAGAAGATCCGCGACGACGAACGGCAGCACTTCGCGCTGCTTCGCGACTGCATGATCCAGCTCGGCGGTGATCCGACGGCGATGACGCCAGGCGCGGACGTGATCGCGGTCGCGTCGACCGGCTGGGTCCAGGTGCTCGCCGATCCGCGGACGACCCTGACGCAGTGTCTCGACATCATGTTGACGGCCGAGCTCGCCGACAACGACGGCTGGTCGCTGCTGATCGAGCTCGTCCAGGGCATGAAGCAGGACGAGATCGCCTCGCGCTTCAGGACGGCCCTGGAGGAGGAGGACGAGCACCTCGTGAAGGTCCGCGGGTGGGTGAGCGCGGCGCTCGTCGGTCAGGCGGGTGTTGCGCCAACGCCCGAGCAGCCCGGTACGAGGGCCTGAAAGGGAAGCTGTGCTGCACGAGTTCCTGAGCAAGAACCGCGACGAGATCGTCAGACGTTGCGAACGAAAGCTGCACGCGCGGCACGCCGACAAGCCCAGCGAAGAGCTGCTCGATACGATCCCGGGTATCGTCGACGAGTTCACGGCAGCGGCACAGCGCGAGGCCGGCCTGCCTGCAACGACGACGATGCCGAGGCACTCGGAGCAGGCGCTTCACTTCGGCCGCGCGCGCTATCAGCGCGGCTATTCGGTCGCGGAGATCGCGCTCGATATCGGAATGATCTCCAACGCGATTGGCGAGCTCGCGGAAGAGCAGGACTTCCACATCGATGGGACGTCTTACAAGCTCCTCGACGAGTGTATCGATAACTCCGTCGCGCAGGCGATCGATACCTATGCCGAGCTCGATCATGCGGCCCTCGAGCATGATGTCGCCGAATGGGTCGGCTCGCTCGGTCACGAGCTCCGCAACTCGATTGCCACCGCGCAGATGGCTTTCGACGTGATCAAGAGCGGCAAGGTCGGAGTCGACAGCAGGACGGGAGCCATCCTCGCGCGGAGCCTCGCCCGGCTCGAGGCGTTGGTCGCCCAGACGCTCGCAGCCGCGCAGCTTCGCGCGGGCAAGGAGCTCGCGATCAAACGCATGTCGCTCCGCGCGCTGGTCGAGGATGTCGTGGAGTCGGCGCACCGCGAGCGCGAGATCGCGTTCGAGCTCGCGGTCGACCCAGCGCTGGTCATCGACGCCGATGCCTCGCTGCTCGAGTCCGCACTCTCCAACCTCGTGCAGAACGCGGTCAAGTTCACGCGCACGGAAGGCACGATCTGCATCCGCGCTCGGCGCGACCCGGAGTGGGTCTGGATCGATATCGAGGATGAATGCGGCGGGCTTGGAGAGCGCGATCCGGAGCAACTGTTCGAGGCGTTCCACCAGGGCGAGCGCGGCAAATCACGCGGCTCGGGCCTCGGTCTCGCGATCTCTCGCAAGGCCGTGGAGGCACACGGCGGAACGCTCCACATCCGCGATGCGGCGCCCAAGGGCTGCGTCTTCACCATCCGGTTACCGGCGCCCACGTAAGGCCTGTGTAAGGCCGCGCCAGGACGTGCATACAGGCAGGGCCCTCCTGCGTCTTCACAGCATGATGAAGAAGACACTCGCCTCGCTTGTACTCGCCTCGTCCATGCTCGCCGGTTGCCAGGATCGCCCGCCGCAGGTGATCGCGGTTCCGTCGCTGGCCGAGGTCGATCGGCCGGGACAGATGACGGTGACGGGACAGGCGACGCTCGAGGTCAGCCCCGACTGTGCGGACATGACGATCACGCTGTCGGCCGACAACCTCAAACCGGGCACGGCGGCCAAGCAGCTCGAGCAGAAGAAGCAGGCGCTGATCGCGGCGCTGTTGAAGGTCGGCGTCGAGACCGGTGACGTGAAGATGTCGAACCTGCAGCTCGATCCGATCTACGAGCCGAACGCCGACGGGTGGGCGACGATCAAGGTCCACACGTACCGCGCGCAGATCACGGTGACCGCGACGACGAAGGACTTCACCAAGATCGCCGATATCCTCGATGCGGCCGCATCGTCGGGCGCGAGCTCGATGTCGACGCAGTTCCGGCGCAGCGATCTGCCGGAGCTGAAGAAGAAGGTGCGCGACATGGCGCTCGCCGCGGCAAAGGACAAGGCCGCCCAGACCGCGAAGGCGCTCGGCATCAAGCTCGGGCGCGTGATCTCGGTCGGCGAGAACCAGGGCGGCTACATGTGGAGCGCGACATACTTTCCGCAGGCCGTCGCCAATGTCGCCGAGTCGCGCGACTCGCATGTGGCGCTCGGTGGAACGCTCCAGCCGCTGACGCTCGACGTGACGATCGGCTTCGAGCTCGCGAAGCAGACCTAGCGTCCCGCGAGCTCCTGGCGGTCGCGCGACCCGGTCCGTGGATCGATCGCGCGACCGCACGACGTGCCGCGAGCGCTGCTCCGCGAACGACCTCTCCAGCGTCGCGCTAGCTGCGGCTCGCGGCCGAATCTTC
>JABFXX010000533.1 GCA_013368795.1 Kofleriaceae bacterium
GGTCGGTTGATTCTCCGTGAGATCCGGTGGCGAGTGGCTTTGCTGTGCCCGGAGCCGTTGCGGCGTAGACCGTTCCACGTGGAACATGCGGGCCCGATGCAGGGCTATTTCGTAACCGGTACCGACACCGGCGTCGGCAAGACCTTTACCTCGGCCGCCTTGGCCAGCCGTGCACGAGTCCTTGGGAAGCGCGTCTTCGCCTTCAAGCCGATCGAGACCGGATGCCAGCCACCTGAGGGCGAGGACCAACGCATCCTCTCGACGGCCGCGGGCGACTGGCAGACCGGAGCCCTCCGCGGGCTCTACCAGCTCTCTCAACCGGTGGCTCCGCTCGTAGCGGCCGAGGCCGAGCACCGGGTCATCGACCTCGACCTCATCGACGTGACGATACGCGAGAGCGCGCCGCACGCCGACCTCGTCATCGTCGAGGGGGCGGGTGGCTGGCGCGTGCCGATTACACCTACCATCGATATGGCCGCGTTCGCACGACGTCTCGGGCTGCCGGTCATCGTGGTCGCCCGCGCCACACTCGGGACGATCAACCACTCGCTGCTCACCCTCGAGGCCGTCGAGCGCGACGGCTGTTCGGTAGCGGCCCTGGTCCTATCGCGCCACCCCTCCGATGACCCAGACTTCACCGCCAGCAACGCGCACGAGATCGGCCGCCGCTGGAAGGGGCAGATCATAACGCTGGCGGAGGACGCGTCGGTTCTCGACCGACTGTTCGCTCAAGCCTGAGTACCGCGCTTAGTTCGTCCCTGGTGGCCGAGTCCGCAGCGACGTCGCCGGCTCGTGTGGAACGGCGTGTAGAGACCGAGGACCAAGCTCGCGGATCGTCTCGCTGCGGTCGGTAATTGGTGGCACTGCGAGAAGGTCGCAGCGAGCAGCCAGGCGGCCGTATGTCCGGCTTCGGCGGTCGACCTGCGCCGGCCGTTTCACGTGGAACGCGCACGAGACGCAGAGATCACGTTCCACGTGGAACCTTAGATTGCGAGCTCCTGAATGGCTGCTGTCGTAGCTCGCTCGAGCAGCGCTACCTCGTCTGGTCGAATGCTAAGGGGCGGCATCCAGACGATGACGTCTCCCAGCGGGCGAAGAATCACGCCGTGGTTCCTGACGCGATCGCATACCTCGACTCCGAGGGACCGGTCGGCAGCAGCGCGGAGCTCGATGCCGACCATGAGCCCGACGGAGCGCACTTCCTTGACCGCGGGCAGTTTCGCGATACGAGCGAGTGCGGCGGAGACTTCGGGGATCCGCGCCTGAGCGTTGGGGAGTGTTTCGTCGCGCAGGAGCCGGAGCGACTCAATGCCGACGGCGCAAGCGAGCGGGTTCGCGGTGTACGTGTGGCCGTGGAAGAAGTGCTTCATCTCGGCTCGCGCGCCGAGGAACGCCGAGTAGACCTCCTCGGTCGTGAGAGTCGCGGCGAGGGGGAGGTAGCCGCCCGAGATGCCCTTCGCGAGGCAGACGAAGTCCGGCTCGACGGACGGCTCGTGCTCGCAGGCGAACAGGCGTCCCGTACGGCCAAAGCCTGTCGCTACCTCGTCGAGGATGAGGTGGACGTTGTGGCGGCGGCAGAGGTCGGCGACCTTGGCGAGAAAGCCCGGCGGATGGACGAGCATGCCGGCAGCGCCCTGGATCAACGGCTCGAAGATGAAAGCGGCGATCTCGTTCGCGCGGCTCTCGAGCTCCGCTTCGATGCGAGCGAGGGTGGCGGAGCCGTCGGTGCCGGCGGGCGAGGGGATCGGGATCGACTGGACGAGCAGCGGTCCGAAGATGCGGTGGAAGACATCGATGCCGCCGACGCCGACCGCGCCGAGCGTGTCGCCGTGATAGGCGTCGGTCATGCGCAGGAAGCGTTGCTTCGACGGGCGACCGCGAAGGGCCCAATACTGGAAGGATTGCTTGAGCGCGATCTCGACGGCGGTCGAGCCGGAGTCCGAGTAGAAGACGCGGGTCAGAGGCTTCGGCGCGACTTCGATGAGATCGGCGGCGAGGCGAATGCCGGGCTCGTGCGTGAGGCCGAGGAACGTCGAGTGGGCGAGGCGAGCAGCCTGGTCGGCGAGCGCGCGGTCGAGCCGCGGATGACGATGACCATGGACGTTGCACCAGAGCGAGGAGACGCCGTCGAGATAGCGGCGTCCGTCGACGTCGATGAGGAAGTTGCCTTCGCCGGACGCGATGACGAGCGGAGACCACTCGTCCATCTGCGTGAAGGGATGCCAGAGGACGCGCTTGTCGAGCTCGGCGAGGCCGGCGGAGTCGGAGTGTTTCACGTGAAATGACGCGCTGCATGCGACAGCGCTCCCGTAAGAGTTTCAACGTCTTGGGCAGAATGCCCGGCGGAGAGGCTGACGCGTAGGCGAGCGGTGCCTTCGGGAACGGTCGGAGGGCGGATGCCTTGGACGTAGACCCGCTGCTCGAGCAGACGTGCGGTGATCTGCATGACCTCGCGGTCGTCACCGATAAGGAGCGGCGCGATCGCGCTGTCGGGGGCGCCGCCGAGCTTTGGAATGCGTGTGCGGAGATCGCGAGCGCGAGTCGAGAGGTCGCGACGACGCTGGTCGCCTTCGGTACCGCGAATGATCTCGACGGCGGCGGTGATCGCGGCCGGGACGAGCGGCGGAAGGCCCGTCGAGAACACGAAGGGCCGGGCGCGATTCCACAGGAGATCGGAGATCGCGCGCGTCGTTGCGACGAAGGCGCCGAACGAGCCGAGCGCCTTACCGCAGGTCCCGACGAGAACGTCCGGAATGACATCCGCAGCGGCGGCGATGCCGCGACCTTCGGGTCCCCAGACGCCGACCGCATGAGCCTCGTCGAGAATCAACGCGACACCGTGCCGGGTACACAGAGCGGCGAGGGCGGAGACATCGGCGATGTCGCCGTCCATCGAGAACAGCGACTCCGAGATGACGATCTTCCGACGAGGAACGTGGGCCGAGGAGGCGGCTTCGGTGAGCGCGCGCTCGAGCGCGGCGAGATCGAGGTGCGGATAGACGACGATCTTCGCGCGCGAAAGACGACAGCCGTCGATGATGCTCGCGTGGTTCAGCTCGTCGGAGAACACCACGTCGTCGGGACCGAGTAGCGTCGCGAGCACGCCGACGTTCGCCGCGTAGCCGCTGTTGAACAGGCGCGCTGCCGGAACACGGAGCCAATCGGCGAGGGAGTCCTCGGCGGCGGCGTGGGCGCGATGGTTGCCGACGATGAGCCGCGAGGCGCCGGCACCCGTCCCCGCTTCGTCGAGCGTCGCGGCGGCCGCACGCGCGATCCGGCGGTCAGCCGCGAGCGCGAGATAATCGTTCGATGCGAGGTTGAGGACGAGCGCGCCATCGACGGTCGTGTGCGGGCCTTGGAGGCCATCGACGACCCGCGGGACGCGCAGACGGTGCGCCGCTTCGAGGCGGGCCAGCTCGTCGCGAACTTCGTCGTCGAGACTCACGCGCCGGGACTATAGCCGCGCATCCCGCGAAGTCACTCGACGAGGACGGCGATCGGGTCTGCGAGGCGGCCGCCGGAGAGCTGAACGTCAGAACGCGAGAACGCGTGCGACGCGACGAGTCGCGACTACTTGCCGATGCAGAATCGCGCGAACACCTCGTCGAGCACGCGGTCACCGACCTCGTTGCCGCGCAGCTGCGCCAGCGCATGCACGCCCTGACGGACCTCGAGCGCGACGACCTCGGGCACCCGACCTGCGCGCCACGCGCCGACCGCCGCCTCGAATGCATCGCGAGCCGCCGCCGCCGTCGCCTGCTGGCGCGCGGTCGTCACGAACGCATCCTCGCTACCTTCTCGATCGGCGACGCCCGCGAGCGCGAGCACCTGCATCTTGAGCGAGTCGAGACCTTGTCCTGTCGACGCCGACGTCGCGAGCGCGCCGTGCACGTCACCGCCGAGGTCCGCCTTGCTGCGAATGACGAGCGCACGCTCGGCGAATCGCGAGCCGTCGTCCCACGCGGACGAGCCATCGTTGACGACGATGACGACATCGGCGCCGGCAACCCTCTGCTCGCCGAGCTCGATGCCGCGCGCCTCGATCTCGTCCGCCGTCACGCGCGTGCCTGCGGTGTCGACGATCGTGACCGCGACGCCGCTCCACACGTCGGCCACCTCGAGGTAGTCGCGCGTCGTGCCGGGCGCCGCCGCGACGAGCGCACGCTCTTTGCCGACGAGCGCGTTCAGGAGCGACGACTTGCCCGCATTGACCGGACCGACGAGCGCGACCGTGATCCCCTGGCTCAGCGCGCGGCCGTGGCGGAACCCGCCGGCGAGGGAGGCGCACCGAGCCGCGATCGCTGCGAGCTCCGTCTCGATCGCCGACGCGTCCGCGGGGGCGATGTCCTCCTCGGGAAAATCGATCCGTCCCTCGATCTCGGCGAGCACGCCGAGCGCCCGCGTCTCGAGCTCGCGCGCTACTTCACCGAGCCGACCGCCGAGGTTCTGCTGCGCGAGGCGCCACGCGCGTTCGCTGCCGGCGTGGATCACCTCGAGCAGTGCCTCCGCGCGCACGAGATCGAGCTTTCCGTTCGCGACCGCGCGCCGCGTGAACTCGCCGGGCTCGGCGATCCGTGCGCCGCGCTCGAGCACCGCACCGAGCAGGCGATCGAGGTTGTGCGCGCCGCCGTGGCCGTGCAGCTCGGCGACGTCCTCACCGGTGAACGAGGCCGGCGCGCGCATCGCGAACGCGAGTACCTGGTCGATCCGCGTGCCCGCTTTGTCGCGCGCCCAGCCGACGCGCACGGTCCGGTCGAGCGCCGAAACGCCGAGCACGTCGCACGCGATTTCGATCGCGGCGGGTCCGCTGACGCGCACGATCCCGACACCTCCGACACCGGAGGCGGTCGCGATCGCGGCGATCGTGTCGTCGGCGACGACCGCGGCCATTACTCGGCGGCGGCGGGAACGATCAGGATGTGGCGATCCTCGCCCTCACCCTCGCTGCGCGTCGTCAGCCCCGGGATCTCCGAGATCGCCATGTGGACGATGCGGCGATCGTGCGGCGACATCGGCTGCAGCTCGACGATCTGCTTCGTCTGCAGCGCCTTCTCGCTCATGCGCTGCGCGAGCGTCCGCAGGCGCTCGACCTGCTTGTCGCGGAACCCACCGGAGTCGACGACGAGCGGCTTCGTCTTCTCGTCGCGGCGCTCCTTGTAGACGGCCTTGTTGACCAGGTGCTGGAGAGCATCGATCACGACGCCGCGACGGCCGATCACCAGCTCGGTATCCGAGGTCTGGATCTCGAGCACCGTCTTGTCGGTGTCGTCCTTGATGTCGATGTCCGCCGAGATTCCCATCCGCTCGAGCACGCCGAGCAGGAACTCGCTCGCCTTCTCGGCGAGGTCTTCACGATCTGCAGTCGCTTGCGTCACAGTGCCTCCAAAACCTATCGCTTGCGCTTCTTGCGCTTGGCGGACTTGCCCTGACCCGGACGCGGCGTGGGCTTGATCGCCCCGCTCTTCGCCTCGGTCGCATCGTCCGCGTCGTCTTCGGCCTCGTCCTCGTCGGGAGCTGCGGCCTTCGCCTTCGCGATGGTCTCCTTGACCTTCGTGTCGGCTGCCTTCGCCTTGCCGCCGTCCTTCGTCAGCGCGGCCTTCTCCTGCGCCTTCTTCAGCTTCTCGGCGAGAGCGAGGCTCTTCTTGTCGTACTTGTTCATGTAGATCGAGTGCGCGCCCGAGAGCACGGTGTTCGTCAACATGTAGAGCGTCAGGCCCGCGGGGAAGAAGAACGACATCACGCCGAACATCAGCGGGAGGCCGTACTGCATCATCCGCTGCTGCATCTTCTGCGTCGGATCCGCCGCGGGTGCGGCCGGCTGCAGGCGCGCCTGCACGAACATCGTCACCATCAGCACGATCGGCATGATGTGGTACGGGTCGGCCTTCGTGAGGTCGTTGATCCAACCCGGGATGAACGGCTGCAGGTAGAGCTCGCCCGCCGACGACAGCATGCGGTACAGCGCGAGCCAGATCGGCATCTGGAGGAACAGCGGCAGGCAGCCCGACAGCGGGTTCGCACCGTGCTGGCGGTAGAGCGCCATCGTCTCCATCTGCTGGCGCTGGCGGTCGTCCTTGTACTTCGCCTGGATCTCCTTGAGCTCCGGCGCGAGCACCGCGATCGCCTTCATCGAGCGCATCGAACGCGTGATGAACGGCAGGGTGACGAGCTTGACGAGAACCGTGAGCACCATGATGGCGATGCCCCAGTTGCCGACGACGCTGTAGAACTTGAGCAGCAGCCACATGAGCGGGCGGCCGATGAAGGCGAACCAGCCGAGATCGATCGCGCCGTGGAAGCCCGTCGAGAATCCGGCCGCCGAGTCGGCTGCCTCGAGGCGCTTGTACTCCTTGGGACCGAGGAAGCCGGCGACCTCGCGGACGAGCGGCTGGCTCTTGTTATCGAGCACGGTCGCCGGGCGCAGCATCATGTCGGTGCGCATCAGGCCCGCGTCGCCCTCGGCGAACGTGACCTTGTCGGCCGTCATGCCGGCGAGCGGCTTGGGCGCCATGCCGACGAACAGGAACGGATGCTCGAAGCCCGTCCACGTGATGCCGTACTCGAAGCGCGGCTTCTTGATCAGCGCCTTGATGCCGGTCTCGTAGTGCTCGCCGTTGCGATACGTTGACGAGTCCCACACGCGCGGCGCGACGCTCTGGCCACCGCCGCCGGAGTCCTTCGGATCGTGCATGCCCCAGGTCGTGACCGCGATCGCCTGCTTCGCCGGCTCGGCCGACTTCACCGACGCCTTCACGGTCATCTTGAGCAGATACTTCTCGGGGACGATCTCGAACGTCTTCTCGACGTCGAGCTTGTCGGTCGAGATCGTGTAGCGGACCTTGTTCGGCCCTTCCTGCGTGCCGACCCACTCCGACTTCGGAGGCAGCACGTAGGTCGAGTTCGCGAAGTTCACCGCGAACGCGCCGGTGTCCGGCTGCTGCGCGGTGATGAGCTCGCCCTTGTTCTTCTCGCGCTCGTAGCGCTTATCGGTGAGCTTCCACGACTTCACGACGCCGCCGTGGCTCGAGAACGTCGCGACGAAGTTCGGGAACGTCAGCGTGATGAGCTTCTCTTCGCCACGCGTCGCCGGCGCCGGCGGAATCGTGCCGTCGAGCGTGACGCCGACCGGCGAGATCACCGGGGTGGGCGACGGAGCCGCGGAGCCCGCGCCCGTCGTCTGTGCCGTGTTGTCCGGCTTCTTCGGCTCTTCCTTGTGCGGGAAGAGAAACTGGAACGCGAGCAGCACGCCGAGTGCGAGCACGACGGCGAGCAGCAGGCGCTTACCTTGATCCTGCATCAGTGATCCTTACAGCGGTGTGGTGGCACCGGGTCATAACCGCCGTGGAACAGCGGATTACACCGCAGCACGCGCCACGTCGCGAGAGCTCCACCGACAACGATCCCGCGCTGATGCACTGCCGTCATCGCATACTCCGAGCACGTCGGCAGAAACCGACAGCTCGGCATGCGCTTGAGCGGCGAGATCACGCGTCGATACACAGCCACCGGCAACAGCACTACCCAGACGAAAAAACGATGGATGGCTGTGGTCATGGAAGCTGGCGCAAGATCTTCAGCAGGTCGGGAGCGAAGTCGTCGGGGTGAAGCTGCCGTGCTGCCGAGTCCTTGGCAACCACGACGATGTCCCAGCCTGTAGGCACCCAATCGTGTAGCCGCAACCACTCGCGCAGTAAGCGCCTGATCCGATTCCTGACGACCGCGTTTCCCACTTTCTTGGTGACCGTGATTCCGAGCCTTCCGGAGAGCTCGGGATCCGGACGTTTTCGTGCGAGCACCAGGACGTGACGGCCGTGGAGCTTCTTACCGTCCTGCTGGACGGTTACGTACTCGGCGCGTCGACGGAGCCGCATCTCCTTCGTGATGCGGCGACCCATCGCTTACTTCTTGGCGGTCGTCACCGAGATGCGCTTGCGACCCTTCGCCCGACGGCGACGGAGCACTTCGCGACCACCACGGGTCTTCTTGCGCGCACGGAACCCGTGGGTGCGTTTACGGCTCTTGTTGTGGGGCTGATACGTGCGCTTCACGGCTATGTCCTTCCGCGGTCAAAGGCCCCGATCTCCTCGGGTCCGGCGTTTGCGGAGCGGGATCGATACTCAGTTGCGTCCAGGGTGTCAAGACATCGCTACCTCAGGGTTTCCGCCGTGTCCCAGAATCGGCCAATCAGGGTTCCCCGGCGCCGCTCTCAGCCCAGGTCTTGGATACCTATTCCGCTCCGGACACCGGGCCGAAAACCGACGGTAACGGGAGTTCAATTGCCCGCGGTTTTGTCTTGCAGAGCGATTTAGCCATCTGCTACCTAGGCCAACGTTTCTCCTGTGGACAACTCGTAGCGAGCGGGACACGGGAGCGGACCAGAAGAGGGTGTGAATAACTTCTGGATTGGTTGTCGTCTGCCTGTGATCCGTCGTTTGCCAACGTCAAGAACTTACAGGACTTAGTCCTGGAGCCGGGGAATGAATCAACAGTTGCCTTGGGATGAAGCGGTCGACCGGTTGAAGTCGCAGGTCACGCCCCAGCATTACGACATGTGGCTGCGGCCGATCGAGGTCACCTCATGGGACGGCGCGACGCTCCGCCTCCGCGCTCCGAATAGCTACGTCCGGCTGTGGTTCGAGACCAACTATCTCTCCCCTCTGGTCAAGGAGCTCCACGCCCTCGGCCACGAGCAGGTCCGCGTCGAGTTCGATCCTGATAGCGAGCATCGCCCCGCGCCCGAGCCGCGCCAGGCGCAGGTCATGGCCGCCGCCGAGCCCGAGCTCGCACGCGGCACCTCGCCGATGAGCACCCCCGAGGCGAGCTCCCCCGCGATCACGCCCGTGCCGCCCCCGCGCGAGACGCCGACGTCGATGTCGGCAATGACCGACGACCAGCCCGGCTTTTCGGCCCCCGACGCCGCGACGCTCAACCCTCGCTACACGTTCGACACGTTCGTCGCCGGCCCGTCCAACCAGCTCGCGTTCGCCGCATCGCAGGCCGCCGCCTCGAGCTACCCGCCGAAGTACAACCCGGTGTTCATCTGCGGCGGCGTCGGTCTCGGCAAGACGCACCTGCTCCACGCGATCGGTCACCAGCAGCTCGGCAATCGACCAGGCTCACGCATCGTCTACATCTCGTCCGAGCGCTTCATGAACGAGTACGTCCAGGCCATTCGCACCGGCCGGATGCACGAGTTCCGCCGCAACTACCGCGAGGGCATCGACGTGCTCCTCGTCGACGACGTCCAGTTCCTCGCCGGCAAAGAGAGCACGCAGGACGAGTTCTTTCACACGTTCAACGCGCTCCACGAGAACCACAAGCAGATCGTTCTGACGGCCGACCGCAAGCCGCACGAGATCTCGGACATCGCGGACCGTCTGCGCACGCGCTTCGCGTGGGGCCTGCTCGCCGACATCGAGCCGCCCGAGCTCGAAGTGCGCATCGCGATCCTTCGCAAGAAGGCCGCTGTCGAGGCCGTGACGCTTCCAGACGACGTCGCCCTCTACATTGCGACCGCCATCAAGAGCAACGTCAGAGAGCTCGAGGGCGCGCTTATCAGGCTCGCTGCATACGCGTCGCTGTCCAAGCGCCGCATCGACCTCGAGTTCGCCCAGGAGACGCTAGGCGCCGCGCTGACGCGTCCCCGCGAGGTCATCACGGTCGAGACCATCATCAAGGCGGTCGCGAGCTACTACGGCCTCAAGCCGAGCGACATCAAGAGCGACCGTCGCCACAAGTCGCTCGCGAACCCGCGCGCGATCGCGATGTACATCTCGCGCCACCACACGAAGGACAGCTACCCTGACCTCGCGCGTGCGTTCGGCGGCAAGCACCACACGACCGTCATCTCCGCCGTTCAGAAGATCGCGGAGCGCCTGAAGGACGACGCATCGCTGCGCTCGGAGATCCACGCGATCGAGAGCATGGTGCTCCGGTGATGAGCCCTGTGGCCTACCCTGTCGGCGGGGCTGTGGACCAACCGTGGATGAATTCTCTCGTCGAGATTGTCCACAGGTTGCCTGCATGGCATCCACCGATCACCGACGACGTCACACCGTCGTGCTTTGCTGCCGAAAGCAAAGTGACCTTGGGTGGTTGCCGACTTAACCACACGGTTCACAGGGCCTTCTGATCCTTACTTCTATGAAGATTTTTATTCTGAACTAAAGAAGAGAACGAAGAGAGCGGACGGGTGACCATGGAATTTCGAATCTCGAAGAACGAATTTCTTCGCGGCCTACG
>JABFXX010000220.1 GCA_013368795.1 Kofleriaceae bacterium
TCGCGAACGCCGAGCTCGGCGAACATCGCGCCGACCTCGCTCTTGGCCTTGCTCTTCTTGCTTTCCTTGGTGAACGTCGGAACCACGATCGCGGCAAGGACGGCGATGATCGCCACGACGACCATCAGCTCGACGATCGTAAATCCTTGCTCGCCTGATCTTTGTTCCATACCCTCCACGATAACATGTCGTTAGCGAACGCCATGAGGGCGCTCGGGGAGCCTACATGTAGGGTTCTGCTCGTCTCGGTGCTCGTCGCATGCAGCGGCAAGTCGACGGAGCCGAAGAAGGTCCCGAAGGACGCCGCCGTCGCGCGCGTCGAGAAGGAGCTGCCGGGCAGCGGCATCGTTCATTTCGAAGAGCCGAAGATCGAGCTGCCGAAGCAAGAGTCGTTCGAGCTCCTCGATCCGGGCACCGGCGACAGGGCTCCGCTTCGCTACGAGCTCACCGCGGCCTCGCTGACGTATCCGATCACGACCAGGCTGCGGTCGCGCCAGCTCGCGAATGGCACGTGGGGCAAGCCGGTCGACATGCCCGAGATCTCGGATGGCTTCACGATCAGCGTCGCAGAGCCGGGCAACGTCGCGGAGCCGGGCAAGCCGCTCGCGATGCGCGCGCTCGCCGGCACGGTCGCGAAGCCGTCTCGCGAGGCCGAGGCGTATCTCGCGACGTGGCGGACGATCGAGAAGCGCGTCATCTCGGTGAAGCTCGATGCGCGCGGTCAGGTCGGCGGCGTCACGTTCGCCGACGATCCGGACAACAAGACGAGCCAGCGTGCGCGCGACGAGCTGTACTCGCGGCTACTCGCGCTCGCGATCCCACTGCCAGAGGAGCCGGTCGGAACCGGCGCGAAGTGGCGCGTCGCGACCGTGCTTCGCCAGCACCCGGCGATCGTCAAGCAGGTCGCGACGTACACGCTCGTGTCGCGCACAGGAAGCAAGTGGAAGGTCGCCGTCGAGATCCAGCGCCATGGCGAGGAGCAGACCGTGTTCGATGCGGCGCTGCCCAAGGGCGCGGTCGCGACGATCGTCGCGCTGTTGCGCAAGCTCGACGGCACGCTCGAGCTCGATGCGACGCAGCCGCTGCCGACCGGCAAGCTCGCGGTGACGTCGACGCTGCACGTTCGCATCGCGCTTCCGAACACGAAGGTCAGCGAGCAGATCTTCGACGACACCGGAACGATCGCCTTTTCGGTAAAACGCTGAGGGCATGTGCGATGCACACGCGTCGAGCGTGGGCACGCTCCTGACGCACGGTTCGCTCGTCTTCATTTTCGCGTGGCTCGCGCTCGGTGGGCTCGGCGTGCCGCTTCCTGAAGACGTAGCGCTCCTCGCGGCAGGAGCGCTCATGTACCAGGGCGACATCGCGCCGTGGATCGCGCTGCCGATCTTGTTCGTCGGCGTGTTGAGCGGCGACGTCGCGCTGTTCCTGCTTGCGAAACGCCTCGGTCCGGCCGCGTACGACAAACCACGCGTGAAGCGCATCCTGCCGCCCGAGCGCCGACAGCGCATCGAGGAAATGTATCGACGGCACGGCGGCAAGCTCGTGTTCATCGCCCGCCACGTCATGGGGCTGCGCGCAGCGGTGTTCGCGTTCGCCGGCATCAACGGCATGCCGCTCAAGAAGTTCCTGTTCTGGGACGGACTGGCGGCATGCATCACCGTGCCGGCGACGCTCATCCTCGGTTACGCGGGCGCGCTGCACATCGATCGCGTGCATCGCGACGTGAAGCGCGTGGAACATTGGGTCGTGCTCGCGGTCGTCGTCGCCGTCGTCGCGTTCGTGCTCGTTCGAAAGCTACGGTGCTCGCACTACGACCGGTCGTGCTCCTGAGCACTCTACGTAGGACCTAAGTCTGCGGCGGACAGGCGTTCGCGGGTGGTGCGGCCCTTGCTGCTGGCTCGGTCAGCATGTCGCAACTAGCGTGTGACTTCTTCGATGATGCCTCGCTACACGAGGAGCTTCGTCGTCTCAAGGACGCTCGGCTCGACCGACGCGTCGATGACGAGCGCCGGTCTCCTCCGGTCGATGTCGAGCGTCAGCTGCTCGAGGAACGCTTCCTCCAGCGGGCGCGCGCCGAAGTCGCGAGCCTTGCGGGACGCGCGCCGAGCGATGCAGCGCGGTTCATCGCGTGGTTCGAGCGACTCGCCCAGGATGGTCCCGGCCAGCACGATCCACTGTTCCCGTGGCTCGAGCACGACGCGACGCTCGAGCAGCTGCGCTGGTTCCTCGGCCAGGAGGCCGTCGGCGATTCAGGCTTCGACGGCGTCGAGCTCGATCCATCGATCGACCCGGTGCCGGAGGCGATCGCACTCGCGAACCTGCTCGCGGGCCTGACGTTCAACCGCCGCTACGCGTTCCACGCGGTGGGAGCGCTCGGTATCAGCGAGCTGGCAGCCCCCGCCCGATTCGCGTTCGTCGACCGCGGCCTCGCGCGGCTCGGCGTCGCCGTCTGCGTGCGCGGTCGAAGGCCCGCGAACACGTGGCACGAGGAAGTGATCACGCAGCTTGTCGCCGAGAAGCCGGACTGGCGATTCGCGATCGCCGAGGGCGCGCTGATGCGACTCATCGCCGGTGCGCGCTGCTTCGAGAAGTACCGATTCCTGTTTGGAGCGCCGAGGTAAGCCATGACTGTTCCCAATACGACGCTCGTCGTGAGCGATATCGCCTGCCGCGATCACGATGTCGAGCAAGCCTGCCGTTACCAGGTCGCGTGGGCGATCAACCCGCACATGGAGATCGGCGCCGTCGATTTCTGCAGCGCCGTTGCGCAGCACACTCGCTACGTCGATGTGCTGCGGAGCGTCGGTGCCAAGGTGACGCGCCTGCCGTTCCTCCACGGCGCGTACGACTCGGTGTTCATCAAGGACCCCGCGCTGCTCCTCGAGCGCCGCGGCGTGAAATGCGCGCTGATCGCTCAGCCTGCGCACCCAGAGCGTCGGGTCGAGCGCGACGCGCGCCGCGATTTCTACGCGCGCAACGGCTTCGAGGTCATCGCCGACGATCGCACGCCGACGTGGGAAGGCGGCGACATCATCATGGCGCCGCACCGGGCCGGAATCTTCCTCGGCCACGGTCAGCGCTCGGATGCGGGAGCCGCGCGCTGGCTCGAACAGCAGACCGATCTCCCGGTCTGGCCGCTCGAGCTCTGCGACCCGTACCTCTATCACCTCGACACGGCGCTCGCGATCCTGCCGGATGGCTGCGCGCTCGTGTGCGAGTCCGCGTTGACGCGCGAGTCGATGAAACGGCTCGAGCGCGCCGACTGCATCACCAACGTCGTCGTCGTCGACCGAGAAGACGCGCTCGCGTTCGGCCTCAACCTCGTCGCGATCGGCAAGAAGGTCGTCTGCGGCGTCGAGGTTCCTCGGATCGCCTCCGTGCTGCGTGCGCGGGGTTACGAGGTCGAGGTCGTCGCTCTCGATCAGTTCCACCTCGCAGGCGGCAGCGCGGCGTGTCTCGTCGCCGCCGTTCACTCCGAATCACGCTCCGTCGAACAACCGGTAACTGCCCCAGGAGCTCGCGCCATGGATGTCTACGGCCGACTGTTTCGTTCCGTCATCAAGCCACTGTGGGAGACCGGCGTGCGAAGGCGTCCGGTGCTGCAGCGCTGGGAGCTGCTCAAGCGCACGCAGTACGCCTCGCTCGATCAGCTCAACGCGCTACAGGCGCACTGGCTGCGCCGGCTCGTCGGGCACGCGTACGATCACGTCCCGTTCTATCGCGAGCGCTTCCGCGCGCTCGGCATTCGCCCCGAGGACATTCACGGTCCCGAAGATTTGCCGAAGCTGCCGATCCTGCGCCGCTCCGACCTGCAGGGCCGCACGGATCGCAGCTCGCTCGCCGGACCGCCGGCATCGATCTCGAAGCAGACGAGCGGCACGACCGGCGAGCCGCTGGTGTTCGGCTTCGAGCCCGATAGCGAGCACTGGCGGTGCGCCGTGAAGCTGCGCGGCTACGAGTGGGCCGGCTACCGGCCCGGCGACAAGGCGCTGTACTTCTGGGGCGCGCGTCCGCCGAGCGAGCCCGCGTGGCCGAAGCAGCTCAAGATCGCGCTCGATCGACGCGTGCACCGCGAGCACCACGTGCCGTGCGACGTGATGGACGAGCAGCGGCTGCGCAGGGCACTCGACGTGATCGGCAAGGTCGAGCCGCGCGTGCTCGTCTGCTACGCCCAGGCAGGCGCCGAGCTCGCGCGCTATGTCAATCGCACGGGGCACCGGCCGCCGTTCCAGCCGATGTCGATCATCTGTGGCGCCGAGAAGCTGTTGCCGGCGGATCGTCAGGAGCTCGAGACCGCGTTCGGCGCGACCGTGTTCGACACGTACGGCTGCCGCGAGGTGATGCTGATCGGCGCCGAGTGCGAGGCGCACGACGGTCTCCACCTGTCGATGGAGAACCTGATCGTCGAGATCATCGTGACCGAGAACGGCCGCACGCGGCCGGCGCGCGAAGGCGAGACCGGCGAGGTCGTGTTCACCGACCTCCACAACCTCGCGATGCCGTTCATTCGCTACGCGAACGGCGACATCGCGACCGCCGGCGCGAGGACGCGCTGCTCGTGCGGTCGCTCGCTGCCGCGGATCCAGGCGGTGCAGGGCCGCATGTCCGAGACGCTGCGCGACGGCACCGGTGCGGCGGTGAGCGGCATCGCGATCAGCTTCCTGTTCCAGGATCTCGGCAGCGCGATCCGCCAGTTCCAGGCGGTGCAGCACAAGGACCAATCGGTCTCGATCAACGTCGTGCTCGCGGACATGCTGCCGCGCTGGCGACTCGACGAGGTCGAGCGCAACTCGAAGCAGCTGCTGCGAGGACTCCCGGTTCGCGTCAACGTCGTGCCGGAGCTGCCGCGGAGCGCGGCGGGCAAGCACCGCCTGGTCGTTGTCGAACGCTAGGAGATGGCACGGGATTTCGGCGCGGCTTGACGCTTTGATATCCGTCGGATATCTACTGGATATGCCGCGCAAGACATCGCCAGAGACGCCACTCTACGTGCGGTTACCCGCAAACGCCGTCGACAAACTGCATCGCGCGGCCGCCGCGCTCGGGGTTCACAAGAAGGACCTGGTCGCCGACCTCGTCATCAAATATGTGGATCCCGATACCCAGCGAGGGCTGTCGGCGCTCGCCGCGAGCCGCCGGCCGCTCGATACCAGCGAGAGAGGCCCGATGATCGGCTCGTACTCGTTCCAGCCCTACGACCCGCCCGAGATCATGAATGCCGAGCAGGCGGGGCAGTTCCTCCAGATCGACGAGAAGAACGTCATCGAGCTCGCCGAGGCCGGCAAGCTGCCCGGCAAGAAGCTCGGCCCGGTGTGGCGGTTCTCGCGCGAGGCGCTCGTCGCCTGGCTGTCGACGCCGGAGACGGAGAAGAAGCGATGAGCCGCGGATATCCACCAGATATTCGAATGGACCTCGTCCCCACGGTCGTCGAGCAGACGCATCGCGGCGAGCGCGGCTGGGACCTGTTCTCGCGGCTGCTCAAGGACCGCATCGTGTTCCTCGGCCGCGAGATCGACGACAACCTCGCGAACGTCATCATCGCGCAGCTGTTGTTCCTCGACTCGGAGGATCCCGAGAAGGACATCATGCTGTACATCAACTCGCCCGGCGGCGAGTTCACCGCAGGCCTCTGTATCTACGACACGATGCAGTTCCTTCACTGCGACGTCGCGACCGTGTGCACCGGGCAAGCGGCGTCGATGGCGAGCTTTCTGCTCGCCGCGGGCACGAAGGGCAAGCGCTACATGCTTCCGCACGCGAGCGTCATGATCCATCAGCCGCTCGCCGGCTTTCGTGGCCAGGCGACCGACATCGAGATCCACGCGCGAGAGATCCTGCGCGCCCGCACGACGATCAACGAGCTGTACGCGAAGCACACCGGGCAGCCCGTCGACAAGATCGCGCGCGACACCGACCGCGACAACTTCATGACCGCAGCGGAAGCGCAGTCGTACGGGATCATCGACGAGGTCCTGACGACGCTGAAGAAGACCTAGGCGAGGTGGGCGACGACCTCGGCGGTGGCGCGATCGATCGTGGTCGCGCCATCGAAGAAGTCGAACGGACCGTCGTCGGTCAACACGACGCGCGGCGCTTGCTGCATCGCCGCCGCGAACCGCCGCCGACCCTCGGGCAAGAGACCGGCCTCGGCGTCGACGATCAGCGTCGGCTGGCGAAGCGCGGGTGCGCTCGCGATCGCGTCGAAGTCGAGCCACTCGGGCCACGACATCACCGCGAACCGGTTGCCCCACTGCGGGATCCCGCCGCGCTGCTCGCTCAGGTAGTAGTCGAGGAACGCCCGATCGTCGCGGTAGACGGCCGCATGCCGGTCGACCGCGCTCGCGGTTGGAACGAGCTCGGCGGTGCCGTCGGCGTCGAAGCGCTGGCGCGCCTCGCGGCCTGCTTCGATCAGCGCGGCGACGCCGATGCCGGGACAGCCCGGGACCTCGCGATCGCGATAGACGTCCCGAGCGAGCGACGCGTCGTGCAGCCAGGGCGCGACGAGCGCGAGCTTCTTCACGCGCGCATCCGATGCGGCCGTCGCGGCGACGTAGCCGGCGCCCGCGCACACGCCGACGAGCGCGATGCGATCGGGATCGACGTTGTGGTGTGAGGCGAGGAGATCGATCGCGGCGCGGATGTCCTCGAGCTTGCGCGACGGCGACTCGAGGTGGCGCGGCAAGCCCTCGCTCTCGCCGTGATGGCGGAAGTCGATCGTCAGCGCCGCGAATCCTGCGGTCGCGAGGCGCCGCGCGTAGTGCGCGACGACCTGCTCCTTCACCGACGTGATCGGACCGAGCACGGCGGCCGCGGGAAGTCGCGCGTCGAGCGGCGCGCTCGCCGGGAGGTGGAGCAGTCCGACGACGCGTTCGCCACCGACCGAGAACGTCAGGCGCTCGATCCGGTAGGACGGCGTCACCGGCGCAGGCACGCCCGCCTTGATGCGCACCTTCTCGAGCAGCGTCGGGTCGCCGCTCGAGTCCTGGTAGATCATGCGCAGCCGCGTCAGCTTCCACTGCGCGCCATGCATCACGAGCTCGCACTCGTAGTTGCCGCTCAGCTGCCACATCGCTCCGTCGAGGTGATGGTCTGCGCGAAACCGTGCGTCGACGCGCGCGCGATCGACTGGCTCGAACCGCACCGTCGAGCCGTCGACGGTATGACGCATCCGATCGAACGCGGACATCATCGGCCGCCAGCGCGCCACGATCTCGTCGGGCGTCACGAGCTCGGGGACGCCGTAGTCGAGGACGACGCGCGACGCGAACGCACCGGCGACGCGATCCCACAGTCGCTCGTCGATGGCCTGTGCCATCTCCTCGACCACGCTGGTGACGTCTTCCGCTCGATAGGTGCTCATGCTTCCACCGGCTCGGGTACGCGCGATGGTCCCTCCACCTGCCCACGGTCCCTGCCACGGGTATAGGACAAAATTGCGTGCCGGTTTTGACCAATCGTGCGCGGGTCATGGTCTATCTCGGCCATGGGTCGGTACGGGGCAGCACGGGTCGCCGTCGCGCTCGAGCGGTGCACGGTGCAGAACGCCGCGCATTTCAACGGAGATGTTCACGTGACGCGCTCGGCTCGCGAGGACCGGATGTTCCCGGACCGGGTCAGCGACACGCTCGGCATTTGCCTCCTGACCGGCGGTTCACATCAGGTCGTGTTCGACGGGCGCAAGCTCGACATCCCGGCGAACAGCATCCTGCTCCGTCGGCCCGGCTCGATCTGGTCGTCGCCGCGCAGCACGATCGGTTTTGTCTGCGTCGACATCGGTCGCGATCTCCTGCCCAAGGACGCGCGATGGCACCACGACACGTTCGTGCCAGCGTCCGCGCTGCCGGCGCTCGTCGAGATCGCCGATCGCCTGATCGTCGAGGACGATCGGTTCGCGCAGCAGGAGCGCGTCGTGAAGCTGATCGACACGGTCGTCGATCTCGGGTTCTCGCGCACGAGCGAAGCCGACTCCGAGCGTCCTCACGCCGCCGCGATCGCGCGCGACTACCTCGAGACCTGCTTCGCGAGCAACGTCAGTCTCGACGACCTCGCGTTTCTCGCCGGCACGAACCGGTTCTCGCTGATCCGCCTGTTTCGCCGCGCGTACAACGTCACGCCGCACGCGTTCCAGATCCGGCTCCGCATCGAGCACACGTGCCGTCTGCTCCGTGCCGGCATCCCCGTGCACGAGATCGCACCGATCGTCGGGTTCTCCGATCAGAGTCACCTGACGCGCCACTTCGCGCGCGTCGTCGGTCTCACGCCCGCGCGCTACGCACGAACCGTTCGCGCGTCATACGTGGGCTGACACCTTGGGGAGCGCGCTCGCGACGACCGAGTGCAGCGTCGCGAGATCGAACGGCTTGCCGAGGTAGGCGGTCGCGCCGATATCGTGCGCGCTCCGCGCCGCATCGTGCGCCGCCGTGATCACGATGACGGGAACGTGCCACAGCCCGCGCTCGCGCAGGACTCTCGCCAGCTCCCAGCCGTTCATCACCGGCATGTTCATGTCGAGCAAGATGAGGTCGGGCAGGCCCTGCGAGTCGATCACCTCGAGTGCCGCGACGCCGTCCTCGGCCTCGATCACCTGCACGGTGTCGTTGCGCAACGCGCGAACGACCACATCTCGCAAGTCCTCGTCGTCTTCGACCAGCAGCAGCGTCGTCATCTCGACTCCCCTTCGATCGGCAGCTCGACGTAAAACGTGGAGCCGCGGTTCTCTTCGCTGTCGAACCAGATCCGCCCGCCGTGCTGCGCGATGATCGCGCGCGCGACGAAGAGCCCGACGCCGATCCCGCCGGCATCGAGCGGCGTACCCGCGTGCGCGCGGAAGAACTTCTCGAACATGCGCGACTGCTTCTCGGCCGGGATGCCGACGCCGTGATCGCGGACCTCGAGCCGTGCGATCGAGTCGGTGCTCGTCAGCGAGATCTCGACGGTGGTATCCGGGCGCGAGTACTTCAGCGCGTTGTCGATGATCGCGTAGAACGCGCGGCGCATCCGTGCCTCGTCCCATTCGACGCAGACATCCGAGCTCGCGATGACGTGAACCCGCCGCGCGGCGCGCGCCGGCAGCCGCGAGAGCGCGCCGTCGACGAGCTCGCGGAGGCGCACCGGCAGGCGCGAGAAGCTGAACAGCCCGCCCTGGAGATCGAGCAGGTCGAGCAGCGAGTTGATGAGACCGTCGATGCGGTCGACGCCGCGCGTGAGCGCCTGCACCACCCGCTCCTCGGGCGGCGTGTCGAGCGCGAGCGACTGCGCGTTTGCCTTGATCACCGAGACGGGGGTCTTGAGCTCGTGTGCTGCCTGGCGGATGAACTCCTCCTTGACGCGCGCGAGCTCGTATTCCTTGGTGACGTCGACGGCGACCTTGACCGCGCCGATGATCTTGCCTTCGCGGTCGCGCAGCGGCGCCGTCCGCGTGCGCAGCATCGTCATCCCTCGCTCGTCCTCGAACAGCTCCATCTCGGTGACGACCTCTTCGCCCGAGAGCGCTCGCTCGAACGGCATCTTCTCGAACGGGATCGGCTTGCCGTCCTCGCCGCGCACCCTCGGAAAATGGAACGGGCGGCCGTCCTTGCCCCGGATCTCGTCGATGGTTTTCGCACCGACGATCTGCAGCGCGGTGTGGTTCAGCGCGACGAGCTCGTGCTTCGCGTCGCAGATGAACACGCCGACCGCCATCGTATCGAGCACCGTGGTGAGGTCGAGCTCCATCACCAATCTCCGCGTTATCGAGATCACTGGAGCATGCGCCAGGAGCGACCGCACGCGCAGTTTCTGCACGCGCGTCGACGGCTTAGCGCTTGCGATTCTTCGCGACGATCGCGGTGTTGAGCGCGGTCGCAAAGCCGATCCAGCCAAGATACGGCGCGACGGCGACCGCGGCGGCGCGATCGACCTTCGCCGCGCTCGCGAGGTAGGCACTCGCCGCGCCGTCGAGTGCGGCGAGGTCGGCGAGCGCGATCGCCGGCTTGCGCGCGCCGAAGAACAGCGGCGTCCATCCGCCGTTGAGGGCGAGCTGCGCCACCCACAACCCGAGTGCACGCGTTCGCTCGGGCGAGTCGGCGGTGCGCCACACGCGCCAGCCCGAGTACGCGATCGCACCGTAGAGCAGGGTCCACACCGGGCCGAATACCCAGTTCGGCGGCTGGAAGGACGGCTTGTCGAGCTTGCGAAACCAGCGACCGCCGGGACGGCCCTTGCCGCGCATCGTCAGCGTTCCGAGCGCCGCGGCACCCGCGCACAGTGCGCCGAAGCCGAGCGCGGCGACGAGAGACTTGTTCGCGCGTGGCATGACCTCGGTGTTGCAAGATACGGCCCGCGTGCGTGCGAGACCGTCGGAGATCAGCGACGCGCGAGTCGGACCGCGAGCGGCCAGCGAATCGTGCGGCGCTCGCCGTCGGGCCACATCGCGGCGAGCTTCTCGCCGAGCGCGTCGTACGCACCGGTACCGACCAGCTCCGCGCGCTTCACGGTCGCCGACCACGTCGCGACGTAGCCCATCAGCTCGTCGCGCGTCCACTCTGCTCGCATGTCGATCGCCGGCGCCTCGACGGCAGGCCACGGCCACGCGAGATTTCGATAACCATCTTCGACGTGCTCGCGACCGGGCGGCCAGTACGCTCCGACGTCGTCGCGGTAGTAGCGCGCGACGAGCTCGCCGGCCTCTCCGTCGAGCAACATGATGCCGTAGCTGACGAGTGCGACGAGACCACCGGGCCTCGTGACGCGGCCGACCTCGGCGACATAGCGCGACCAGTCGAACCAGTGCGCCGCCTGTGCGGCAACCGCGAGATCGACGCTGGCGTCGGGAAGGCCGCTCGTCTCGGCGGGCGCGCACTTGTACTCGACGCGAGGATGCGGCGTCGCGGCGTCGAGCTGCGCCTGCGATGGCTCGTGCGCGTAGACGTGGGCGAAGTGAGCGGCGAGCAGCACCGAGAGCTGGCCGTTACCGCAGCCGGCATCCCACGCGGCGTCGCGAGCGGGGCTGCGTTCCGCGAGTGCATCGGCCAGCGCCTGCGGGTAGCGCGGCCGGTACGCGGCGTACCGCGCGGCGATGGACGAGAAGTGATCGGCGAAGGGCTTCAGGGGTACCGGCCTTGGAACCCGAACCCGCCCTCGAACGATGCCGACAGCCACCGCGAGAACTCCAGGTTCTCGGCGACGAAGAAGTAGATGCCGTACGTCCGGTGCAGGTCGATCCAGAGGCCTTCGATGCCACGCACGCCGAAGTCGTTGCCGCGGTCGTAGTTCGCGAGATCGATCAGGATCGACGGCTGGACGAACAGCTTCGTCCGCTTGGCTTCGCTGAAGAAGAAGCGCGCGCCGGGAGCGAGCGAGAACGGCCGTGGCCCCGCCATGCCGGGCGTGGTGCCGAAGTCGCGCTCGACACCGAGCCTCATCTCGAGCGTCAGCTCGACGCTCCTGGCGACGCCATAGGCGGCCTCGAGGTCGAGCGCGAGCGGCGTTCGGCCGGTGCAGACCGTCGCGAACCCGTGCTCGGCGGCCGAGTCCGACTTGCCGCAGTAGACGGTGTTCTCGTACGTCACGATGCCGCGGGCACCGACGGCAAACCGGGTCGAGATCCCGATCTGGCCCTTGTGGAACGTCTTCGGCGGCTCGCCCGGGTCGTCGGCGTGCGCCGGAACCGTCGCGGATACAGTGAAAGCACCCACCAACAGCAGGATCGCCCGCATTGCGGCGACGCTATCACGACGCTAGGCTCCTCGGGATGCTCACCCGGAGGCAGCTGCTCGCCGGAGCGATCGCCGGCCTGGCGCTCGTGAAGTCGCGGCGCGCACTCGCGATCGGGCCGGCCTCGAAGTTCCGGTTCGGCCAGCTGCAGCTCGGCACCGGGAGCTCGTGGAACCCGCGGCCTGGTGCGCTGCGCCGCCTCGGCTGGGAGATCGACAAGCGCACGTCGATCGAGGTCGAGCTCGAGCCTGCGGTCGTCACGCCGACGAGCGACACGCTGCACGAGACGCCGTTCCTCTACCTCGCGGGCGAGAAGGCGATCGAGCTGCCGAGCAACGCCGGGATCGAGGCGCTGCGCCGGTTCCTCACGTTCGGCGGCTTCTTGCTCGTCGACAGTGCCGAGGGCGCGACCGACGGCGCGTTCGACGGCTCGGTGCGCAAGCTGATCTCGGCGATCTTTCCGCCGCCGACGAAGGGTCTCGAGGTCATCCCGACGGACCACGTCGTCTACAAGTCGTTTTACCTGCTCGACAAGCCCGTCGGCCGGCTCGCGATCGCGCCGGCGATGGAGGGCATCATCCGCGACGGCAGGCTCGTGTGCGTCTACGTCCCGAACGATCTCGGCGGCGCGTGGGCGCGCGACGACTTCGGCAACTACGACTTTCCGTGCGAGCCCGGCGGCGAGAAGCAGCGCGAGCTGGCGTTCCGGCTCGGCGTCAACCTCGTCCAGTACGCGCTCTGCCTCGACTACAAGTCGGATCAGGTGCACGTGCCGTTCATCATGAAGCGCCGCCGGTGGAAGCCCGACGACGGCGCGAGTAGCCCGATCCGATGAGCATCAGCCTGTGGCCGTCGACGGTGCGGTACGCGCTCGCGCTCGCGGGCGCATTGCTGCTCCTCATCGCGTACCTCGCGAACCGTCGCGGCTACAGCCGGGCGAGCGCCGCGCTCGCGATCGCCGCGATCACCGCGCTCGGCGCGCTCGCCGGTGAAGCGCTCGTCACGATCACGGTGCGGCTCGCCGCGCCGGGCGCCGCCGACTTCAACACGTATCGCTGGGTGTTCCTGTCGCCCTACGGCCGCTGGGGCCTCTACATCGGCATGCTCGTCGTCGCGGCGATCGTCGTGCTCGCGTGGCGCGGCAGTCGAGGCTCGTCGGCATGGCGGCGCGCGACGCTGATCGGCCTGCGCGGTGCCGCTGCGGTCGGCGCGATGGTCGTCCTGCTCGAGCCCGCCGTCGAGCTGCGTCAGGTCGCGCGCGAGCCGAACCGCATTGCCGTCCTCATCGACGATTCGAAGTCGATGGCGCTATCGGAGGATGCACGCGGACCGACGCGCATCGAGCGCGTGCGCCGCTTGCTCGCCGACTCGAAGAGCACGCTCGCGACGTGGGAGAAGGACCACAAGATCGATTACTACACGTTCGCCGAGACGGTCGCCGCGACGAGCCCGGCCGCGCTCGCGAACGATCGCGCGCAGGGCAAGGCGACGCTGATCCGCAAGGCGCTCGAGTACGTGCGCGGCCGCTACGAGGGTCGCGATCTCGCCGGCATCGTGCTGATCTCCGACGGCTCGGCGACCGGCAGCTTCGACGAGGATACCGGCGACGGCGCCGTGCGCGACTTCCTCCGCTCGCTCGACACGCGCGTCCATACCGTGTGGGCGGCGCGCGACGGCCTCCGGGATGTCGCGGTCGCGAAGGTGATGGCCGACGAGTTCGCGTTCGTGCGCACCGTCGTGCGGATCGAGGCGGTCATTCGCACGACCGGTCTCCCGGCGCGCAAGGTGCCGGTGACGCTGTCGACCGACGGCCAGCCGCTGCGCCAGAAGATGGTCGAGCTGCCGCCGGGCGAGCACGAGGTCAACGTCACGTTCGAGGTGACGCCGCCGCGCGTCGGCCGCTACGTCTACGAGGTCAGCGTCCCGGTCGCGCCCGGCGAGGCGGTGACGACGAACAACACGAAGAGCTTCGTCGTCCGCGTGATCCGCGACAAGATCCGCGTGCTGCAGGTCGCCGGCTCGCCGTCGTGGGACGTGCGCGCGCTGCGGCAGATGCTCAAGAGCAACCCGAACGTCGACCTCATCAGCTTCTTCATCCTGCGCACGCAGGACAGCGTCGACCTCGCCAGGAACGACGAGATGTCGCTGATCCCGTTCCCGACGCGCGAGCTGTTCGAGCAGCAGCTGCCGTCGTTCGACGTGATCGTGATGCAGAACTTCGAGTACCTGCCGTACGGCATCGGCGACTACCTCGAGAACATCCGCAGCTACGTCGAGGGCGGTGGCGGCCTCGCGATGCTCGGCGGTGCGCAGTCGTTCACGTCGGGTGGCTATTTCGGCACGCCGGTCGCCGCGGCGCTGCCCGTCGAGCTCTACGGCCCGTTCGACTCGGGGCCGGTGCTCGACACGCAGAAGTTTCAGGCGCAGCTCACACCCGCGGGGCAGATGCACCCGGTGACGTCGCTGCGCTACTCGGCGGCCGACAACCTCGCCTCGTGGAAGGCGCTGCCGCAGCTCGAGGGCGTGAACCTCGTGAAGGACGCCAAGTCCGACGCGACCGTGCTCGCCGTGCATCCGAAGCTGAAGACCAAGTCGGGCAAGCCGATGCCGGTGATCGTCGCCGGCGATTACGGCAAGGGCCGCTCGCTCGTGTTCACGACCGACACGCTGTGGCGGTGGGGCTTTGTCGCGGCGGCGAGGCCCGGCGACAACGGCCGCCAGTACACGAAGCTGTGGGAGAGCTCGATTCGCTGGCTCATCCAGGATCCCGACCTGCGCAACCTGCACGTCGACAGCGATGCGGTCGAGTACGTGCCGGGAGCGCCGGTGCGCGTGACCGTGCGCCTGCTCGGCCGCGACTACCAGCCGCTGCCGAACGGGCAGGTCTCCCTCGTCGTCAAGCGAGGTGCCGACCCGGCAACCGCCGAGCAGGTCCACGAGGCCAAGCTCACGGTCGGCGACGACGGCACCGCGACGTACGAGCTCGGTGGCCTGACGCCGGGCGTGTACCGCGTGCTCGGCAGCTCGACGATCGCGGGGCGCAAGGTGGACGCGACCGATATCTTCCTCGTCCGTGAGGGCGGAACCGAGCTCGATCGCCCGGTCGGCGACAAGGCGATGCTGGAGGCCATTTCCGAGGCAACGGGTGGCTCCGCGCTGGGCACGATCGACGAGCTCCCGGCAAGCCTGAAGCTCGATCCGCCCCGCATCGTTCGCGTCGACCGCCGCACCGATATCGAGCTGTGGAGCAGCCCCGGATTGCTCATTCTGATCGTAGGCTTGCTCGGCCTCGAGTGGCTCTTGCGCCAGCGCAGCGGCTATCTATAGATAGAGGCACCCGGAAGGTCCGCAAATGCTCCAGCTCGATAGCATCGTCACCGACCTCATGTTCCAGGCCACCGCGGCCATCGATCAGCAGACGTTGATCGAGGGCCTCGGCGGTGAAGAGGTCCTGCAGACGAAGCAGCTCCTCGACGTCGACCGCCTCGATCCCCGCGCGGAGATGGAGCTCTCGCCATCGATGCCGTTCCGCCACCGCGGCGAGCGTCGTCTGATGATCATCGATGACCAGGCGACGACGCCGCGCCAGGATCCGGCGAACGATCCGCTCATCAAGGTCGATCTGCGCCCGTTCAAGGAGTCGCTGATCACGACCTGCCAGAAGCTTCCGATCCGGCTCGGTCGGCTCTTCGCGCTCGGCAGCTGGAGCGACGCGGTCATCTGCGCTCGCTCGCTCCGCGACCTCCGCGGCATCGCGCTCCTGCCGTACGCGCTCGATCCGCACGTCGACGTCGACGGCAAACGCCGCGGCACGCCGCTGTCGCAGAAGGAATTCGAGACCAAGCTCGCCGCGTACGAGAAGCGTCTCGACGAGCTCGACGATAAGCAGATCCTTGCGCGCCTCGGGGACGGCGTGACCTACGAGAAGCGCGGTGACATCCATGTCATCGACGTGCTCGAGGCCGACGGCACGTGGGATCAGCGCAAGTCGATCATGCTCGAGCAGCAGCTCGCCGCGATGGACACGTTCTCGCTGATCCCCGGCGCACCGTCGAGCGCCGGGAAGGAAGAGGCCGCGCCCGCGCCGTCGAACGGCAAGGCCGCCGCCAAGCCCGCCGCTGCCGCGCCCGCGAAGGCCGAGCCGCCGAAGCCGGAGCCCAAGGCAGAGCCGAAGGGCCCGCCGCTGGCCGCGAAGGAGCTCGACGGCAAGATCGTGCTCGTGTTCCCGCCCGAGCGCTTCGACCTCGACGTCGCTGCCGCGCTCGGCAAGCGCGACTGGGACGCGGTCGTCCGCCGCTCCGATAACCTGACCGGCGCGATGCGCGACAAGATCCACCGCGACGGTGCGAGCTGGGTCGCGCCGCTCGAGTTCCTCTCCGAGGTGTTCGTCGACGGCAAGCCGCTGACGAAGCAGCAGTTCGAGAAGGAGGCGCGCGCCGTCGACGGTGCGCGTGCGCTCGACGTGCACTTCCCGCGCTTCGGCGAGGTCGTGCTGCTCGAGGTTCCGGGCAAGGGTCGGTTCGTGACGTCTCTGACCGATCGCGCCGAGCGGGCGCTCGACCTGGTGAAGTGATGCGCACCGCGGTGATGCTCGGCGCCGTTGTACTCGCGCTGACCACTGCGAGCGCGCACGCCGAAACGGACGATCTCGCGGATCGCTCGCTGGTCTTCGCCCGCGGCAACACGCTCATCAAGACCGACGCGAAGGGCAAGACCGAGACCGAGCTCGCGACGCTGCCGAGCACCGACAAGGTGCGCGCGCTGCGCATCGACGCGCTCGGCAAGGTGCTGCTCATCGACGTCGGCGGCTCGTGGTCGTGGCTGCCGCTCGACGGCTCGACGAAGACGCCGAACCCGCTGCCGTGCGATGCCGGACCGGCGCAGCTCGCCGAGGACGGCCTGTCCGTGCTGTGCCGCGCGAAGTCCGATGCGAACGCGACCGGCGGTTCGATCGTCGTGACGCTCGCGACCGGCAAGGTCATCTCGGTCGACGTTCCGCCGACGACCTCGCGCATGACCGGCATCGGCATCGAGCGCAGGCTCGTGTGGGCCGACGCGTCGGCGGTATGGGCCGCACCTGCGGGCGCGGTGAAGAAGGCGGTCAAGGTCGCGCCTGCCGCGCCACTGCGCAGCTTCTCGGTCAGCCCCGATGGCTCGCATGCGCTGGGCGTGTTCGCGAGCGAGGTCTTCGAGAACGCACGCAAGAAGGTGGCGGGCGAGACGCTGATGGTGTTCGCGCTCGACGGTGAGGCTGCTCAGCGCAAGGCGATCCAGAAGGGCGTGCCCGTCGAGTGGTCGCACGACTCGCGGTGGGTGCTGATCCAGGACGGCGCGAGCGCGTGCATCATGCTCGTCGTGGGCGGCGAGTACAAATGCTGGAAGGGCTACACCGCGGCCTCGATCTCTCCCGACGGCAAGTACGCGCTCATCCTCGGCAACCGCGACGGCAGCAAGAAGCAGGACAAGAAGGACGACAAGAAGTCGTCGAAGAAGGGCGACAAGAAGTCGAAGAAGAAGAAGGCGCCCGATCCCGAGCCGGTCTCCGACGAAGGCGAGCCCGGTGAAGACGAAGGCGAGGGCGACGAGTCCACCGCCACCGACGATGTCGCGGTCGCGCCGCCGAGCGGTCAGCTCGCGCTCTATCGCGCGCAGCTCGATGGTGCATTCGCGAAGTCGCCGGCGCTCGTCATGCGCGTCGTCGATGGCGCCGCTGTGTGGATTCCCTAGTCGATTCCTCGTCGGCGTTTCGCGACGTTTCGATTCGGTGTCACATTATTTCATCGGCGAAACCGAAGCCGGTTTCGAGGCACATATGGGCATGCGCAACGTCAAGCCTCGTCACCTCGATCGCCGACAGCTCCTGCGCGCGATCGGCTTTGGCATCGCGGCCACACCGTTCGTCATCGGCGCGTGCACCGACGCCGCGGCAGAGATGGTCGACGCGAATGGCTCGGGCTCCGGCTCGAGCGATGGCTCCCTGCCGTCGGACTGGGCGAACGGCGGCACCGTATCGATGACCGACAAGGCGAGCTATCCCGATCCGTTCGCGGCCGCGACGACGACGTGCGCGATCGTCGCCGGCGTCACCGAGGGCCCGTGCACGACGACGACGACGCTCGATCGCGAGGACATCTCCGAGGGCTGGACTGGGTTGCCGGTGCGGCTCGCGCTCAAGATCGTCGACGCGTCGTGTGCGCCGATCGCCGGTGCGGTCGTGAAGATCTGGGCGACGAACAACGCGGGCAGCTATTCGGGACAGACGCCGAACAACGGCATGTGCCTGAAGGATCAGTCGTACAGCTCGATGAACTTCATGCGCGGCGCGCGCACGACGAATGCAGACGGCGTCGTCTACTTCGACACGTGCTTCCCGGGCTGGTACCGCGGGCGCGCGGTTCACATCCACTTCCAGGTCTCGAGCGGCAACACGACCTACAAGGTCTCGCAGCTGTTCTTCCCCGAGGACCTGACCGCGTCGATCTTCTCGGACCACGTCGACTACAAGTCGTTCGGCCAGCCCGACACGACGTTTGCGAACGACAACGTGATGTCGACGATCCCGTCGGCGAGCCGCGCGCAGAACATCGTCGAGTACGCGCGCATGACCGACGGCGCGATGCTCGCGTCGAAGGTCGTGACCGTGAAGAGCTAGCGCGCGCGCATCACTTCCTCCGCCGCCGCACGAGCAACGCGGCGACGAGACCCGAGAGCGCGAGTGCGCCACCGGCGCCGCTGCCGGTCTCGCAGCAGCCGCCATCGGGCGTACCGCCGCCGCCGTCAGCGCCGCAGTCGTTGATCAGATCGAGGTGACCGGTCGAGCAGTCGTCGCAGCCGTCGGCATCCGAGTCGCCGCACTTGTTCGGGTCGTTCGGATCGGCGTCGGCACCGTCGCCCACGCCGTCGCCGTCGGTGTCGCCGAATCCGCCGCCGTTGTCACCGGCGTCGGTGACGCAGTCGGCCTCGAACAGCGCGTTCAGGAACAGGCGCGTGCCCTGGCTCTGCGAGCCGGACGTCACCGGCACGTTGGTGCTGTACTGGTGACCGCCGAGGTAGCTGATCTTGCCTCCACACGACGGCGCGTGGGGGATACCGTCCGGGCCAGGCGCGAGGATGATGTCGCCGCATCCGTCGAGGTAGCCGCTCATCCACAGGTCCTGATCGCCGGGTCCGTTCGCGCCGGTGAGCAGCGTGACCTGGCGGTTGTTCTTGTACGTCGTGCCGAGGTACGTGCTCAGGTTGTACGCGGGCTCGCTGCCGCCGGTCGTGCCGAACGCGCCGTCGAGCTGGTTGTACGGCACGTCGGGGCGCAGCACCTTCACGGTGTTCGATGCCGGCTGCGCCGCGACCTCGTAGCCGGGCAGGTTCTGCCATGTCTGCGGCTTCGGCAGGCAGCACGCCTGACCGTTGCAGGCGTTCTGCACGCACTGGTAGTTCGCGTTCGTGCACGTACCCGCCGGGCACAGCGGTGGCGTGCCGGTCGTCGTCAGGAAGTGACCGTCGCGGCCGTCATCGTCGAGGAACGGCCACGCCGGGTTCGGCACCGTGTTCTCGTACGCGTTGACTGCCTGACATTCGGCGAAGAAGTGCGTCGAGTACTTGAGGAACTCGCGGACCTCGGCGACGACCTCGTGACCGTTGTACGTGAACGCCTGGCCGGTGCACTCCGCCTGCGTCGCGGGGCAGTTGCCGCCCGCACACTTCACGGTCTCGCGCTCGTTCACGCCCCAGTGCATCGACATGATCTGGCAGAACTTCGGGTTGCCGTTCGCATCGAACAGCGCGCCGTTCTTGTGATCGAGGTTCGGCGCGTTGCACGTGCCGAGGTCACCCATGATCTGCTCCTCGAGCAGCATGTCGGGGTTCGCCGTCGACGGTCCGCACGTCGTCGCCGTGCACTTCGCCGTCGGGAACTCGGCGCCGTTGCTCTGCGGGATGCCGGCGGCGCGCAGGTAGCCGGTCGCGATCGGCTCGTTGCCGTCGGCGAACACCGCGATCGTCGGCGCGGCGATCATCGTCTTCGACGCCGTACCGGTGAATCCTTGCGTGGCCTCGTGAACGCTCACGACCTGGAACACGCTGCGCTTCGCCCACGGATTCGCAGCCCACTGGCTCTGATCGTTCCAGATGTCGATGATCGCGAGCGCCGTGTCGTGGTCGGCCTCGTCGATCACGAACGGGCCGCCGCGATAGCCGTGCCGGCCGAGCGTCGTGTCGCGCGCGGTACCGGCGTCGCTCCACACGATCTTCGTCGTCGCGTAGAAGTCCGGGCTCGCCGTCGGGTAGGCGCACTTGACGCCGGACCCGTCGACGTCGCAGTCCCACGTGCACGGATCCGCCGTGGTGCACGCGTGCCAGGACTTCTGCGGATCGATCATCCAGTAGACGTGCACGCCTTGGCGCAGCAGCTGGTAGATGAGGCCGTAGGCCTGGAACATGCCCGTCGCCTGGTACGACAGGTCCATCGGGATGATCAGCGCGCCGGCCTCGAACGGCGGGCCGGCGTCGGGATTGACGCTCGCCGAGCCCGAGCCCTTCGAGGCCTCGGCGTCCGGAACGAGCGACGTCGTCTCGGTGCCGCAAGCGGCGAGTGCGAGAGCGACCACGAGTGAAATGCGGACGACCATGAACAACTCCGTTCGTTAGTGAAGGCCAGCGAGCTCGCGACGGGCATCGTCGGCGTAGCGGCCCGTCGGGTAGCGAGCGAGGTAGCGATCGAGCAAGGTGCGTGCGGCGGCGGTGGCGCGACGCTTCAGCTCGACGCGAGCAGCCGCGTAGAGCGCGGACTCCGCGGCAGCGGTGTCCTTGAATGTGTCGGCGACGCCGGTGTAGCGGTCGACGGCGACATCGGGCTTGCCGGCGCCCTGTGCGATCTCGGCGAGCAGCATGTGGATCTCGGCTGCGAGCGCGTGCGTGGGCTTCGCGGCGAGCGCGAGGTTGGCGGTCGTCTCGGCGTCGTCGAACGCCTTCGCGGCGAACTCTCGACGCGCACGCTCGAGGAGCTTCGCGGCAGACTCTCGATGCGTAGGCGCAAGCGTAGGCGATCTGTGACGGTCCGGCTCTTGCGCTGGCGGCGGCAGGGACGCCGGCGGTTCGGTCGGATCATCCGCAGGTGCAGGTGCAGGTGCAGGTGCAGGTGCAGGAGGTGCAGGCGCTGGAGGCGCTTCGATCGCTTCGAGCGCCGGCTCGTCCTCCCGCGTCGCAACGACGCCCGCAACCGTTGCCGCTGCAGCGACGCCCGCGAATGCGATCACCGGCACGATCCACTTCACACGCCGCGGCCTTGCTCGCTCCTCGCGCACGTCTGCGCGCTTGCCCTCGAGCAGCGCCTTCGCGATCGCGCGGTTGTACTCGCGCGCGCCCGCCGGCGGCACCGGCAGCGCCTGACCGAGCCCGCGCACGAGCTGCATGCGCATGCGATCGCCGCGGCACTGCGCGCAGCTCGCGAGATGATCGTCGAGCACGAGCCGCTGCGCCTCGTCGAGGCTCTCGACATCGCGGTGCAGCCAGTCGGCGACGCCCTTGCAGCTCACGTCCCACCTCGCAGCGCGAACGCGGGATCGTTGCGCATCGCCTTCATCAGCGCACGTCGCGCGCGGAAGATGCGCGATCGCGTCGCGGTCACGCTCGCGCCCATCAGCGCGGCGATCTCCTCGACGGTGTGCTCCTCGATCGCGAACAGCACGAGCGCGATGCGCCGATCTGCGTCGAGCTCGTCGAGCAGCGCATAGAGCTTCTTCGACATCGCGAACGCCTCGGCGGTCAGCGGTTCGCTCGCCTGCTCGGGTGGCTCGTCCACGGCGATCTCGCGACGATGACGCGGGCGGCGCAGGTGCTGGTGCGCGACGTTGATCGCGATCCGCGTCAGCCAGGTCTTCACCGAGGCCTCGCCGCGAAAGCGCGCGAACGCGGTGATCGCCTCGGCGAACGTGTCCTGCAGAAGGTCTTCGACGTGCGCGCCCGGTCCGACAACGCGGACGAGCACGCGGGCGAGGTCCTGGGCGTGTGCGCGAAACACCGCCTCGAGCGCACCGCGGTCGCCGCGCCGGCACGCATCGAGCTGGGCGGCGTCGAGCCTCACCGGCACGGGCGTGGGGCGATCGCGCGGTGCCGATGACAGCACCACGAGATCCCACGGGTCTCGCACCAGGGTCAGCCCCACGGATACTTGGTGGCGCGGGCCGGGCGTTTTGATGCCGAAAATCGACAGGCCGTCACAGCGTCACCTCGAGCATTGCACCTACATGAAGGCGGAACCGGCCGAGGTCGACGACGGTCTCGTTATCGATCAATAGCTTGTGCCGGATCAGCGCATAGTCTGCGCCGACCGAACCGCCGATCGCGAGGATGTCGGTGATCGGTATCCGCAGGCCGGCCTCGCCGCCGAGATACGGCGCGCCGAGCGTCGCATCCCCGCGCCGGCCGTCCGTGCTCGTGCCGCGTGCGAACAGGAGCGCGAACGCGTAACGAGGTCGCGCGAACACCTCGATGGGGCCGAGCCTGCGACCGGCATCGAGCGCGATCGCGGCGCCGAGCTCGGTCACCGACGCCGAGCCATGCTCGCCGTCGATCACACCGCTCGGCTGCCAGTACGCCGCGAGTACCGGCGCGACAAACCACGGCCCGAGATCGAAGCGCCGGCTGACCGCGACGCCGGCGCGGCCGTCGAAGTGCCGCTGGCGCTTCTCGCGCGCGACCGCACCGATCACGTCAACGCGCCATGCGGGCCTCGGTACCGCCGACGGTGGAACTGCAAGCGCCGCCTGTGCGGTCGCGCGCGGCGCGAGCACCGAATCGAGCAGACCGGCGATCTTCAGCGCGATCGTGCGCTCGATCTCCGCCGGCTCCATCGCCCTGTCGATCCGCACGAGCTCGATCAGCGCACGGCCCGGCCAGCCGCCCGATGCGAACACGAGGAAGCCGGTATCCACCGGCGCGATCCACACGACGAGCGCGGCATCTCCGCGCGCGACGAGCTGCGATGCCTGCGCCGCGAACGTCAGCGGATCGGCATCGTGGACGTCGAGGCGCTGGACCATCGCGCTCGCGTGCAACTCGAGCTGCGACGGCAGGCTCGGCAACACCGGCGAGCCACGCGTCTCGGCGAGGATGATCGTCGGCTCCGCCGCCGCGACGCGCGCGACGATGCAGACGATCCACGCCGCGAGAGCTGCTCGCACAGCTTCACGTTCGCGGGCCCGCCGCTGGTTGTCAAATCAGTCGGGCAGGACGACGTCCGGTAGAATGATCTCGCCCGACACCGGTGCGAGCTTGGGATCCTCGAGCTGCTTGTGCATGCGCTCGATCTCGATTCGCTTCATCCTGATGGTGACCTGCTCGTCGCGAGCACGGTCCCGCCCGCTCTCCGCGTTCATGACCGAGGTATCGGCCACCCGACGCAGAGGTCAATGTAGGTTCAATACGAGTAGCCGAGCTTCACATAGAGCTCGCGGCCCTCGCCCGGGATGCGCGGGATGACGACGGCGGTCGGCATCGACCGGTCGTAGTCGCCGGGCGCCGGCAGCATGTCGCGCGTGCCGATGAGGTTGCGGCCACCGACGGTGAGATCGAACCCGCGCAGGTTGGGCACGTAGATGGCGGCGTTGAGCCCGACCCACGTCGGCGCGTCGGGCGACGCGCTGCCGTCGAGCGCGGCGCGCGTCGGGCGGGGACCGAGCACGAGCACCTCGGTCGAGAGGTGGGCCTTGTCCCACAGCTTCGGTGTCGAGACGCCGGCGACGGCCGTGACGTTCGCCGAGTCGGGGACGTTGCCGAACGCGACCGGCACTGCGGGATCCTCGCTTGACCCTACCCGGGCGAGTGCGGCGCCGCCGAACGCGTACCAGCCTGCGCTGTTGCGGTAGCTGAGCTCGGCCTCGAAGCCCTCGGTGACGAACCGGCCGATGTTCTGGAACTGCAGAAGAAGGTCGGCCGGGTCGAGGACCTGGACGATCACGTCGCGCGCGTCCCAGTAGAACGCAGACAGGCGCGTCGACAGACCGGGCACCGGCTTGGCCCACGTGACGGCCTCGAAGCTGCGAATGCGCTCGGCGCCGATGTCGGGGTTGGCCTTGAACGTCGTGTTGTCGAAGAACGCACCCTCGAACGAGCTCGGGTTGCGGAAGCCCTCGGCGTAGAGGAGCTTGAGGCCGTACTTCTCCTTCTTCGCGAGGAACAGCGCGGCGCGCGGTGACAGGCGACGATCGACCTTCGTGTTGTTGTCGAAGCGCAGACCTGCGGTGAGACCGAGCCACTCGGTCGGCGCGCTGTCGACTTCGGTGTAGACGCCCTGCAGGCTGAAATCGAGCGGCACGCCATCGAGGCCGCCGGCTCCGCCTGCCTCGTCGTCGAGATAGAACGAGCGGCTCTTCGTCTTGTTGTAGTTCGCCTCGGCGCCGGCGGTGATGCCGAGCTTGCCGTCCTCGAGTGCCTCGTAGCGGGCGCGCGCTTCCGCACCGACGGTCGCGGCATCGCCGTAGTCGACGAAGTGCGCGGTCGCGCCGACCTCGGCGATGTCGTCGTAGAAGCGATAGATGTTGAGGTAGCCGCGGACCGCGAGCGTGAGCCGCTTGGATAGCTCGCGCGTGTGGCCGCCCTCGACGAGGATCTGCGTGTTGTACTGCTTGTACGGATCGGAATCGGCGGGGTCGCCGTCGTAGGGCGCGAACGGCGAGTCGCGGCGCACGCGGTACGCGCGAACCTGGCCGAACGTGCGGCCGTACGTGCCGACGAGCGACGCGAGCACGCCGTACGACGTGTCGCCGGAGAGGTTATTGCCGACGTCGGGTAGATCGAGCGTTTCGCCGAACCGTCCCATCGACAGCACCGAGCCGCGCACCTGGCGATCGACGTCGCCGACCGCGAAGCCGGCGGTACCGACCACGCCGACGATCTTGTTCGCGCTGATGCGGCCGTACGCGCGCGACGATTCGGATGCGCCGCGCGTGACGATGTTGATGATGCCGAAGAACGCATTCGCGCCGTAGACCGACGACACCGGGCCGCGGATGACCTCGATGCGCGCGATGTCGTCGATCGATACGAGGTTCTCGAAGCCGAGGCCAGATGATGCGCCCCATGCCTCGTTGACCGTCGCGCCGTCGATCAGGATCAGGATGCGCGTGTTGAAGTCGCCAGGGATCTGGAGGCCGCGGATGCCGAGCGAGGCGTTGATGCGGTTGTCCTCGAGGTAGACGCCGGCAACTCCGGCGACGGCCTCGCCGACGGTGCGATAGCCGAACCGGCGAATGCGATCGGCGCTGACCACGGTGACGGCCGAGGCGACGTTGCCGAGGCTCTGCTCGCGCTTCGCAGCGCCGACGACGACATCTTCTTCAGCCGCCGACGCAGCGAGCACGGTGGCCGAGCTCGACAGATCGTCAGTCGGCGGAGGCAGCGGCGGCAGGTCGGCCGGGTCGACGGCGCTGGTGCCGCTTGGTCCCGCCTGCACAGGCTGGGCGTGCGCTGGCGCCACGATGCTCGCGAGTCCGGCGATGCCGAACAAGAAGCTCCCGACTGTCAGGCGCGAGACACCCATGGCAAGGTCGTATCAGATGTTGCCGCGCTTCGCTCACGGTCCAGAAACGATCCGGCTTGGCGATCTTCAGGTTCGCCGCCTCGGCTTTGGTGCGATGCGCCTGCCGGGCAAGGACGTGTGGGGCGAACCGGCTGACCCGTCGGCGGCGCGCGCGGTGCTTCGTCGCGCGATCGAGCTCGGCATCAACTTCATCGACACCGCCTGGTACTACGGTCCGCACGTCGCGAACCGGCTCATCCTCGAGTCGCTGTATCCGTACCCGAGCGACCTCGTCATCGCGACGAAGCTCGGCGGTAAGCGCATGCCCGACAAGAGCTGGGTGCAGGCGCTGACACCCGAGGAGCTGCGCGCGGGCGTCGACACCGACCTGCAAACGTTGCGTCTCGAGCAGCTGCCGGTCGTGCACCTGCGCTGGATCGAGAACGCGCCGATCTCGTTCGGCGAGGCGCTCGACGTCCTGATCGACGTCCAGAAGACCGGCAAGATCCGCCACCTCGCGCTCAGCAACGTCACCGTGCAGCAGTGCGAGCAGGCGCTCGCGAAGACGCCGATCGTCGCCGTCCAGAACCTCTACAACCTGAGCGGCAAGGCGGGACCGATGCCGATGACCGGCGATCCCGAGAAGGTCCTCGAGCTGTGCGAGCAGAAGGGCATCGCGTTTCTGCCGTTCTTCCCGCTCGCGATCGGCGCGCTCGCCGGTGGCGGCGGTTCGCTCGAGGCGGTCGCAAAACGGCTGCGCTGCACGCCGGCGCAGCTGTCGATCGCGTGGCTGCTCGCGCGCTCGCCGGTGATGCTGCCGATTCCCGGCACGAGCAAGGTCCATCACCTCGAGGAGAACGTCGGCGCGGTGCACGTCGCGATCGACGAGCCGGCGCTCGACGAGCTGAAGCCGAAGCCGTAGCGTTACGGAAAGATCTCGTCGAGGATCGCCGCGGCATGCACGACGAGGTGCTTGGAGCCGTCGGCCTGATCCTGGATCTCGGGCTTCTCGACGACCATCCACAGCCGCTTCTTCACGCCGATCTTCGACGCGCCGGGCGTGCCCTTGGGAACGTCGAGCCAGTAGCGGTCCATCTTGTAGAGCGCACCGTCGATCGCCTCGACCTTGGCGTTGATGAGGTAGCGGCCGTTCGGATCGAGGTCGCCGATGCTCTTGTGGACGGCGGCGGCGGCGATCCTGATCTCGGGGAGGTGCTTGGCCTGCAGACGCGCGGCGTCGTCGATCTTCGGCGGCGCCGACAGCGTGATCACCGAGCGCGTGCGATCGAGTGGACCGCCGGCGAGCTGGTAGATGTCGCTCTGGTCGTCCTCGCAGATTGCGAGCAGCGCGCCGACCTTCGTGACGAGGCGGCCGACGAGCAAGTCATCGTCGAACCGGTACGTGCGACGCTGACCGCGCACCGTGATCACGTTCATGTGAATCGGCTCGTCGCGGAACGTGCCGGTCTCGGTCTCCATCTTCGTGACGGTGCCCCAGTCGAGCACCATCGAGCGGTACGTGAAGTTCGGCTTCGAGAAGTCGTACGGGATGTGACAGAACGCGTCCACCGACGCGATCGCGCAACTCCGGCAGTACTTCCGCTCCATCGAGTCGAGCACCGCCTGTTGCTGCGGCGTCAGCGTCGTCGCTGCGGGCTGCGGGGGCGCGGCGACCGGCGCGGGCATCGTCGTGTTGCCGGGCGACGCGGCGAGCTTCTTCGCAGCCGACTTCGGTACGGTGACGGTCTTCGTCGGCGACGGCGGCGCGGCTGCGATCGCCGCGGTGGGTGCCGGGGCAGGCGCGCGCTCGGTCCTCGCAGCCTCGACCTGCGGAGCCGGCTCCTCGATCTTCGCGGCCGGCGGAGGTGCCGGTGTCGGTGAAGGCACAGCAGAGCCGGCGGTCACGAGCGGCGTCGGCGCCGGCGCGGGCTTGGGCTCCGACTTGAACTGCCACGCGGTGATCGCGACGCCGGCGGCTGCGGCGACGACCGCGCCAGCGATCGCGGCGGTGCGCGCGCGGCTCTTCGCGGGCGTCGGCGTCGCCTTGATCGCGTCGATCAGCTCGCGCATCGAGTCGAAGCGATCTTCCGGCGACGCGTGCATCGCCTTCGTCAGCGCCGACGCGAGCGACGGCGGCAGGTCCGGCGGCGGCGTCAGGCCTGCGCGGATCGCCTCGACGCGCACCGCGAACACGATCGGGAACGGCCGGCTGCCGGTGATCAGCTCCCACGCCATCACCGCCCACGCGAACTGATCGACGCGCCCGTCGAGCGGATCGCCGAGCAGCTGCTCCGGTGCGAGATAGGCGGGCGTGCCGGCGATCGCGCCGGTCGCGGTCAGGTGCGGATCGGTCGACAGCGTCGATGCGTTCGGATCGATCTGATCGCCGTGCCGCGCGAGGCCGAAGTCGGTGACGATCGCGCGGTTGTCGCGCGTGACGAGCACGTTCTCCGGCTTGACGTCGCGGTGGACGAGGCCGGCGGCATGTGCGGCGGCGATACCTTCGGCGGCGCCGAGCAGCACCGCGATCAGCTCCTCGCGCGGCCTGCGCTCGCCGGCCCACTGGCGCAACGACACGCCATCGATCAGCTCCATCGCGAGCCACACCTCGTCGCCCTCGGTGCCGACGTCGTAGATGTGGCAGACGTTCGGATGCGACAGCCGCGCGAGTGCCTGCGCCTCGCGGACGAGTCGCGCGCGGCCTTGCGTGTCGTCACCGGTGCGGCGAACGACCTTGATCGCGAGCGGTCTCGCGAGCTGCGGATCGTACGCGCGATAGACGATGCCCATGCCGCCCGAGCCGAGCACGGTGTCGATGCGATACCGGCCGAAGCTCGGCGGTGGGCCACCGCGGGCGAGGTTCGACAGGACCGCGCGGCACTCGGCGCAATCGTCGATGTGCTTCTCGACGACGGCTGCCTGATCGTCGGTGAGCGCGCCCTGGGTGAACCCGAGGAGCTTGTCGGGGGAAGGGCAGGGCGTCATCGAGACATCAAGATCCGCGAGATCGAGAGCTCGATGTCGCTATCGAGGAACCGCAGCAGGCTGTCGACGTCGTCCTTGTTCGGCATGCCGAGCGCGGCGATCAGCTTCTTGCGCGTGTGCTTGCCGAGGTCGGCGCGGGCGTCGGCGAGCCAGCGCGCGCACGTCGCGCGGTGCACCCGGTAGAGCCTCGCGAGGTCGTCGATCGTCAGCTCGTCGAGGATGTGCTGGCGCAGCAGGTTGCGCTGGCGAACCTCGAGCGCGGCGAACGCCTCGCGGATCGCCTTCTTCAGCTCCGTCGTGTACTGGGCGCGCAGGTGCTTGCGCTCGGGCCCCGGCGTCGCGTCGGGCCAGTGATCGAGCAAGATCTCGTCGAGCGTCTCCTCTCGATCGATCTTGCGGATCGCCTTGAGCGCCTTGCGCGTCGCGGTCACGCGCAGCCACGCGGCCAGCTCGCCGCGGCCCGCATAGTCAGAGATCTTCTTGTGGCCGTCGCCGACGAGCAGCTCGAACCGCAGCGCCTGCTTCACCTCGTCTGCGGTGCCGCCACCCAGCCGGAGCCGGCGCAGCGCGACATCCATCTGCGGCACGAGGTCGGTCTCGAACGCGCGGAGCGCAGCGGTATCGCCCTCGGCGAGGCCGATCGCCAGGTACAGGTCGGCGTCGTGGAGATTGTCGAGCGACGCCTCGGGCTCGTCGCGTAGCCGGGCCTCGAGCCTCGCCGCGATCGATGCGTCGGAAACGGAGACGCCCGGCCATGCAGCGCGACCCGCCGCGGCGACGCGCGCTACCGCACCCGAGATATCTCCCGACACGGACCCGATTGTAGTAATCAGCGTCGGCGCATGCCATCGCCAAGTGGGGCGTTCGGGGGTCCTGGGGTAAAGTGGCAACCTCATGTCGTACCGGCTGCTGGCGCTAGACCTCGATGGCACCCTGCTGCGCGACGACAAGACCGTCGATCCCGCAGATGTTGCGGCGATCCGCGACCTTCGCGCATCGGGCGTCACCGTGACCATCGTGACGGGACGGTTGCACTCCGGGTCGGTCGAGGCCGCCCGCGCCTGCGAGATCGTGGGCCCGATCGCCTGCGTCGAGGGTAGCCATCTGGTCGAGGCCGAGACCGAGCGGACGCTCGTCCGCCACGGCATGACCGGCAAGGTCACGACCCTCCTCCGCGACGCGTTCGGCACCCACGGGCTCGCGAGCTTCGTGTTCGAGCACGATGGCATCCACCACGACGAGGACGGCGAGCCCTACGCGAAGTACGTCAGCACGTGGTCGCCGAAGCTGCGCGTCGTCGAGGAGGCACTCGATGCCCGCGTGTGGGCGAACGATCCGCTCGCCGCCGTCGCGATCGGCGAGGCCGACGCGGTGACCGCCGCGCACGAGATCCTCAAGGCGCACGCCACCGACGTGTTCTCGGTCAGCTTCCCGGTGTCGTGGGTCCCCGGCAAGCACGCGATCCTGGTCCGCGCCGCGGGACCGACGAAGGGCACCGCGCTTGCGGCGCTGTGCGAGCGCATCGGCTGCACGACGGCGGATGCGGTCGCCGTCGGAGACTGGGTCAACGACGTGCCGATGTTCGAGGTCGCCGGTCGATCGTTCGCGATGGGCGGCGCGCCGGAGCATGTCGCGTCGAAGGCGACGGACCGGCTGCAGAGACAGACGGGACACGGCGGCGGTATCGCCGAGGCGATCGCCCGCGCATGGCGATAGATCGTCGACGACGTCGTCGACGGACCACCGGCGAGTCTGCGTTCGCGCTCGCTCGTCAGTTCACGCTCGCGGCGATCTCGGACGGCGCCGAAACGGGTAAAGGGAAGGGCACGTTGATCGAGCCCGCGTGGGATGGACATCGGGTCCTCGTGACTCGCGTCGGCGACGACGTTCGCATCACGGCGCACGACCATCGCGACTGGACGAAGACCTTTCCCAATGCCGCACGTGCGATCGGTAAGCTCGCCGCGCAGAAGGTCGCGCTCGATGGTGTCGTGTGCGTCCTCGACGAGCGAGGCGTGCCTTCGTTCGAGCGACTTCGCGCAGCGGTCGCGTCGGGTTCGGCCGTCGGCGAAGCGATGATCATGTGCTGGGACCTCCTGTGGGAGGGCGACGACGATCTGCGCGGTAAACCACTCGTCGAACGGCGTGCGAGGCTCGCGAAGCTGCTCGGTGCGGGGACCACCTCGCTCATGCCCTCGCAGGCACTCGACGGCACGCTCGCGCGCGTGCTCGAGGCGGCGGCGCCGCTCGGCTTGCGTGGTGTCGTCTCGCGCTCGCTCGACGGAGACTACAGCGCAGCCTGGTGCTCGCATCCGACCACCGCCGAGCGCATCGACTGGCAGCGCAGCCTCTCGCCACCGCCGCCGCTGTCGAACGCCGACAAGGTCCTCTACCCGCGCGACGGCATCTGCAAGCGCGACATCATCGGCTACTACCAGGACGTCGCGCCGCTGCTCGTCGCACACCTCCTCGATCGCCCCGTCGTCGTCCAGCGCTGGCCCGATGGCATCGACGAGTTCGACTGGTACCAGCATCGCATGCCGCCGCGCGCGCCCGACTACCTGCGCGCTGCGTGGGTCGACGGTGTCCGCCGGATCGTGATCGAGAACAGCGACGCTCTGCTGTGGATGGCGAACCAGGCAGGGCTCACCTATCACGGCTTCACGAGCCGGCTGTCGTCGCTCGAGTCGCCCGACTACGCGATGATCGATCTCGATCCCGGCGAGCGCACGACCTGGCCTGACCTCGTCGAGATCGCGCTCGCGGTGCGCCGCGTGCTCGAGCTACTCGACCTGCCGAGCGTCGTGAAGACGAGCGGCCAGCGCGGCATCCACATCCTCGTTCCGCTCGCGCCCGGCCACACGTTCGAGCACGCAGAGGAGCTCGGCCGCGGCATCTCGAAGCTGCTGCTGCGGCTGCTTCCCGACAAGATCACCGAGGCGCCCGAGAAGAAGGACCGGCACGGCAAGCTGCTGATCGATCACAAGCAGTACATGGCCAAGACGCTCGTCGTGCCGTACTCGCTGCGCGGTGCCGACGGCGCCACGGTCTCGACGCCCGTCGCATGGGACGAGCTGACGCCGAAGCTCGATCCTCGCGCGTTCACGCTGCGCACCGTGCGTGCGCGGCTCGACGCCAAGGGCGACCTCGCGGCGCCGCTGCTGCGCGGTGGCGCGCAGCTCGCAAGTGCCCTCGCCCAGCTCCGCGCTCAATAACGGGGACGCCTTCAACGAGCGCAACTCCCTCGGCGCCTCGCGGCCGGCTGCACCGGCTAGCGATCGCAGTACGTCTGGTCGGTCGGGATGAAGTCCTCGATCGGCTTTGACCGGCGCGCGAAGGTCCAGCCGCACTGCGCGTAGACGATGCTGCCGTCGGCCGTCGATAGCTCGACGAGGTCGCGCGCCTGCGCGATCAGCTTGCCGTCGGCGGTCCACGCGAGGTTCGCGACACCGGGCATGCCGATCGTCCACAGCGCGCGGCCATCGCCGTCGAGCAGCATGATGCCGCTCGGGCGGAATGCCGCGATGCGCGTGCCGTCGGTGTTCGGTCGCAGCTTCCAGCCGTCGAGCTCGGCGACGCGGATGTCGCGGCCAGGTCCCGAGATGACAACGGTGTCGGGCTTCTCGCGGATGTAGACGTGACCCGCACGATCGATCGCCTCGGGCGTGGCGGCGAGCACGATCGGCGCGGGCGCGGTCGCAGCGTCGAGATCCTCGGCGCGCCAGCGGCGGAGCTCCTTTCCGTGCACCGTGATCGCGACGTCGCCGCTGGCGATCGCGGGATCGAGCAGCACGACGTCCGTCATCGGCGGGACCGCGATCTTCGTCGACGGTCCGAACGTGCGCGTCGCCGGATCGAACGTCGCGACCTCGAGCTGCTTGCCGTGATCGATCACCATGCGCTTCGTCGCGGGCTCGTAGCGCACGCGCTTGCTCCTGTTCGCGATCCGCCAGCTCTGGAGCACCTTCTTGGCCGCGACATCGTAGAGCGCGACGCGCGTGGCGATCTTGCGGCGCTCGAGCACGTCGTCCTCGAGCTTCTCGAGCCACTGGTCCTTGGCTCGCTGCGGCGGGCCGATCGAAACGAGCTCGAGATTCTCGGCGACGCCGAGCCGCTCGGACTCGACGCGCTTGCCGGCGCGCAGCCGATCGTCCAGCAGCCTCGCCCCGCCGACCGTCGCGACCATGCCCGCGGACGTCGCGTGCAGCCCTCGCGCGGTGCGGGTGCGATAGCCGATGTAGTCGAGCTTCGTCGGCTTCACGACGACAAGCTCGCGATCCATGAAGCTCACCGCCTTGCCGCCGCCGAACGCGGTGAAGTCCGTCGCGAACATGAAGCTGAGCTCTGGCGACATCTGCGCCATCGTCTTGCCTCGCAGGTCGTACCAGGCGAACGGCCCGCCGTTCACGTTGACGTCGGAGAACACGACGCGATCGTTCGACGCGAACCCGAGCAGCGTGCCCGGCGGATCGATCCCGAACCGGTTCATCGAACGCTGCGGGACCTCGAGCTCGAACACCGGCGGCGCGGTCGGATCGCGCTGCTTCAGCGACTTCGTGGCGCCTGTCGCGAGCTCGAACACCGCTGGCTCGTTGCGCTTCGCTCGCATCGCGATGAGGTGCGTGCCGTCGGGGCTCATGAACGTGCGCTCTGGATCGAGATCGAGCTTCGGCGTCGCCGGACCCCACGCGAGCTTGCCGTTCGTCGTCTCGATCCACTGGCCGTGGATGCCGTCGCGCGTCTCGACGAGCGCCAGCACGCGGTCCGCCATGCCGAACAGCCCCGCGAGTCGCTCGCCGTGCGGCGGCGTCAGCGATGCGCCGCGCACGCCTGCGCGATCGATCCACTCGACCTGATGATCCTCGCGCATCGCGAGGAAGCCGCCACCCGTCGCGACGACGTACGCGTACGGGGGCTCGGCGGCGAGCGTCGTCTTCTTCACGAGCATGTCGGCGTCGTCGATGTCGAGGATCTCGATGCCCCCGCCGGTATCGAGTGACGCGATCGCGAACCCATTGGCATCGTGGTGCACGACGAGTTTCGACGGCGAGGTCAGCGGCAGCGCGAGCGGCTCGCGCGACCCGTCGAGCGCCGGCCACAGCCGGGCGTGCGCCTCGGCATCGAGCGACACGACGCCGGCGCCGTCGGCCGAAATCTCGACGCTCGCGATCGAGGTGCCGTGCCGGCCCGACGACAGCCGGCGAGGTTTGGCGACATCGTCGACCTTCGGCTTTGCTGGCGCGGTGTAGCGCGTCGGATCGTCTGCAACCGTGGCGGCGCTGCCCGTGTCGATCGGGGCCGCCGCATCGTCGTCGGGAGCGACCGACACGAGGCTCGGAGTTTCGGTGAGTTCGGACGCCTGCTCGGTCTGTCGACTCGAGCATGCGGACAGCACGAGGACGAGGTAGACGCGGCGCACGTGGTCCCAACGCACGACCCTCGGGAAGTGTTCATGAGACCGGCGCGTTATCCGGAGAACTGCTGATCAGTGGGCGCAACCGGCCATGCCGGGACACGCGAGGTCGAAGCTGCCCTCGATCGCGACGCGCTTCTTGCCCATGCCCTGCTTCGCCGTGATCTTCAGCGTGCCCGTGACGTGCTTGCTGTCGAACGCGTCGATCTGCACCGTGCCCCCGAAGTCCGAGAGCTGATCGCCGGCGCGGCCGATCAGCACGAGGTCGCCGTTCTTCACGACGTCGTAGGTCTTGAGGCCGTACGGGACCGCGCCGTTCGGCGACGACACGATCGAGACGCGCAGGTCCTTGCCGACGCAGTTGATCGTGAGTGCCGGCATCGGCGCGGCGCCGCGCTGGTCCTCGGCCTGCCAGTACTTGCTCGCCGCCGACTTCTTGTCGGCCTCGATCGTCTCCTCGGCCTCGAACGCGCCGGTCGACTTCAGCGTGCAGGTGCCAAAGCTCACGGGGCCCAGCTTCTTCCTCGGCGGAGGCGGCTCGGGGGCCTTCTCCGGCGGCGGAGGTGGGGGCGTCTTGTCCTCTGACTTGCAACCGGTGACTAGGAGGAGCGCGGACACGACAACGAACCGCATGCCCGGATAATATGCCGGACCCGTGCGGTTCTCCGAGTTGCTCGACGTCCTGTTCAGGTGGGCACACCTGATCGCGGGGATCATGTGGGTTGGCAACTCGATGCTGTTCAACTGGCTCGATCGCAACCTCGAGAAGCAGCACCCCGGCCTGTCTCGCCTCTCGCAGGGCAAGATCTTCATGCTGCACTCCGGCGCGTTCTACGACGTCGAGAAGAAGCTGCTCGAGCCCGGCGAGATGCCGAAGACGCTCCACTGGTTCAAGTGGCAGAACTTCACGACGTGGGCGACCGGCATCTCGCTGTTCGTGATCGTCTACTACATGGGCAAGGTCCCGCTGGTCGACCCGGCGGTGAAGGACTACTCGAACGCGGTCGCGATCGCGATGTCCGTCGGGATCCTGTTCTGCGCGTGGCTGCTCTACGACACGCTGTGGGACACCATCGGCCAGAAGAACCCGCGCTTCGCGACGATCGTCTCGATCGTCGGCCTGTTCGCGTCGATCTTCGCGTTCACGAAGTTCTTCAACGGCCCCGCCGCGTACATGCAGACAGGCGTGATGATCGGAACGATCATGACGGGCAACGTCTGGATGGTCATCGTGCCGTCGCAGAAGGGCCTCGTCGAGGCGACGCAGTCGGGCAAGGAGCAGGATGCGTCGCTGTCGATCCGCGCGAAGCAGCGCAGCATCCACAACAACTACCTGACGTTCCCGCTGCTCTTCATCATGCTGTCGAATCACTTTCCGGCAGCGACGGGCCATCCGCTCAACTGGCTCGTCCTGATCTCGGTGATGATCGGCGGCGCGGGTGTTCGCCACTTCATGAACATCCGCTACCGCGGCGAGGGCAAGGAGCTCGTGAAGGGTGCGTGGCTCGCGCCCGCGTTCGCGATGGGCGCGTTTGGCATCGCCGGGCTCCTCGTCATCACGCGCATCCAGCTCCACACAGGTCCGGTCGTGAACGGACCGGTGTCGTTCTCTCGCGCGCAGGAGATCATCGTGCAGCGCTGCATGGTGTGTCACTCGACCCACCCGACCGACGACGTCTTCAAGGTTGCACCGAACAACGTCAAGTTCGACACGCCCGAGGCGATCGTGCTGATGAAGGATCGCATTCTCGAGCGCGCCGTGCGCCAGCGCACGATGCCGCTCGTGAACAAGACCAAGATCACGGACCTCGAGCGCGCCGAGCTCGGCGCATGGATCGAGCAAGGCGCGAAGCTGCAGTAGGCAGACCGCTTGCACTAGCAAGCGCTCATGGAAGTGCTGATGATCTCGCCTGAGGGTCCGGAGAACCCGAAGGGACCCGGCCAGCCGCTCGATCCCCACCGCGAGCAGCCGACGAATCCTCCAAAGCCGGAGAAGGAACCACCGTCGAAGCCGGAGGAGATTCCGCCGGAGAAGGAGCCGCCGTCGCCAGAGCCGGCGCGCCGCGATCCGCCGGTCTCGCCGCCCGACCCGCACGATCCGATGCCGCACGAGATCGACGATCCGCCGACGCCGGGCGCGCCGCCTGAGATCATCGCGTAGTACGCTGCGAGGTCGATGACTGACCTCGTCGTGCGATCGCAGCGCGTCGTGACCGATGGCGCCGTGAAGCCTGCCTCGATTCACGTCGCGAACGGCAAGGTGACGCGCGTCGGCGAGTGGAGCGACGCACCGGGCAACGTCGTCGACTACGGCGAGCTCGCGATCTTGCCGGGCATCGTCGACACGCACGTGCACCTGAACGAGCCGGGGCGCACCGAGTGGGAAGGGTTCGCGACCGCGACGACGGCCGCGGCGATCGGCGGCGTCACGACGCTCGTCGACATGCCGCTCAACTCGATCCCGCCGACGACGACGCGCGAGGCATTCGCGGCGAAGCGGGCGGCGGCGAAGGGGCAGTGCGCGGTCGATGTCGGGTTCTGGGGCGGCGTCGTGCCGGGGAACCAGCGCGAGCTGTCGGGCCTCGTCGCCGACGGCGAGC
>JABFXX010000581.1 GCA_013368795.1 Kofleriaceae bacterium
CAAGTTGTTGCGCAATTCGTGCAGCAACTTGTGGAACTTGTGTCTGACCCTATTTCGCGAAGAGCGCGCTGTAGTGGCCGAAGCCGATCGCCGCGCCCTGGCGCAGCGATGTCGCGACCTCACCGGCGTACTCGGGGAGCTTGATGAAGATGCGCTCGGGCGCCAGGCCCGCCGCGCGGTAGGCGGTGATGTCGCTGCTGCGGTTGCCGATGCCGGCGATGGCGAAGTCGGCGGCGAGCTCGCCGATGACGCGCTTCTTGTACGCGACGGTCGGCGCGCCGGGGCGCAGCACGAGCGTCGGCGCGAGCCGCACCGGGCCGCGTGGGAAGCCGTGTGTGGCGAGCCAGTGTCGCGTCGCATCGGTGAAGCGCTCGCCGCGCGCGGTCACGTAGACGACCTGGTAGCCGGCGGCGGTCGCGCGCGACAGGGCCTCCGCGGCGCCGGGTTGTGCGCCGACCCGACGGCCGAGGAACACCGCCTTCGCGAACTGGTTCTCGTTCGCGGTCAGCGTGCCGTCGACGTCGGAGACGACGAGCTGCGAGCCGGCGGGGGCGACGTACGCGAGGCAGCGAAATCCGGTGCGATCGCCGACGACCGAGCCGTAGACGTCGCGGAGCCCGATCGGCATCCGCTGCGCGCCCTCGAGGCGGAGCGCGAAGTCGCCGTTATCGTCGGTGCGAGCGGTCCCGGCGAGCTGCCACGCGCCGGCGACGCAGGTGAAGAGGTCGACGTCCTCGTGCTCGAGCGACTTGTCGGTGAGGCCGTAGGCGAGCGTGCCGCGGAGCACCTGCGGCTCGGACTGTGTCGCGACGAGGTCGTAGCCGCGATGATCGGCGCGCGCGATCGCGGTGATCATGCCGGAGCGCCAGCTGCGGAAGCCGCGCTTGGGACCGACGGCCGGCGTGCCCGCGCAGCGCACGTCGGGGACGCTGCCGGCGCGCTGGTCGATCGTACCGCCGGACCTCGGCGCGTACGGATCGGTCGCCATGTTGCCCGCACACGCGAATGCGCCGACGGCGAGGACCCCGAACACCAGACGACGCATTCGGCGCAGCATGACGGCGACCCGCGGTGCCGGCAAGACGAGGAATTCTCAGAAGCCAGGAGTTTCCATCGGTCCCGTGGAGTTGCCGTTGATGAACTGCTGGACCACCGGATCGGGAGACGCGCGGAGCTCGGCGGGCGTTGCCACGACGTGGACCTTGCCCTGGTAAAGGAAGGCAACGCGGTCGGCGATGCCGAAGATCGACGGCGGATCGTGTGACACGACGATCGCGGTGACGCCGAGCGTCGTGGCGAGCTCGCGGATCAGCCGGTCGACCCGGCGCGCGCTGACCGGATCGAGGCCGGTCGTCGGCTCGTCGAACAGCACGACCTCGGGGCCGAGCGCGAGCGTGCGCGCGATCGCGGCGCGCTTGCGCATGCCGTCGGACAGCTCCGCCGGATAGCGGTCCGCGTACTCCGCCATGTAGACCTGCGCGAGCCGGCGATTCGCCTCCTCGAGCGCCACCGAGTGCCGCATCGCCTGATGCTTGCGAAGGGGCAGGGCGACGTTCTCGGCGAGCGTCATCGAGTCGAACAGCGTCGAGCTCTGGAACACCATGCCGATGCGCTTGCGCAGTGGCGCGAGGTTGCGTTCGGGAATCTGATCGATGCGCGTGCCGTCGAACCAGATCTCGCCGGCATCGATGCGGAGCAGGCCGATCAGGTGCTTGATCGTCACCGACTTGCCGACGCCCGACGTGCCGATGATGAACATCACCTCGCCCTTGTTCACGGCGAGGTTCATGCCGCGCAGCACCGGCTTGCCGCCGAACGCCTTCTGGACGTCCTTGAACTCGATGTACGCGCTCTCCGGTGGCGCCTTCACAAATCTCCCCCCGTGAGGAACAGCGCGGCTGCCGAGAGCACGAAGTCGAGGACGATCACCGAGAAGCTCGAGCCGATGACCGCGGCGGTCGTCGCCCAGCCGACGCCCTCGGAGCTGCCGCGCGCGCGGAGGCCGCAGAACCCGGCGACGACCGGAATCGCCGCGCCGTAGGCGATCGCCTTGACGACCATGAGGATGAGGTGGCGCGGCCGGATCAGCGTGAGGTCGAAGAAGAGGTTCGGGTTGACGCCGAACGAGTACTGCGCGGTGAGGCCGCCGGCGCCGTACATGATCGCGCCGCCGAGCGTCGACAGCATCAGCGTCATGATGATGCAGGCGATGAAGCGAGGGACGATCAGGTAGTCGATCGGCAACACGCCGCTCATGCGAAGCGCGTCGATCTGTTCGGTGACCTTCATCGACCCGATCTCGGCGGCGATGCCGGCGCCGACGCGCGTCGCGAGCATCAGCGCGGTCAGCGTCGGTCCGAAGTCGGAGACGATCAGCCGGATGAACTGCGTGCCGAGCTGCGAGTAGTCGCCGGTGACGCGCGACAGCTGCAGACACGCCTCGTACGACATCACCATGCCGATGAAGCCGAGCGTGACGATGATGAAGATGAGCGACTTGTTGCCGATGAAGTAGAGCTGGCGCGTGATCTCGCCCTTGGGCCGGCCTCGGCCGCCCGCCTTGCGCGAGAGCCCTCGGATGATGCCGGCGATCGTCGACACGTAGACGAGCCACAGCTCGATCGCGGCGCGGCTGGCGTCGACGACGACGCCACCGAGGTGCTCGATGCGTGAGGTGATCGCCTTCATCCGGTTGTATAGGTGATGAAGAAGTCGAGCAGCATGATCGTGACGGCAGCCGCGACGACTGCAGCGTTCACCGCCTTGCCGACGCCGACCGCACCGCCGCGCACGGTGACGCCGAAGTAGCAGCTCGACACCGCGATCGCCGCGCCGAACGCGATCGACTTGTAGATGCCGTGCAAGAAGTCGTACGGCTTCAGGTTGTCGGCGAACGAGTAGTACATCGTCGCCCAGTCGATATCGAGCATCGCGCGGCCGACGACCGACGCGCCGAGCAGCGACACGAGGTCGCCGATGATGGTGAGCGCGACGAGCATCACGATCATCGCGACCACGCGCGGCACGACGAGGAATCTCACCGGATCGATCGCGAGCGCGCGCAAACCGTCGAGCTGCTCGGTCACGGTCATCGTGCCGAGCTCCGCCGTGTTGTTCGCGCCGACGCGGCCCGAGAACATGAGCGCGATCAGGATCGGACCGATCTCGCGCAGCACGGCGTAGCCCGCGCCCCAGCCGGCGAGCGACGTCGCGCCGAGCTTCTTCACGAACGGACCGGTCTGCAGCGTCATCAGGCCGCCCGCGAAGAACGCGGTGAGCACGATGATGGGCACCGAGCGGTTGCCCATCTTGTAGAGGTTCTTCATCAGCTCGCGCCAGTCGAGGCGCGGCGGGAACAGCGCGCGAATGACCTGCGCGGTGAGCACGATGATGCCGCCGACCTCCTCGGCGACGCGGATCGCACCTGCGCCGATGCCGGCGAGCGCCCGCTCCCCGATCATGCCTCCGCCTCCTGCGTCTTCTCCTTGGACAGCGGGCCTTCGAGGTCGCCGCGCACGAACTGGCGGACGATCGGATCGGGCGCATCGGCGACGGTCGCGGCGGGGCCCCGATAGAGGATCTTGCCCTCGTAGAGGAACGCGATCTCGTCGACGAACTTGGCGAGCGCCACGACGTCGGACGATACCGCGAGCACGGTCGCTCCGGTCCGCGCCTGGTCCTCGGCGAGCAGGTCGTAGATTTTTTGCGTCGTCACCGGATCGAGGCCCGCGGTCGGCTCGTCGTAGATCACGATCTCGGCGTCGGCGACCGTCGCGCGGGCGATGCCGACTCGCTTCTTCATACCGCCCGACAGCTCGCCGGTCAGCTTGTGCTCGCTGCCCGCGAGGCCGACGGCGCGCAGCCTCGTCTCGACGCGCTTCGCGATGTCGTCGGCCGCGAAGCCACCGCGCTGCTCGAGCGGGAACGCGACGTTGCCCTTCACGTCGAGGAAGTCGAACAGCGCGTAGTTCTGGAACAGCATGCCGATGCGCTGGCGTAGATCGCCGAGCTGCACCTCTCGCTTGCCGACGACGCTCTCGCCGAGCACGTCGATGTCGCCGCGATCGGGGTGATCGAGGCCGCACACGAGCTTCAGGATGACGCTCTTGCCCGACGCCGCCGGGCCGATCAGGCCGAGCTTCGCGCCCTTGGCGACCTCGAGCGTGATACCGGACAGCACCTCGCGGCGGCCGAACCGCTTGTGCACGTCGCGCAGGCTGATCGCTACGGACATTTGAGCTCCGCGGCGATGTCGCCCGTGCGCTCGATGTACTTCGAGTCCGGCGACTGCTTCTTCAGCGCGGCGATCGCGCGGCACGCGCCCGCGGCGTCGTGCGCCTTGTCGTAGGTGACCGCGAGCTCGTACAGCGCATCGTCCTTCAGGATCGACGCCGGGTAGTCCTTCGGCAGCTGGCGGAACGCCGCGATCGCGCTCGGCAGGTCGCCGAGGTCGTCGCGGAAGATCTTGCCGATCAGGAGCTGCGCGTCGTCGAGCCAGATCGAGAAGTAGCTGCCGGGGCCGAGCGCGACCTCGCGCGTCGCCAGCAGCTTGCGCAGCCGATCGACCGCGCCCTGCGAGTCGCCGAGCTCGCGCGACAGGCGCGCCGCGTGCCAGCGCGCATCGTCGCGAAAGCCGCTGCTCGGCCAGTCGACCGGAATGCGGTCGTAGAGCGCGCGCGCCGCCTGCTTGTTGCCGAGCTCGTGCTCGGTGAGGTCGGCGAGCCACCACACGAGGTTGTCGGCGACGGCCGTGTCGGAGAGCGGCGTGAGCAGCTTCGCGAGCTGGTCGGCGAGCGCGGCCGCATCGCGGTGGCGGCCGTCCGCGACGAGCGTCTTGACCGCATCGCCGGCAAGCGGCTCGTCGGGGAAATCGGTGACGACCTTCCACAGCGCGGTCCACGCCTCGACGACCTTGCCTTGCCCGAGCAACAGCTCGCCCGCGCGATACAGCGCCGTCGCTGCGGTCGTCGGATCGTCGGGCACGCGCGGTGGGATCGCGAGATACGTCGCGATCGCCGTGTCGATCCGTCCGCCACGCTCCTGCGCGTCGGCCTCGCCGAGCAGCGCCTCGCCGCACGCCTGCTTTGCGCGGCGCTCGGGGCGCAGGCGGTGACAGCTCGTCTGCGCTTCGCGATACGCGGCGACCGCGCCGTCGACATCGCCGCCGTCGGCGAGCTTCTCTGCCTTCACGAGCTCGGGCAACGTCGCCGGCGCGGAGCAGGCGAGAAGTTGCAGCACCGCGAGCAGACGCACCGTACGCATCACAGCTTCGCGGCGATCTCCGCGATGACCTGCGCGGCGCGCAGCACGCCTTCGCGATCGACGTCGAGGTGCGTGACCGCACGCACGCGCTGCGGCCCGGCCGCGCCGAGCAGCACGCCATCCTCCTTCGCGAGCTCGATCAGCGCGCGCGCGGTGCCGTGGGACAGGTCGATCATGACGATGTTCGTCTGGACCTTCGTCATGTCGATGCGGATGCCCGGCGCGCCGGCGAGCGCCTCGGCGAGCGCCTTCGCGTTCGCGTGATCCTCGCCGAGCCGCGCGCGGTTGTGGTCGAGCGCGAACAGGCCGGCCGCGGCGAGGATGCCGGCCTGGCGCATGCCGCCGCCGTACATCTTGCGGAACCGGTGACAGGACCTGATGAACGGCTTACTGCCCGCGACCACGGAGCCGACGGGCGCGCCGAGGCCCTTCGACAGGCACACGCTGACCGAGTCGAAGCCGGCGGCGAGCTCGCGCTCCGACACGCCGGTCGCGACCGCGGCGTTCCACAGCCGTGCGCCGTCGAGGTGCGCGACCATGCCGAGCTGGTGCGTCGTCTGGACGACGTCGGCGAGCTCCGCGCGGTTCCAGCACGTGCCGCCCGCCATGTTGTGCGTGTTCTCGACCTCGACGACGCGCGTGTGCGCCTGATACGGATCCTCGGCCTTGTACGCGGCGCGCACGTCGGCGGCCGTGAACATGCCGTCCTGGCCGACGACCTGCGTCTGCACGCCGGCGAGCGCGGCGAGCGCGCCCGACTCGTGACGCCAGCAGTGCGCGCCGACGCCGATGATCACCTCGTCACCGGGCTTCGTGTGCGAGCGCAGCGCGATCTGGTTTGCCATCGTGCCGCTCGGCGTGAACAGCGCGGCCTCGAGACCGAGGAGGCCGGCGACGGTCTCCTCGAGGCGGCGGACCGTCGGGTCCTCGCCGTAGACGTCATCGGCGACCTCGGCGTTCGCCATCGCGAGCCGCATCGCGGCTGAGGGACGCGTGACGGTATCGCTGCGGAGATCGACGGGCGCTGCCATGCACGGAGCCTAACACCAGGTCGCGCTGGCGACGCGCTGGGGCTCGCTCACATCAGGGTGTGTCGCTGACCGGCGGACCGTCGTCCTTGGGAGCCTCGGGCTTTGTCTCGTCGGGTTTCGGCGGTTCCTTGCTCGGCGGCGGCGTCGGCTCGGGCGACGGCGAGCCGAGCTCGGCGCGTAGCTTGCGCTCGAGCTTCGTCAGCAGCTCGATCTCGACCCACGACGGACGGTCCTCGATCGTCAGCACGAAGCGGACGGCCTTGCGGCCACTCTTCACGACCTCGACCACCTCGAGCGAGCCGCGGAACGTCTTCTTCTCCTCGACGTACTCGAACAGCACGTAGCCGGCGTCGGCGTCCTTCTCGACGACCTTCATCTTCGCGTCGACGCGGAGAAACCGGACCGATGCCGCCCACGCGGGCTCGCGCTGGTACGCGAGCGTCTTCTCCGAGCGCGCGTGGGCGACGCCGGTGAGTAGAAGAAGCGCGAGCAGGATCCGCCGCATGGGCGGATCGTCGCTACTTCGCGGGGAGGTCGCCAGTTTTTGGCTCGGACCGGCGGACGTCGATGATGTCGTGGAACGACACCCAGGGCGTCGCGAGGCCGAGCGCGCCGCACAGGACGTACCAGACGACCTGCAGGCCGTAGTGCACGTTCGCCATCGCGAACGTCGTGCCGTAGATGGCGCTGCCCTTCGTCGCCGCGCCCGGGATGTAGAGCGAGAGGCCGAGCAGCGTGAACCACTGGAACTGGCCGACGAGGCCGGGCGAGTTCGGCAGCGTGATGCCGACCGCGACGAGGCCCATCGTCGCGAACGTGCCGACGAGGCCGAGCTCGAGGCCGAAGCCGCGTGCGAGCACGTAGACGCCGAGGCCATTGCAGATCCAGTAGACGAGGCTCCACGCGACGAACGACGCGAGGTTCTTCGTGTCGCGCATGACCTCGAAGCCGCGGATCATCTCGAGCAGCTTGCGCTCGATCGCGTTCGCGATGCGCGGTGCGAGGCGCGGCAGCAGCGACAGCTTGAGCCAGAACCCGACGGACTTCTCGGGCCACTTGAGCGCGCCGATGAGGAACACCATCGCGAGCGCGAAGATGCCGAGCGCCGCGTACGCCGTCGGCATCATCCAGCCCGGCGAGTCCGGGCCGCGCAGCGCGAAGAACGCGCCGAACACGAACAGCGACACGAGCAGGCCGTCGATGATGCGCTCGACCGCGACGGTGCCGAGCGCGGCCGTCGCCGACACGCCGCGCTTGCGCAAAAGGCCCGGCCGCACGAACTCGCCGAGGCGAGCGGGCAGGGCGAGGATCGCCATGAAGCCGACCGACGAGATCGCGAGCAGCGGCCCCGACGGGACGCGCACGCCGAGCGGTGCGAGCAGGAAGTTCCAGCGCAGCGAGCGCGTCAGCTGCACGATCACGAGCAGGCCGATGTACGCGGCGAGATACGGCGCGAACTTCGCGAATTCGAGCGCCTGGAACGTCGCGGACAGCTGTTGCCGGGTCGTCGCGTCGGGCCACACGAGCCACGCGCACAGCGCGAGCATCCCGAGCGAGAGTCCGAGGTTGAGCGCGAGCTTCACATCTACTCCGTGTCACTCATCTATCGGGGAGGTCGCCGGCAAGGATCGCGCGCGGCGCTTGATCGAACAGCCGGACGACCGCCGCGTGCCCGAGCTTCTTCTCGATCCAGCGCAGCCCCTCGGCCGCCTGCTGCAGATCGCCAAGGTGGTGCGCGTCGGTCGCGACCGCGGTCGCGAGCCCTCGCTCGAGCAGATGACGCGCTGCCTTCATCTCGCGTCGCCCGTGAAAGCCACCGATCGCGCCGAGGTCGACGAGGAACGCACAGCTGTTGCGGAGCGTCTCGGCGAGCTCATCGTTGTCCCACAGCGCTTGGTAGCGCTCGGGATGCGCGAGCACCGGCACCTTGCCCGCCATGCGCCACTTGAACATCTGGTCGACCATGTTCGGCGGCATGAGCGGCGGCGGGATCTCGACGAGGAACGCGACCGTGTCGCGATAGTGCGGGATCGCGTTCTCGACGGAGCGCTTGAAGAACACATCGTCCCACATGTTCTCCGCCGCGAGGCGCAGCGTCGGGTGGCTCGGCTTACGGATCGTCTGCAGCTTGGCGAACGTCGTCTCGATCAGGTCCCACGCGGGAAGATACTGAGACGCTTTCTGATGTGGGGTCAGGCATTGCTCGCTGATCCCCAGCGATGCCAGCGCGTCGAGCATCGCGATCGCCGTTTTCTCGTCGGGAGCTCCGTCGTCAAGTCCATAGAGGACATGGCTATGGAGATCGACAAAGCCCATGAGGGATGGCGGGTGTAGCGCAGCCGAATACGGCGTACAATCTTCTTCACGGGCCCAAGTGCGCGACCTCATTGCCCGGCGAGATCGTGCGTGTTAGAGATCGATGGGTCCGGGTCTCTGCCGGGCGAAGGATCCTCCATGGCTCAGGGTGAGAAGCGCGAAAATTCTGTTTTGTTTTCTCTTCGAGAGCTCCGGCAAATCGAGGAGAACCGCGTCCAAGAAGAAGAGCACGCCGTTCGCAGCGCCGAAGAGGCTCGCATCCGTGCCAAAGAGGAAGCGGAGCGCAAGAAGCGCGAGGCCGAAGAGGCCAAGATCCGCGAGGAGCGCGAGCATCAGCGTCAGATCGAAGAGGCCCGCGTCGCCGCCGAGCGCGAAGCGCGGATGCGTGTCGAGTCCGCTGAGGCCGCCGAGCGCCAGCGCCATCAGGCCGCGCTCGAGCAGTCGCGCCTCCAGCAGGAGATGGAGCTGCGCCGCGCCGAGGTTGCCAAGAAGCGCCCGACGTGGATGCTCGCCGTCACCGGCATCGCGCTCGTCGCCGCCGTCGGTCTGATCTTCTTCGCGATCCAGCGCATGCGCGAGTCCGAGGAGTCCGACAGCCGCCGCAAGAAGGCGGAGGCCGAGGCCGCGCAGGCGGTCAAGGACGCGCAGGACGCCAAGGAGAAGCTCGAGAAGATCACGCGCGAGCTCGACGAGCTGGACACGAAGGTGTCTGCCGCGGTCACCGCGGTCGCCGACGCGCAGAACGACGCCGATCGCGCGGGCGCGAAGGCCAAGCTGATCGCGCTCCAGCGCGAGCAGGCCGAGATGAAGCAGCGCGCCGCTCAGGCGAAGGCCGCCGCCGAGCGCGCCGACCGCCTGAAGGGCGTGAAGATCAGCAAGGAGTGCATGGACAACCCGCTCGCAAAGGGCTGTTCGTAAGCACGTAGTTGCTCGAACGGACGGCGCCTACGGGCGCCGTTTTCGTTTTCGGTGCAATCGTTGTCGGCTGGCCCTGTCTAGCCGGCATGCGGATCGAGTCGTCCATCATCACGTCGCTCTCCGAGCTGCGCGCGATCGAGCAGCAACGTCTCGTCGAGGAGCGCTCCGCGATCGAGCGGCAGCGCCAGGCCGAAGCCGACGCGCGGCAAGCCCAGGAGCGAGCCCGGCGCGAGGCGGAAGAGGCGAGGGTCAGGGCGGAGCGCGAGGAGCTGATGCGGCTCGAGATCGCGAGGGCGGAGGCGGAGCGCGAGGCGAGGCTTCGCGTCGAGGCGGCAGAGGCAGCGGAGCGCGCGCGGCTGCAGATCGCGCTCGACCAGCAGCGGATGACCGAGGAGATGGAGCTGCGACGCGTCGAGGCGGCGAAGAAGCGGCCGACGTGGATGGTCGCGGTGACCGCGGTCGCGTGCATGGCAGCGGTCGGGCTCACGTGGTTCGCGATCGATCGCTCGAGCCGCATGGCCGATGCCGAGCGCGCGAAGGAGAATGCACTCGCGCTGGCGAAGCAGGCCGACGAGGAGAAGCACGAGGCGGCCAAGAAGGTCGGGATGCTCGAGCAGAACCTCGGGGAGCTCGACGCCCAGGTCACGAAGGCGCAGAAGGCCCTCACCGACGCGCAGAACGACGCCGACCGCAAGCGCGCCGCCGCCGAGCTTGTCGTCGCCAACCAGCGGAAGTGGGAGGCGAAGAAGGCCGCCGACGCCGCGAAGGCGGCGCTCGACAAGGAGATTCGCAACACGCCGATCGACGTGTCGAAGTGCACCGGCTCGCTCGGTTGCATGCCGTCGAAGTAGTCGGCTCGTGTAGCATCGAGGGAGATGCGCTGGCTCGCGGTTGTCGTCGTTGCGATCCTCGTCCCGAACTGCCACTGCAGCACGAACAACGGCGGCACGCCCGATGCCGCGTTCGTGTGCAATCCCGAGTGTCCTGCCGATCAGGTCTGTCGCTACGACGTCTGCATCGCGCCACCGACACCGTGCACGACGAACAGCGAGTGCCCCGGCGATCAGTACTGCGATACGTCGCGCAACGAGTGCCTGCCGTGGGGCGTCGGCCCCGGCGGCCAGAACGACAACATGTGCAAGCGCGACCCGGTGCCGGGCGTGTTCTTCCCCGGCGCGCAGTGCGAGTGGACCGGCCCGGCGGCGAACGACTTCGCCGACTCGAAGAACGTGCTCGCGACGCCGGTCGTCGCGACGTTCTACACGTTCGGCGAGTTCTCGGCGCCGTCGATCGTCTTCACGTCCTACAACTCGAACGACGGCGGCACCGATGCGTGCGCGAGCGCGACGCCCGCGTACTACGGCGTCGTTCGCATCATCGACGGCCGCACGTGCGCGCCCCAGGCGACCATCTCGTCGCCGACGCTCGTGGCGTCCGCGTCGCTCGCCATCGCCGACCTCGGCGGCGCCGATGCCACGCCGGAGATCGTCGGTGCGCGCAGTAACGGCGGCCTCGTCGCGTGGACGCTGCGCCCGAGCGGCTGGGAGGTACTGTGGCAGACGACGTCGCAGTTCGCCGACGCGAATTGCGACTGGGCCGGGCCGTCGATCCACGACCTCGACGACGACGGCCTCCCCGAGGTGCTGTTCTACGGCAACGTCTACGACGGCGCGACGGGCGCCGCGCTCGACGAGACGCTCGGCACCATCGACGATATCGGCGACGGCTACATCCCGGTCGCGGCAGACATCGACGGTGACGGCGCGGTCGAGCTCGTCACCGGCCGGATGATCTACGTCTGGAACAAGACGACGAAGAAGTGGGACACCAAGCAGGCGCTCGGCGGCTCGAACGGCTTCGTCGCGGTCGCCGACTTCGGCACGTTCCCGGCGAGCGGCGCCGACGATCGCGCGACGCTCGACGGGATTGCCGAGATCGCGCTCATCTACAACGGCGTCGCCTCGGTGTACACGCGCGACAACCGCCTCGTGTTCACCGCGAACCTCCAGGGCGCGTCCCCGGGCCGCGGTGGGCCGCCGACGATCGCCGACTTCGACGGCGACGGCCGCGTCGAGTTCGCGTCGGCCGGCGCGATCACCTACAACGTGTTCGATCCCGACTGCAAAGGCACGCCCGACCCGCAGTTCTGCAAGTCGATGCGCACCGATGGCGTGCTGTGGACGCAGCCGTCGCAGGACGGCTCGTCGAACATGACCGGCTCGTCGGTGTTCGACTTCGACGGCGATGGCCGCGCCGAGGTCGTGTACGGCGACGAGTGCTTCACGCGCGTCTACGACGGCGTCACCGGCCAGGTGGTGTACTCGCGCTATCGCACGTCGTGCACCTGGTACGAGAACCCGGTCATCGCGGACGTCGACGCGGACTACAACGCCGAGATCATCAGCACGTCGAACGACAACTGCTCGAACGTCACGTGCCCGACGCTCGATCCGATCTTCGACGGCGTGCAGTGTCTCGACGACTCCGACTGTCCGTCGGCGACCCAGTGCGGACGCGAGCAACCCGGCGACGCGCTCGGTCGTTGCCGCTGCAACACGACGCCGGAGTGCGGCGGCGACGGCTTCGTGTGCATGGATCCGATCGCGGGGCCCTCGGCCGCCGGCAAGGTCTGCCGCGCGTCGCATCCCGGCACGCGCATCCAGGGCATCCGCGTGCTCGCCGACGGCGTCGACCGCTGGGTGAACACCCGCGGGATCTGGAACCAGCACGCGTACAGCGTCACGAACGTCGACGAGAGCGGCAAGGTGCCGCGGACGAGCCAGTGGGCTGCCAACTGGACGCAGCCCGGGCTCAACAACTTCCGCCAGAACGCGCCCGGCGAGGGCCAGACCGCCGGCGCGATTCCGGACCTCACCGTCAAGCAGGCGAAGGTCACGTGCGAGGCGAGCGGCGGCGCGACGATCACCGCCGACGTGTGCAACCGCGGCACCGAGCCCGTCGCGCGCGGCGTGCCGGTCGCGATCTACACGGCGGGGCCGCCGCGCACCGTCGCGTGCACCGCGCAGACGACGCAGCGTATCGATCCGGGGAACTGCGCGGCGGTATCGTGCGCGTGGACGGCGGGCAACGGCGACGGTGTCGTCGTCGTCGACGACCGTGGCGACTCGACCGGACTCGCACTCGAGTGTCGCGAGGACAACAACGAGCTCGCGGTCACCGTCGCGTGCCCCTGAGCCGCGCAGCGCTGGTCGGCCTCGCCGCATGCACCGGATGCTTCGGCGACGATGACGAGCTGCGCCTGTGGCCGCCGCCGCGCGGGATCACCGTGCAGGCGGTCGCCGCGGGCGATCTCGACGGCGATGACACGACCGACCTCGTCGTGTTCGGCGCGGATACCCCGCCGCGGACCGGCGTGTACCTGATCGCAGGCCGCGATATCGCGACGGGAAGCGGCCGGCCGATCCGGACCTACTCGACGTTCGTGCCGCGCGAGCTCGGGATCCCGACGGCGGCGACGATCGCTTCAGGGCAGGTCTTCGCGGCAACCGAGGAGACCAGCATCCAGCTCGCGAGCTTCGACGCGATGCTCGCCGAGAAGCACGCGTGGTCGACCGGGGTCACGCCGGACCGGCTCTTCGTGCAGACAGTCGACCTCGGGGAGCTGCGCGTCGTCGCGGGCAACGAGTCCATGATCTTCCACACGTCGCTCGACCTCGCCGACCCGCGCGGGCTGGACGCGCCTTCCGGCAACTGGCTCCAGGCGCGACTCGTGACCTCGTATGCCGAGGGACCGGATCACATCGTCGTCGTCGCGACCGAGACCGAGATCGTCCGCGCACGCTTCGCTGACCCTCTCGCGTGGACCGAGGTGCGCCAGGGACCCGCGTGGTTCGGCCAGACCGCGGTCGACCTCGACGGCGACGGCCGCGCCGAGATCGTCGGCTTCGATCCGATGACGAGCTCGGTGTGCGCGATCGATCCGGGCGCGAGCACATCTGCCTCGTGTCTGCACGTGAACGATGCGACCGCCGACACCGAGGTCACGATCATCGCGGGCACGAACCTCACGTCGAACCCGGGGCTCGACATCCTGATCGCGCAGGCCAACGGTGGGGAGACGTCCTTCACGCTCGTCGAGGACTACAGCTACACGCCGGGCGCACTGACGGCCGCGATGACCCGCAGCGTCCCCGTCATCGGCCCCGCGCACGGCCGCACGGTGGCCGTGACGAGCCCCGGACGCCCCAACACCGTGCTCGTGTTCGGAACCGACGGTGCGATCAGCTGCGTGCTTGGCCCCTGCTGAGCTGTGCGAGTGCGGCCGATGCGCACGATGACCGTACCGAAACAGCGATGGTTCGCACGGTTGCCCGGGCACGTACCTTGCGATGCCTACTCGGTATGCGGCGGCGTGCGCTCGCAAGTCTCGGAAGTCTCGTCGCACTGCTCGGCGTGACAGGAGAGCGCACGGCGATCGCGCAACCACCGCCAGAGCTGTCACCGTACCGGCCCGCAATCACCGATCCCGAGGACCTGCCGGTGAAGAAGAAGAGCTACTTCGTCCCGGCGGCGGAGATCCTGCTGCTCAACCTCTCGATGATCACCGGCGCTCGGATCGCTCAGATGCACTGGGGGCAGAGCGACCTCTCGACGATCCGGCGCAACTTGACCACGATGTGGGAGCTCGACGACGACGCGTTCTCGACGAACCAGCTCGGCCATCCGTTCGGCGGCGCGCTGCTGTTCTCGACCGCGCGCTCGACCGGTCATGGGTTCTTCGTCTCCGGTCTTTACGCGCTCGCCGGCAGCACCATGTGGGAGGTGTTCCTCGAGAACGAGATCCCGTCGATCAACGATCAGATCACGACCCCGATCGGCGGCATGTTCATCGGCGAGGCGATGCATCGCTTCGGCCGCGCGCTCCTCTATCGGAGCTACGGTCGACGAAGCTGGCCTCGCAAGCTTGCTGCGTCGCTCGTCGATCCGGTCGGCGCGGTCAATCGCGCATGGTGGGGCGACGCGTGGGCCAAGACGATCCCACCGAACGTGAACGCGTACTTCGGCGCCGGATTCCAGCAGCCAACGACGGTGCTCGGCAATCACGGCGGCCCTGGTCAGCTCCACCTCGAGGTCTACGTCGAGCACGGCCTCGCCGGCGACCGCGCGTTCCAGCCTCGACGGCCGCTCGATCACTTCGTGTTCCAGGCGGCGATCAACATCGTGCCGAGCAACGTCGAGGGCCTGCTCTACGTGCGCGGCATGCTGCTCGGCACCGGGATGTTCGGCGACCGCGTACGCGGGATGGCGGGGCTATTCGGGGCGTACGACTACAACAACAACGACTTCACCCGCGCGAGCATGCTCGGCGTCGGTCCGGGCACGATGGCCGAGCTCCGCATCACGCCTCGCGGATACCTGAACGGCACGATCGCCGCCTATGGCGTGCCGTATGGCTCCGCCGGCGGTGTCAACGAGACTGTTGGACCGATGCGCGACCATCACGATGGCCCCGGGCTCGCGCAACTCGTCGAGGTCAAGGGCGGCGTCCGCGGCCTGTTCTCGCTGCGCCTGACGACGCGCGCGTATCAGATCGCCGGCCGGCTCGTGAACGATCACGCGAACGAGCTCGTCGTCAACTCGACCGCCGCTGCGCGCGTGAACTTCACGCCGAATCAGGGCATCGGTGTCGAGGGCACGTGGGCGTATCGGCATGCGAGTTTTGCCGATGCGGCAATGAACCCGACCGACCGTACGGCGGATTTCAGGTTGTTCTATGCGTTAACCACCGACGAGGTTCTCGGGCGATAGCGGGCAGGGCGCGGCAACGATCTTCTGATGAGCAACGCGCACGCGCGCGCTACGCTCTGCTACCTCGATGCGCGCGCTCACGAGCATGATCCTGGGTGGGATCGTCGCTGCGGCAACGCCGGCACGTGCCGACGATGCGCTGGCGGCGAGGGTGACCCCCGAGAAGCCATTCAGTCGTCACCTCATCTACGGCGAGCTGATGGGCAAAGGCGGTCTCTACGGCGTCGGCTACGAGTATCAGATGGCGCCGCGTCTCTCGGTCGGTGGCGCCGCATCGTTCGCGATCATCCGCGAGCAGCAGGTGACGACGGTCTCGCCGTACCTGCACGCGAACTTGCTCCAGGGTAAGCGCAACGCGCTGTTCACGGAGGTCGGCGCGATCCTCGCGCATTCGCACCTCCCGTCGCCGGTCGCCGGTTGGGACGGCATGAGCGACACGGGCAGCGGAGGGTTCGTGACGTTCGGCTGGGAGCGCGGGACGCGGCACTTCGTATTGCGTGCGAGCGGCGGCGTTGTCTACGGCGAGGGAGGCTTCGGCCCGATGGCCGGCTTCGCGATCGGAGTGCGGCCGTGAGGGCGCTCGTCCTGCTCGCCGCGTTCGGTGGTTGCGTCGACATCGCCGATCAGGGCACGCCCTGGGAGGACGCGTCGACGATGACCGGGCCGATGGCGCCCGAGCTCGGTCCCGCGCCATCGCGGCGCGCCGAGCCCGGCTGCAAGCTCCGCATCGCGTCGTGGAACGTCCACAAGGTTCCCGATGCGGCCGACCTCGTCGCGCACCTGAAGATACCGTCGGCGATCGCCGATGCCGACGTGATCCTCATGCAGGAGTCGTCGGCGTATGCCGGCGAGCCGATGTCGCGCAGCGCGCAGATCGCGGAGGCGGTCGGCATGACGTGGGCGCATCAGCCGGTCCGCGATCTCGGCGATGGCGGCGTTCAGGGCAACGCGATCCTGTCGCGGTTCCCGCTCGAGAACGTCGCGGTCAAGAAGCTGCCGTACATCGAGCAGCCGTATCACGCACAGCCGCGTGGCGCGATCGCGGCGGATGTTGTCGTCGGTGACAAGCGCGTGCGCGTCGTCAGCGTCCACCTCGATGTCCGCATCAGCATCACCGACCGCGTGCGCCAGCTCGATCCGGCGGTCATCGACCTCGACGAGCGCGCGGTGATCGGCGGCGACTTCAACACCGCGCCGTGGACGTGGGTCGAGGCGCTCGTCCCGCTGACCAGCTCGGAGGCCGTCATCGGCATGAAGCAGGCGGAGCTGCTCGACGACTACATGAAGTCGCGCGACTTCACCGGCAACATTCCCGCCGACGCGAACACGTTCCAGGTGCCGGGCTTCGGCATGCGCCTCGATAACCTGTACTCGCGCGCGATGCCCGTCACCGCGTCGGGCGTCGAGCATCTCGATGGTTCAGATCACTGGCCGATCTGGATCGACCTCGACCTCTGCAACTAGCCAGCCGGCGGCGCCTGGCTTGCCAGCTCGGCGCCTTCCGGTTCTCGCAACGCGAGGCCGGTCAGCGCCGCGATGCCGATGAGGTCGAGGCACGTGATCCACAGGCCGAACCTGGAGCCCGCCTCGACCTTGGCATCCTTCATCATCCGGCTCGCTTCGCCTCTCTGTTTGGCCAGCTCCTTGTCGACGCCCTCCTTCATCTCGCCGCCGACCTTCACGTAGAGCCCGGCGAGTGCGCCCAGGCATGCGATCGACAGCGCGAATGCGGCGAGCATCGAGCCGCGCGTTCGTACCCACGAGAACCCGAACACCGTGATCGCGAGAAGCAGCGCGACGATCGCGAGCGGCTCGCGCTCGACCTTGTCGATCTTCACGCCGCCATCGCGCGTCATCGCCGCACCACCGCGCGCCTCCTTCTGGTCCTCCGCGTCGGCGATCAGGCCGCCCGGCCGGCAGCCGCCGGCCATGTCGGTCCCGGAGACCGTGATCACGTCCATGCCGCCGCACGACACCCCGAAGAACGGCAGGAAGAAGCACGCGAGCGTGATCCCCGTGATGAACCGTCCGAACTTGAACCAGAGTCCCCGCTTGCTACGCGCCATGATCGTCAAGCGTATCAATAAAGAAGTGTGAATTGACGAGCCATCAGCCGCTGGCTGCCGCATCATCGGCCTGTGAGACTCCTCCTGGTTGCCTGCCTGTTCGCGGTCGCGTGCAAGAGCGAGTCTTCCACGTCGACTCCTGCTGCCACCGAGAAGCCGACGCCGACCGAGGTCGCAAAGCCGGAGCGCAATCGGGCACGGCCGCAGCTGCCGAACCTGCCGAAGAGCGACGACGACCGGATGCGGCCTCGGCTGCCGGGCCGCGAGGAGCCGCGCGACTGGACCGATCCAGAGGTGCGCGAGGAGATGCGTGCCAACCGCGAGGAGCGCCGCGCCAAGCGCGAGGCGATGCTCGACACGAACCACGACGGCGTCATCAGCGACGAGGAGCGCGTGCAGCGCATGGAGCCGATGCGCACGCGGCTCGACACCAACGGCGACGGCAAGCTGACGCCGGACGAGCTCGCGTCGTCGGAGCGCCGCATGGGCTTCGACGATCCGGCCGCGCTCGACGAGAACCACGACGGCGACATCTCGCTCTCCGAGCTCGACAAGGCAGTGACGACGCGCCGCGCCGAGATGCGGGCACGCTGGCGGGGCAGGGGCGGCGGCTCGGCGAACCTGCCGGCCGGCTCTGACTCCGAATAGTTCTCGCCCGTGGCCGAGCGCGCGTTTGGGCTAGGATGCGGGCGCTGATGGCAGCCGACGATCTACAGCGTAACGCAGGCGAAGACCCCGAGAGCGTCTGGCTTCGCGAGACTTACCAGCCGAACGCGACGAACCTGACGGTGCGCGCGGTGCTCGGCGGCGCCGTGATCGGCGTCGTGATGTGCCTGTCGAACATCTACGTGTTCTTCAAGACGGGCTGGAGCCTCGGCGTCACGATCACCGCCGCGATCCTCGCGTTCGCCGTGTTCGGCATCGTGGCGCGCAAGAAGCCGCTCGGCATGCTCGAGAACAACGCGCTGACGACCGTCGCGTCGGGCGCGGGCTACATGACCGGCGGCGGCAACATGGCCGCATTCGGCGCGCTGCTGATGGTGACGTCGCTGCGCCCGAACGTCGCGCCGATGATCGTGTGGTTCGCCGCGATCGCCGCGCTCGGCGTGTTCGCCGCGATTCCGATCAAGCGCCAGCTCATCAACCAGGAGGCGCTGCCGTTCCCGACGGGCACGGCGACCGCCGAGACGCTTCGCACGATTCACTCCGGCGGCGACAGCCGCGCGGTGAAGTGGCTCGGGCTCTCGGCGCTCGGAGCCGCGGCGATCAGCGTCGTGCGCAACCTCAAGTTCATCGAGGAGACCTATGCGCTGCCGTTCTCGATCAGCGGCCACTCGCTGAAGGCGTGGGGCCTGTCGTTCAAGACGGAGCTCGTCTATCTCGGCGCGGGCGCGCTGATGAGCTTCCGCACCGGCTGGTCGCTGCTGATCGGCTCGATCTTCACGTACGGCATCCTCGCGCCGTGGCTCCTCGAGCAGAAGCTCATTTCGGGCACGAGCCTCAAGCAGATCGTCGGCTGGACCGTGTGGCCCGGTGCCTCACTGCTCGTCGCCGCTGGGCTCACCTCGTTCTTGCTCGACTACAAGAGCCTCGGTCGCGCGTTCACGGGCATCTCGAAGATCTTCAATCGCAGCAAGCGCGTCGAGACCGGCATCGCTGCCGTCGAGTCGCCCGACTGGTGGTTCCCGGCGGGCTTCGCCGTGCTCGCGCCGCTGGTCATCGTGCTGATGTGGCTGTTGTTCGACATCCCGGTCTGGGCGGCCGTGCTCGCGGTTCCGCTCGCCGTGATCATGGGCTTCATCGCGGCGCGCGTCACCGGCGAGACCGACGTCACGCCGACGAAGGCGCTCGGTCCGCTCACGCAGATGATGTACGGCGGCGTCACGCCCGGAAACCTCTCGGGCAACATCATGTCGGCCAACGTCACCGGCGGCATCGGCCTCCATGCGGCCGACCTCCTCACGACGCTCAAGACCGGCTGGCTCCTCGGTGCCAAGCCGCGCCACCAGCTCTACGCGCAGCTGTTCGGCGTCGTCGTCGGCGCGATCGCGATCGTGCCGCTGTTCAACCTCGTCATTCCCGATCCGAAGATGCTCGGCACGCCGGAGTGGGAGGCGCCGTCGTGTCTCGTATGGGCGGGCGTGTCGGAGGCGTTCGCGGGCGGTATCGACAAGCTCGGTCACGAGGCGCGCATCGCGATCGTGATCGCCGCGGTCCTCGGTGTGGTGCTCGCGCTGGCCGAGAAGCTCGCGCCCAAGCACGTGAAGGCGTGGATCCCGTCGCCGTACGGCCTCGGCCTCGCGTTCGTGCTGTCGGGCTCGAGCAGCATCATGATGTTCATCGGCGCGGCGGCGGCCGAGCTGTTCCGGCGCCGCCAGCAGGTCGCCGGCATCGTCCCCGTCGCGTCGGGACTGATCGCGGGCGAGAGCCTCATGGGCGTCGTGTTCGCGATGCTGAAGTCCGCCGGTATCGTCGCGAAGTAGCTCAGTTGACCGGCAGGAAGTCGGACTCGAACGCGAAGCCGGCGAGGACGTACGGGACCGCGCGCGAGCGATAGTCCTCGCTCGTGCCGCCGACCGGAATCATCTCCGGCTCGCCGGCGCGGTACTTGTGCTGCAGGTACCACGACACGATCAGGATCGCGGTCGGCTTGTTGAACCTCGACGGTCCGTCATCGCGGAACGTGTAGGCACCGAAGAAGCCGAGCCGCTGGTGCGCGTTGGCGCCATCGTACGCTGTCTCGTCGGCTGCGCCGAGGAAGTGGGTGCTCCGGTAGAACGGATGCACCCACGAGTGTCGCAGGCCGGCGGCGAGCCCGGTACCCGTCACGTAGAGGAGGTCGATGTCGGTCGCGAGCGTCCAGCCGTTGCGCGGCAGCAGCGTGTCGAGCGTCGGCTCGTAGACGGCGACGCCACCGTCCCGGACGTTGTAGCTCCAGTAATCGATCATCCCGAGCATGCGCGCGGCGATCTTGCCCGCCTTCAGCTGGATCATCGGCTGCACGCTGAAGTGCTTCATCAGCGACGACGTCGGCTCGGTCGCCGGCGTCGGGTTGTCCTTGTTGAATGCGAGCGTCGCGTCGGAGTAGTTGGCGTTCGCCGACGGGAACGACTGCAGATAGCCAAACGTCCCGAAGAACTGCTGGACCTCCCCGAACACGCGGAGGTTGAAGATCGACGCGGGCTGGATCTCGCCGCCGAGGCTCAGCTGCGCGCTCGCCGGGTTGAGCTTGGGGAACGCGCCGACGAACGCGAAGTTGTTCTCGGTGATCTTCTTTGACGATCGGTAGAGCCGCTTCTGCAGACCGAACCGCATGCGGGTCTCGAGCCCGAGCGGATTGATGCGCAGGATCGTCAGATCCGAGAACATCAACCGCGGACCGTCAGGCAGGGAGGGCGGTTCGGCCTCCGCGCGAGCGATTGCAGGGCACACCACGACCAGGGCCACCAATGCACGAAGCATCCGTGCATCCTATCCGGCCCTCGGCGTATACATGACCAAGATGTGTACCCGCGCGATCGCGGCGCTCGCCCTCCTGGTGACCGGGGCCTGCTACAAGGCGGGACCGAGCGGAACCCTTCGCGATCCTCACTCGTTCAGCGAGCCCGATCGCGTCGCGGTGAAGTCGCTCGCGCTCGACCTCGCCGTCGACTTCGCGACGAAGACGCTGACCGGCACCGCGCGGCTCGAGGTCCAGCGCACCGATCCGAAGGCGCCGCTCGTGCTCGACTCCAATGGCCTCGTCATCACCGCGGTCTCCGACTGCGCGGGCGCGGCGCTGACGTATCGCGTCGGCGACCACACGCCGATCGGCGAGCCCGTGAAGATCGATCTCGAGAGCGATTGCGCCGAGGTCGCGTATCACACGGCGCCCGATGCCGGCGCGCTCATGTGGGTCGAGCCCGCGGGGACGGCGGGCGGCGTCCAGCCGATGCTGTTCACGCAGTCGCAGGCGATCTACGCGCGCACGTGGATCCCGCTCCAGGACTCGCCGAGCGTCCGTTTCACGTACAGCGCGACGATCCGGACCCCGAAGGGCATGTGGGCGCTGATGTCGGCGGAGAATCCGCAGGCGCTCGTCCCCGACGGCGTGTGGACGTTCAAGCAGCCGAAGGCGGTCCCGTCGTACCTGATGGCGCTCGCGGTCGGCGACTTCGCATTCAAGCCGATCGGTCCGCGCACCGGCGTCTACGCCGAGCCGTCGATGGTCGACAAGGCGGCGTACGAGTTCGCCGAGGTCGAGCAGATGATCGACGCGGCGGAGAAGCTGTACGGGCCGTATCGCTGGGGCCGGTACGACATGCTCGTCTTGCCGCCGAGCTTCCCGATCGGAGGCATGGAGAATCCGAACCTGACGTTCGTCACGCCGACGGTGATCAACGGCGACCGCGCGCTCGTCTCGATGATCGCGCACGAGCTCGCCCACTCGTGGAGCGGTAACCTCGTCACGAACAAGACGTGGAATGACCTCTGGCTCAACGAGGGCTTCACGACCTATGTCGAGCGCCGGATCATGGAGCAGCTCCGCGGCCGCGAGCATGCCGACGTCGACTGGTACATCGGCACCAAGGACATCGAGGAGTACCTGAAGGCGCGCGGCCGCGATGGCCACGCGAGCCGGCTGTCGACCGCGTACGGCCGCGGCTCCGATCCGGACCAGATGTCGTCGGACCTCGCGTACGACAAGGGCGCGCTGTTCTTGCGCACGCTCGAGCAGGCGTACGGCCGCGACAAGTTCGACGCGTTCCTGCGCGGCTGGTTCGAACGCCACGCGTTCTCGTCGGCCGACTCGAAGATGTTCGAGACCGAGGTGAAGGCGGAGCTCGGCTCGGCATCGATCGATCTCGAGGAGTGGCTCTACAAGCCGGGGCTGCCCGCGCACACCGCGCTGACCGGATCGCAGCGCGCCGCGCAGCTCGAGGCGAAGGCCGACGCGTTCGCGAAGGACGGCACGCCGATCGACGCGGCCGGATGGGGCACGATGGACTGGGTCGTGTTCCTCCGCGAGCTGCCGGAGAACGCGTCGCCGGCGCGCCTGGCCGAGCTCGACAAGGAGTACCGACTCACCGCGACGACGAACGCCGAGATCGCGACGCACTGGCTGCCTCGCCTCGTCGCTGCCGATGCGCGCGATGCGGTGCCCGCGATCGAGCAGTTCCTGCTGAGGGTCGGCCGCCGCCGGATGGTGTGGCCACTCTACGTCGCGATGGCGAACAAGAACGAGTTCTGGCGCGAGCAGGCGAGGGCGATCTTCAAGCGCGCGAAGCCGAAGTATCACGTGATCACGTCGGGCGACGTCGAGAAGCTGCTCGCTCCGCCACGCGTGCGCCCCGTGTTCTAGCAGGGGCAGCCGAAGAACGGCAGCGCGAGCTCCTGTAGCGGCTCGCCGCTCGCCGTCGTCACGGTGCGCTCGAGATCGAGCCACGTGCGGCCGATCAGCTCGAACTCTCCGTCGTCGTCGAGGTCGACGAGCTCCTCGACCGTCGTGCCGTTCTCGAGCGCGCGCACGCGGCTCTCGACGAGCGAGCCATCGGGGGCGACGCGATACAGGCCCCACAGGTTCGCGTCCGGATCGCCGCAGCCGAAGTCCGCAGACACGTTGACCGAGATCCACGTGATCTCCGACAACGGGTGGCGCACGACCTGGTATGTGACGTTCGCGCCCTGGGTCCACGGGCCGGTGCGCTCGACGCCCCACGCGCGCTGGATGTCGCTCGCCGCCGGCGTCGCGAGCAGCGCTGCCTTGGCCTTCTCGGCGAGCGCCACGGTCGCGTCGTCCTCGAGCAGGACCGGGTAGACGGTCGGGGAGAGCGCGGCGTCGCGGACGAGCGTGCCGGTGCAGCCGTCGAGCTGCGCGGCGATGAGCCGCGAGCCCTCGGCGAACACCGTCTTCGCGGTCCAGCGATCCACATTCTCGCCCGCGTAATCGGGACTGCCCGTGAGGCGCGCGATCACGGCGAACCCGGTCACCTTCGCCTTGCACGTGCCGTCGACCGTGACCTCGCGGCCGAGCCACGCGCGGTAGGCGGTTGGCAGGTCGGCGGCCGCGACGGTCGCGACCACACTCTGGATGCCATCGTCGTCGTGCAGCGAGAGCGCGCCGTGCTTCGGCATCGGCTCGGCGCCTTCGCCGATCGCGGCGAGCTTCATGTACGAAGCGCCGCCTGCCTTCACGAGCAGATGGACCTCGCGGCTCTGCGCCGGCGGCGCCTCGGCGGTCCGCTCGACGACCGTCTCGACGACCTTCAGCTCGGGTACGCGGACGATGCTGACCTGCGTGTCCCGCGACGCAGACGCGGCGAGCGCGCCGAGCGTCGTGCAGCCTGCGGCGATCAGGAGATACCGGAGCGACAGGGAGGCGGTGGTACCGAGCATGCTGATGATCAAACGACCACCGGGGCTCCGCTATTGCGCTGTCACTTCCAGGACATAGCTGGTGTGACGGCCGGCACGGCGTAGGGGCCCGGCGCACCCTCGGTCCCGACGAACGCATCCCACCGTGCCGGGTCCTCGTCGAGGTACGTCGACGCGAACACGACCGTGCCCGCGGCACCACCGGCGCGCGACCGATCGATGCGCGCGCTGATCTGCGAGAAGTCGAACGCGTTGTCGTCGAGCGCGTGCATGCCGGCCCAGATGTGGCGACCGGCCTTCGCGGCGACGAAGCCGTCGAGCAGTGTCGCCCAGTCGGTGCACGCACCGGGCTCGATCGACCAGTAGATCATCGGCGCGAGCGCGTCCATCGTGCCCGCCGCGAGCCAGCTGCGCGAGTCCTGGTAGTACTGGCCGTAGCCCTGGCTCGTCGAGCAACCGGGCAGCGGCGTGTAGATGCCCCACACCGAGGCGGAGAGCTTCGCGTGCGGCCGCGTCTCGACGAGGACCTGGTGGATCTCGGCGACCATCGCGCTCACCTGACCGCGCATGAAGTCGGCCCACGTCAGCTGCGCGTTCGCCGCCTTCGCCGTGTTGTATGCGGCCATCGTCGCGGCGTCGCGCGAGTAGTCGGGGCCCGGCGTGCGGATGCGATCGAGGTGGAGACCGTCGACGTCGTAGTTCGCCAACAGGTCGCGCGCGACGGCGACGATATGCTGGTGCACGGCCGGATTGCCCTGCGCGAACCAGCGGTACTCGGTGTCGCGGTTCTGTCCGCTCGAGTCGACGGCAAGCCAGTCGGGATGCGCGACGAGCGCGTGCTGCACCGGTCCCTCGGCGGTCGGCACCGCGGTCGTCGCGGTCCACGCCGCGAACACGTTGAAGTACGCGTGCAGCTCCATGCCGTGCATGTGCGCGCGATCGATCGCGACCTGCAGCGGATCCCAGCCGGGGTCACGGCCGAGCACGCCCGACAGCCGCTTGCTCCACGGCTCGTAGGCCGACTTGTAGTAGGCGTCGCCTTCACCGCGGATCTGGACGAACACCGCGTTGAAGTGCGCTGCGGCGGCGCGATCGATGATTGCCTCGAGCGACGCCTGCGAGTTGTAGGCAAAGCGCGTGATCCACACGCCGCGGAGCTCGTGCGGCCGCGGGTCGGCGTCGGCACCGATATCGTCGCCGGCATCGGGCGAGACCTGCGAGCCGGGGCCCGAGCATGCCGCGGCGAGCACGAACGCCGCGAGCGAAAGCCACCTCATGACCGCCACGCCATGCACGATAGCGGCCGGCATGGCGTCACGCGATTCCCGTGACTTGGAATCTGCGTGATCGCGCGTTGACGCATTCAGGTTGCACACCGCATAGACTGCTGTTGCATGCACCCTGCGAATCTCGGCGCCGCTGGCCTCTGGGGCACCGTCGGGGTGATCGTCGTGCTCCTGCAGGCGATCGTGCGCCTCACGCCGCTCGCGCTCGATGTCGCGAGCCGTTCGCTCTCGCCGCTGCAGTGGACCGTGCTCGTCGTGTGGGTCGCGTTCAACGGCTACTCGGAGGGATGGCGCGGCTTTCATCGCAACTTCTCGCCGCGCGTCGTCGCTCGCGCCCAGGTCCTCGATGCGCATCCGCGTGCACTTCATGTCGCGCTCGCGCCGCTCTACTGCATGGGCCTCATCCACGCGACGAGGCGCCGGCTCGTCACGTCGTGGCTGCTCCTCGTCGGCATCGTCGGCATCGTCGTCGCGGTGCGCCAGCTCGACCAGCCGTGGCGAGGCATCGTCGATGCCGGCGTCGTCGTCGGCCTCGCGATCGGTCTCGTCTCGCTCGTCTACTACTTCGCGCGCGGGATCGCGGGCGCCGTGATGCCGGTGCCGCCGGACACGCCGTAGCGGCGAGCCGCCCACCGCGCGTGAAGCGCGAATCGCAGCCGCTCGCCGACGAACGTCCGCACCGCGAGCAGCGCGCCCACCGCCGGCACGATCGCGAGCCACGGCACGTGCGTCAGCAGGATCGCGCCGGCGAGTGCCGCGTAGAGGCCGGCCTTGCGCACACCTCGACGCACGCGGCCCGCGTCGGGCGTGACGCGCGGACGCTGGACGTCGGCGCCTGTGCACGCGCGGACCGATGCGAGGTCACCTCGCCACCAGGCAACGGCACGGCGCGCGCCGAGCATCCGGCCGATCGCGGGCGCAGTCTCCGCATCGGCGCGCATCTCGTCGACGATCGCCTGCGGTGGCCGATCGTGGACGTGCGCCCACGACAGCACGCGGCCGTCGCCGACGAGGTACGCGTCGCGACATCGGCCGAGCCGGCGAGCGATCCGCGCGATCGCGACTCGCAGCGAGCCGCTCGTGCGCGCGACGCGAAGGCCGTACGCCGAGCAGCTCTCGTGGCCCGCGAAGCTGCACGCCGCGCGAAAGGGTCCGCGCCCCGAGAGGAAGCGCCGGTAGAACAGGATGAGGCCGACGAGCAGTGCGGTCAGCACAGGTCGCAACCCGGCACGTCGCAGCCGCCGACATCGCAGTGGCCGAGGTCGCAGTGATGGAGCCCGTCGAGCAGATCGCAGGGCAGGTCGCAGCCGCTGCAGTCGAGCAGGTCGAGATGCGTGAGCGAGCGGTCGCCCGTGTTGCCTGCGACGGGCTTGGCGCGCGCGAGCTTGCCGCGGATCTCGTCGACCGGCTTCGCGTGCTCGCCCACGGCGTCGAGATCGGCGAGCGCGGCGAGCATCGCCGACTGACCCTGCGCGGTCGCGGCCATCACGAACGTGCCAGCTTCTGCCGCGTGAAACGTCACGCCCGCGCAGGCGATGTGAAGGCCATCGCGGCGAACGTCGTGTCCCTTCGCTCGTAGATGTGACTCGATGATGTCGAACGCTCCAGCGATTCCATCGCGATCGTTCCCCATTACGAAGCAACCTGAGTCGCGCGATCGAGGTGTCAACGTCACGCACACTAGACTCCCGAGTTCAACTAGCCGATTGGCTAACCGCGTCACGCTCTGCTCCCGCGCGCGGCGTGTTACGCCCGTGGCCATGAACCCCCACGTCATCATCCTCGAAATGAAGAAGCTCCTCGGTCAGCTCGACACGTGGCTCGACAAGGCGGTCGCGTACGGCGAGGCCAAGAAGTTCGATCCGAACGTGCTCGCGCAGTCGCGCCTCGCGCCCGACATGTTCGCGTTCGTGCGCCAGGTGCAGTCGACGTGCGATTCGGCGAAGTTCGCCGCCGCGCGCACGGCGGGCAAGGACGCGCCGTCGCATCCCGATACCGAGCAGACGATCGACGACCTGAAGAAGCGCGTCGCGACCGTCATCGCGTACCTCGGCACGTTCAGCGCGAAGGACTTCGAGGGCGCAGACGAGCGCTCGATCTCGCTGCCGCGCTGGGAAGGCAAGTCGATGAGTGCGACGAACTACCTCGTCGAGCACGCGCAGCCGAACTTCTTCTTCCACCTGACGACGACGTACGCGCTCCTTCGCCATGCCGGCGTCGATGTCGGGAAGCGCGATTTTCTCGGCCCGATGACCTGGCGCTGATCACTTCGTCGCGCGGAAGTCGTCCGGGTCGATACCTCTCTCCTCGGGGACGAGCTCCATCTCGACCTCGAACGGTCCGGCCTCGGTGACGACGACAACCTCCTCGCCGACGATCACCGGTTCGTCGAGATCCCTCTCGATATCCGAGAGCACCGCGTCGAGATTCCGCTCGAACTTCCTGGCCCGGAAATGCCGGATCGCGAAGACGGTTCCTGCGGCGGCCCCGGCTCCGATCGTCCCGAGCATGATGAGTTTGGTTGACGTCTTCATGCTCTCTCATCAACAGCAACGTACGTGCCGCGCGCCGTGCGAGGTTCGCCGATGACGTGGTGGCGGTGTGATTGCAGTGCATCACCGCATGGCGAACAACGGGACCACTCACGCGCAAGAACACGTCGATAGCCATCCCAAGCCGCCGTTTCCGGCGAAGAAGCTCGAGAAGCCCGGCCTCGAGTCGAAGCTCGAGCCGAGGCCGCAGTACGAGGCGCCGACCTATCACCCCGCGGACAAGCTCGCCGGCAAGCGTGCGCTCGTGACCGGCGGTGATTCGGGCATCGGCCGTGCTGTCGCGGTGATCTTTGCGCGCGAGGGTGCGGATATCGCCATCAACTATCTTCCGGCGGAACAGAGCGACGCCGAGGAGACCAAGCGCGCGGTCGAGTCACACGGGCGCAAATGCATCCTCATCCCGGGCGATCTGACTGATGAGAAATTCTGTCACGAGCTCGTCGAGCGCGCGGTCAAGGAGCTCGGTGGTCTCGACATCCTCGTGTCGAACGCGGCGCATCAGAACCGCAAGACGATCCACGAGCTGAGCCCCGAGGAGTTCGATCGCACGTTCAAGACGAACGTCTATGCGTACTACCTCCTGACGAAGGCCGCGATCCCGCACTTGCCTCGCGGCGGCTCGATCATCGCGACGAGCTCGAGCACCGGCTATCGCGGCAGCGAGGAGCTGCCCGACTACTCGGCGACGAAGGGCGCGATCAACCAGTTCACGAAGGTGCTCGCGAAGCAGCTCGTCGACAAACGGATCCGCGTCAACGCGGTCGCGCCGGGACCGGTGTGGACACCGCTGAACCCTGCCGACGAAGGTCTGCCTCCGGAGGACGTCGCGCACTTCGGCGAGAAGACGCCGCTGGAGCGTCCCGCGCAGCCCGAAGAGATCGCACCGGCGTACGTGTTCCTGGCGTCGGAGGCCGACTCGAGCTTCATCACCGGCATCATCTTGCCGGTGCTCGGCGGCGAGACCATCGGCGCGTGAGGCAACCGCCGCGCGAACCGCGCGGTCGTAGCCTCCGAAATGTTCGCGAAGCAGACGTGCGTGTCTGCCTCGCTCGTCGCGTTGCTTGGAGGGTCGGTGACCGCATATGCGGACGCGGATCCGGAGGAGCCCGCGTCGGGTGAGGTGCATCCCGAGGACGACGAACCCGCGGAGCCCGTCGAGGCACCGGGCACAACCGCGCCGGTCACACCGCCGGAGAAGCCGAGGTCCGGCATCTTCATGATCGGCGCCGGGTTCTCGAGCGTCGAGTCGTTCATCGCGACCGCGACGATCGCGCAGCCGAACCTGTTCGGCACCGGCTACGGGCTCGGGCTCACGGCGCGCGTGTCGAAGCTGCGCCAGCTGTTCGCGCTTCGGTTCAGGGATCCGTCGCTGTTTCGCAGCGGCTACGCGCTGACGACGGACCTGTTCCACGACGAGCGGGTGCTTCCGGGCTTCACGCGCAGGTCGACCGGTGGTGTGCTGTCGCTGTCGCGCGAGATCGCGCCGCACCTGCAGGCATTCGCGTCCTACAGGCTCGAGCAGGTATCGCAGAAGAACGACGTCGGCTGGATCGCGCGCTCGACGGGCCTCGGTGAGGAGCCACCGATCGATCCGTTGATCTCGTCGCTGCGCGGCGGGCTCGAGTACAACACGCTCGACGATCCGCTCGCGCCGACGCGAGGCACGCGCATCGGCGGCTCGATCGAGGTCGCACATCGGGGCCTCGGCTCGGACGTCAACCTCGTGCGCACGGAGGCATGGGCGAGCACGCATGCGCCACTCGGCCCGTTCACGCTGCACCTCGGCGGCCGCTTGTCGGCGGTCAGCGGCGAGGTACCGCGCACGGAGCGCCTGTTCCTGGATCCTCGCGAGGTCCGCGGATTCGTGCCCGGTGAGCTCGGACCCGTCGACGGGTGGGGCATGCCGGTGGGAGGGACGATGAAGGTCACAGGTCGCGCCGAGCTCGAGCTGCCGCTGCTTCGCAAGGCCGGCATCTCCGCGGTCGGCTTTCTCGACGCGGGCGGCGTGTTCGACCGCGGCCTCGGCGCGACCGGCATGTCCTACGGCGTCGGCTTCATCTGGCGGTCGCCGATCGGTCCGCTTCGGTTCGACTGGGCGTGGCGGCCCGACGGCGGTCCGCCGATTTTCGGGTTCGCCATCGGCTTCTGACGCGACTACAGCGCGTCCTCGGACTCCGGGCGCGCGTTCTGACTCGCGGTGTAGGTCGCGCGACGGATCGCGTGGACGAGACCGACGGGCTTGAGCACGCCGCGAAACGGATCGAACCGCAGCGCCTCCTGATCGAGGTCGACGGGGTTCTCGAGCTGGACGCGCGCGACGTGGTGCCAACGGAGCGTCAACGTGCGGCGTGCCTCGAGCCACCACGCGGCACGTCCCATCTCGACCGCACGTGCGAGCTTGGTGACGCGGTTGCCCTGCAGGTGAACCGGATGGTCGGGGACGAGGCGAATCTCGATCCGGCCGACCGAGTGCTCGAACGGCGACACGGCCCAGTAGCGGTTCGTCGTGAAGTCGCTCGCGTTCGTGAAGAACGGCGACGCGAGCATCGTCAGCGGGCTGCGGATCGTCGCGGTCAACAGGTCGGTGTCGCCGGGGTGCGCGACGTGATCGAACACGGGACTCGGGCCGCGGCGAAAGCGCATCGCCATGCCGAGCACGTCGAAATACTCGAAGTCACCGCGCCACAGCGCAGCCGACAGCCGCACGAGCACGCGCCCGGTGAGCTCGCGGCCGAGCGGGGCAAGCGGGTTGTCGAGGATCGGCTCGACCCAGCCCTCGTACGTATGTCCCTCGGGATGGAACATCCGGCCCTGACGCGCACGACTGATCGCAGCGACGTACGGCGCCCACCATCGACCGATCGCCGCGCCGATCCGCTCTCGGAGACCTTCGGATTCGCCGCCAGCCACTGAAACCATGGTGTCGATCGCGCGGGAACCGAGCATGGCTGGAGACGATGCAACGGTCGCGCCGCGGCACCTGCAATGCATCGCGCCCGATCATGCCGCAGTACCACGTGGAGCCGACGGCAGAGAGTCACTTCTCCTGGCTGCGTACGCGCCTCTCCGTCGACCGCACGTTCATGTCCTGGGTGCGCACAGCTGCATCGATGATCGGGTTCGGGTTCACGATCGTGCAGTTCTTCGAGCACCTCTCCAAGCTGGAGGAGTTCGAGGCACCGAGACTACCGCACGCTCCGCTGGTCCTCGGCCTGGCGCTCATCGGCACCGGCGTCATCGGGTTGGCGATCGCGCTCTACGAGCACGCGACGGCTGTTCGCCATCTCGAGGAGCCGCAGTTCAGGGATATCGCCGACCCGCACATGCACAAGGGGTCCGCATTCGTCATCGCGATCGCGATGATCGTGACGGGCATCGTCGCGTTTGGCTCGATCGTCATGCGGGCGCTGTTCTGACGCGTGACCTACGCAGCGTCGCCGGGCCCTCTGCTTGCACCGATGTCGAACAGAGGACCGCTGAAGCGGAGGAGACATGGAGACGTCCACACTCGATCAGCTGAGCCCGTTCGAGCTCAAGGACGAGCTCATCCGGTACGCGAAGGACTTCACGCAATCGAAGGCGGCGACGCACAAGTTCCTCAACGCGGGACGCGGCAACCCGAACTGGATCGCGACGACGCCACGCGAGGCGTTCTTCCTCCTCGGGCGCTTCGGTATCCAGGAGTCCAAGCTCGTGTGGGACGAGCCGGACCTCGGCGGGATGCCGCACGAGATGGAGATCGCCGAGCGGCTCGCCGAGTTCGTGCAGGACCACGCGGAGGATGCGGGTGCGCAGATGCTGTCGAAGGCGATCGACTATGGCGTGCGCAACCTCGGGTTCGATGCCGACATGTTCGTGCACGAGCTCACCGACGCGATCGTCGGCGACTCGTACCCCGAGCCCGACCGCATGCTGATGCACTGCGAGGCGACCGTTCGCCGCTACCTCGAGAAGGTCATGTTCGATGACCATCCACCGGAGGGCGTGCTCGACATCTTTGCCGTCGAGGGCAGCACGGCTGCGATGTGTTACCTGTTCGAGAGCCTGTTTCACAATCGCATCCTCCGGCAAGGCGACACGATCGCGCTCGGCACGCCGCTGTTCACGCCATACGTCGACCTGCCGCACTACGCCGACTTCAAGCTCGCGACCGTCGAGGTCAGGCAGGGCTCGATGGCGGACGGTCGCAACACCTGGCAGTACACGGATGACCAGCTCGAGAAGCTGCTCGATCCGAACGTCAAGGCGTTCGTCCTCGTGAACCCGTCGAACCCGGCGTCGTTCGCGATGGCACCGGAGACGCAGAAGAAGATCGTCGACCTCGTCACGACCAAGCGTCCCGACCTGATCATCGTGACCGACGACGTGTACGGGACGTTCGTCGACGGCTTTCGCTCGCTGGCTGCGGATCTGCCGCGCAACACGCTGCTCGTGTACTCGTACTCGAAGTACTTCGGCTGCACCGGCTGGCGGCTCGGCGCGCTCGGCCTGCACGAGGACAACATCATCGACGAGAGGCTGGCGGCGCTGCCCGAGACCGACCGCGAGGCGCTGCGCGAGCGCTACGCGTCGCTGACGACCGGACCCGAGAAGCTCAAGTTCATCGACCGCGTCGTCGCCGATAGCCGCGATGTCGCGCTCGACCACACGGCGGGACTGTCGACGCCGCAGCAGGTGCAGATGGCGCTGTTCTCGCTGTTCGCGCTCGTCGACGAGGAGGACCGCTATCAGAAGCGCTGCCGCGAGATCATCCACGAGCGCTTTCAGGCGCTGCTCCGCGGCCTCGAGATCGAGCTGCCCGAGGATCCGCTGCGTGTCGGCTACTACGCCGACTTCGATCTCGAGGCGTGGGGCCGTCACGTCATCGGCGCGGACTTCGCCGACTACGTGATGCAGCACCCCGATCCGATCGACGTCGTGCTCGGCCTCGCACGCGACTACGGCACCGTGCTCCTGACCGGCAGCGGCTTCAACGGCCCGGCCTGGTCCGTGCGGGTGTCGCTCGCGAACCTCGACGCCGAGGACTACGAACAGATCGGTCGAGACCTCAAGGAGATCGTGTCGAACGCGGTCCAGCGCTGGCGAAACGCCCACTGACCGAATCGGCGCGCTGCACGCGGCTCGTCCGGCTCTCGCGGACCGCCGCGAGGAACTGCGCCTCCTCGATCATGTGGAGGCCGGCGCGCGAGAGCGCCTCGCGCTGCGCCGGGTGCACGTTGCCGAACACGAGCTGGATGCCCTTCCTCGCGAGAAGCGAGTGCGAGGCGACGAGCGCGTCGCGCGCGACGACATCCGGGATGCCGAGCGCGTCTGCATTCACGACGACCCTGCGCAATGTCGCCGGTGCATGGCGGGCGATCCGCCGCATGTCGTCGACGAAAAGCTGGGCGTTCGCGAAGAACAGCGTGGCACCGAGCCGGTAGACCACGACGCCATGCGAGCTGCGCAGCGCCTTCGTGCTGAACGGCTCGTAGATGTGCTCGCCGGCGCGGCTCGTGACGAGGAGCCGGTCGGGATGCATCGTCCGCCGGAAGGCCTGGGCGAGCGCGACCACGATCGCGAGCGCGATGCCATGCGTGACGCCGGCGGCCACGACTGCGGCGCCGACGACGAGCGCGATCCAGAAGTCGGCACGGTGAACGCCCAGCATGTGGCGCAGCGCCCGCCACTCGACGAGGTCGAGCGCGGCGACGCACACGACGCCGGATAGCGCGGCGAGCGGCATATCCTCGAGAAGCCCGATGGACAGCGCCGTGATGACGAGGAGGACGCACGCGATCGCGCCCGCGGGCTTCGTGTTCTCTCGGATCGCGCTCGTGCCGGCGACGAAGCCGCCCCACATACCGGACACGAGGTTGACCGCGCCGAGCGCGAAGTACTCGCGGCGCGGGCGCACCGCCTCGTCGGCCCTTGCCATCTTCGCGAGCGCGTCGACGTAGACGATCAGCGCGAGCCCCGCCGCGGGCGCGATCAGGTGACGCACGTCGGCCCACGCGAGGCCGTCGGGCAAGGCCGGCGTCGTGAAGTGACCGACCGAGCTGCCGATGACCGCGATCCCTCGCTCCGGGAGGCCGAACAGCGCGCTGGCGATCGTCGCCACGACGAGGAGCGCGAACGACGCGGGCAGCTTCGGTACGAGGCGGTCGAGCGCGAACACCGTGGCGATCGTGGCGCCGGTGATCGCGATCGAGCTCGTACCGCCGGCGACGACGTCCTCGCCCTGACCGACGAGGATCGTGACGCCCACGCCGGTGAGGTAGCCGACCAGCACCGGTGCGGGCACCAGCCGCTGGATGACCGAGATGCCGACGAGCCCGGCGATGCAGAGGAATGCGCCGGTCGCGAGCGTCAGGATCGCGAGCGACGCGCCGAGGTGCTCCGGCCGGACACCGGCGACGGCCGCGCCGACGATCGCGGCGACGGCGATGGCGGGGCCGATCGAGATCCGCCTGCTCGAGCCGAGCAGCGCGTACATGAGCCAACCGGCGGTCGCCGTGACGATCGCCGCAGTCGCGGTCGCATGTGCAAGTCGCGCGCAGGCGAGGGACTGCGCGACGAGCACCGCCCACAGCGTCAGCCCCGGGGTCAGGTCCCGCCGCGCCATGTCCCGGCGAGAAGCAATTGCTGAACCAGTACGCGCGACTACGTAGCAACCGGTGTAGCCAAGTGAGCGCGTCTCGACCTCTGCTACCGCGGGATCGCGGCCGCCGATTGCCGTGTGCCGCATTGCGATTGTCGATCGATGCGAACCGGCGCTCGTGTAGCTTCGAACGCGATGAGGGTAATGCTGGTCTGGGGCCTCTGCGCGCTGACCGCGTGTGCGAGCTCGCGACGCGACAACTGCGATCCGGCGCTGGGAACATGCGCCGACGTCGACGCGTCGTCGGAGCCGCAGGACGCGCCACCGGTGCCGATCGATATGATGGACGCGCCGAACAAAGGCTTCGGCGAGCCGTGCACCGACAGCCAGCAATGCGCGTCGAGCATCTGTCTGCTCGTCCCGACGGGCGGCGTCTGCACGATGACGTGCCCGACCTGTCCCGACGGCTGGGGTTGCTTCGGCGTCCTCGGCGCGATCGAGCCGGATCAGATCGCGTTCGTCTGCGTGCCCGTGACGACGCAGCTCTGCAGCCCGTGCCAGCAGGACACCGAGTGCGCACAGATCGGCATGGACAAGTGCCTGACCGAGGACAGTGGGCGCAGCTACTGCTCGCGTGACTGCTCGACGGTGTCGTGCCCGTCCGGCTACGACTGCGTCGACACGCAGATCGGCCCGTCGATTTACAAGGAGTGCGTGCCGCACTCGGGCGCATGTGACTGCAACACCGCGATGCAGGCCGGCGCGACCGACGCCTGCACGATCACGACGGCACTCGGCACCTCCTGCGCGGGCACGACCACGTGCGGCGGTACCGCGGGCTGGGGCGCGTGCGATCCGCCGTCGCAGATGGATGCGCCCGACGCGGCGTACGGCGACGAGAACTGCGACGGGATCGACGGTGACATCACGAAGGGCATCTTCGTCGCCGGCGGTGGCACGAACAGCGCGACCTGCGGCCTGACGTACCAGACGCCGTGCCAGACGATCTCGTTCGGCATCGTGCGCGGCGTGCAGGCGTCGCGTCCGAACGTCTACGTCCAGGCGGGTACGTACAACGAGGTCGTCGTCCTGCAGAGCGGCATCAATGTCTGGGGCGGATACGACTTCAACTGGCACCGCGGTCCGTACTCGAACCCGGCGAATCGCGTCGTCGTCACCGGCGGCCAGGACAGCGGCGTCGGCGGCGACGGCGAGTACATGGCGGTGCGCGCGCACGATCTGATCGTGCCGGTGATGATGGCCGACCTCGTGCTGCAGGGGCCGAACGCGCAAGGCCTCGGCGGCGCGTCGGGTCGCGACGGTCGGTCGAGCTACGTGATCCACGCGAAGGCCGCGACGGTCGCGCTCGCGCGCGTCCAGCTCGTCGCCGGCATGGGTGCTCCCGGCGGCACCGGCTCGGCGGGCCAGGACGCCGAGCTCGTCGATGCGCAGACGTTCATGGTCGGCAAGATCGGCGGCGCGGGAGACGAGTTCGGCACCGTGTGCAACTCGAGCTCGCGCGGTGCCGGCGGTGCGGCCGGCACGAACAGCTGCGGCGTGAGTCCGTCGACGCGGGCGATGAACGGCGGCGCCGGCGGCCGCGGTGGCACGATGGACACCAGCTGCGGCGTGATCCCGAGCCTCGACGCACGCGCCGGCGACAACGGCGCCGACGCCGCGCTCGTTCTCGGCTCCAACGGCGTCCACGGCAACGGCGGCTCGGGCGTTGGCTCTTGCGGACCGACGACGTCCGGTAATCCGGGCCGCGTCGCGAATGGCGCGGCTGGCACGGCGGCAAGCGGCGGTTACCTCGGCGGCACGAACAGTATGTACTGGTACGCGCGCGTGGGCGGCAGCGGCGGCACCGGCGAGAACGGCACCGGTGGTGGTGGCGGCGGCGGTGGCGGTGGCTGCGACGACGGCACCGACGCGTATGGCGCGGGCGGCGGTGGCGGTGGCGCTGG
>JABFXX010000525.1 GCA_013368795.1 Kofleriaceae bacterium
TCGCGACACGCGCCTCGTCGATCCAAGCGGCGAGGCGAGATCGATCGCGTGTGTGGCCGGCATGAACCAGCACGTCGTGAAGCCGCTGTTCGATCGCGAGCGCCGCCGGCTCGTCGTGTTTGACGACCACGTCGTGCGTGTTCTCGACGCAGACACCCTCTCGGCCACGACGCCGCGCTCACTCCTCGACGTACCGGTCGCGAACGCCCCCGAGTGCCGCGCCGCGGGGCTGTCTCCATCGGGACGCCGTCTCGCCGTCTACGAACAGCAGGACGACGGCGGGCGGGTGACCGTCTACGACGTCGACCGCGGTGTTCAGCGCGCGGCACTGGATCTGCCGACGAAGCTCGACGACATCACGCCGCTCGACGACGACGAGACGCTCGTCGCCAGCCTCGACTACGGCCAGGGGCCGGTCGCGATCGACCTCGCGACGGGCAAGCGGCGCTGGCAGTTCGACGGCGAGCGAGATGACCGCCTGGCGACCGCATACGACTGGGCGTGGTCACCCGATAGCATGCGGTTCGCCGTCGGTCGCGAGCGCCCGACGCTGTACTCGTGGCCCGCGCGCGAGTCGATCGAGCTCGCCGAGACCGGCTACTACCGCGCAAAGTGCATGGTGTTCTCCGCCGACGGCACGCGCCTCGCGGCATCGTGCGACGGCACCAACGTCGTGTATCGGATCTAGGGCGCGGGCGACTCGACCGGCGCATCGGGGTCGGTCGTCGGCCGGTCACTCGCGTAGATCTCGGCGAGGCAGTCGAGCATCTCGCGCGCGATCCGCTGCTCCTTGCGCGACGGCTCCTTCGTGTCCTTCGGGATCAGCTTCATCGCGGTCTCTGCACACGACGCCGTCTTGCAGTGGCAGACCTCGTCGCGAACCTTCGCGAGCTTGTTCACATCGTGATCTGCGCACGCTCCAGCGACGAGGGCGACGCAGATCACGGTGAGCCACTTCATCGAGATCACTGTACATCACGCTGTGCGAGAATCGAGCGATGGGTCGATTCCACCGTCTCGTGCTCCTCGCGGCCATCGCGGCCGCTCCGGCCACTGCATCGGCCGACGTGTTCAAGCTGTACGGAGAGGTGCAGGGCGGCGGCATGTACGGCAAGGGCACGCAGGGCGATCAGAAGGCCAAGTCGTTCTTCGGTCAGGCCAAGGGCGGTGCGTACGGCGCGCAGATCGGCGCGGAGTTCTTGATCTTCGACGGCCACGTAAGTCACCGCCAGTACGTCAACGGAGACGGCCTGAAGACGTGGACGCAGTTCGGCGTCGGTCTTCACTTCGGCATGGATAGCGGGAGCGAGGAGGAGAAGAAGGTCGGCAAGGGCGGCTATTTCTCGGCCAATGCCGGCATCGCATTCGGCATCGGTACCGGCGCGCAGGTGATGCCGCCGCTCGACAACGCGCAGCTCACCGACAAGGCGTTCCTGCTCGAGGGCCGCTTCGATTTCGGCAAGCACCTCAACAAGGTGTTCGACATCGGCGTCGCGGTGCCCGTGTCCTACGGCTACTTCTTCAAGAGCGGCAACGGCGCAACCGCGAACGATCTCAGCACGCACTACCAGGGCGTGCAGGTCGAGGCGCTGCTCGTCCTGCGCGCGAACATCCGCTTCCTGTAGCTCACTTCACTTCGAGCGTGCCGCGGATCATGTCCATGCCGCACGCGTAGCGGATCGTGCCGGCGCGGTCGATCGTCAGCGGAATCTCGACGGTCTTGCCGAGCGGCAGCTGCTCGTCGACGCGCGTGCCATCGGGCAGCACGAAGTGGATGTCGGTCGCGCACGTCTTTTCGGCCTTGCGCGTGATCGAGAGGACGACCGGCACGCCGCGCGGCACCACGACATTCTTCGGCGAGTAGCCGGCATCCGTCACTTCGATCACGATGCGCTTCGCCTTCGCCACCGCCTTGGGCTTGGAAGGCCGTGGGGCAGGGGACTGAGTCGTTGGAGCAGACGACGCTGCTGGAGCTGACGATGCTGCTGGAGCTGACGATGACGTGATCGCGCGCTCGACATCGGCGACAAGCTCGAGCGGCGGCGCCGAGCGCTCCCACAAGAGCTTGCCGTCGCGGCCGTAGACCTTGAGATGCGGAATGGTCCGGTCGCCGAGGTATTTCGTCGACGCCGGCGAGTCCGCCTCGACGATATCGATCGTCCTCACCGCGATGTCATCGGGATGGCGGCGCGCGACCTCGGCGAGCTCGCGATCGACGACGCGACACGGCTGGCACCAGGTCGCCCAGAAGTCGAACACGGTGATCTTGCCCGGCACCGGCTCGAGCGGCGCGACGCTGCCATCGGTCACGACCGCGCGCTTGTCGAGCCCCGTCCAGTCGGCCGGTTGCTCGTGGTCGTGATCGCCGTGCTCGTCGTGCTCGTGCTCGT
>JABFXX010000438.1 GCA_013368795.1 Kofleriaceae bacterium
CGAATCCGGCGCTCGTCCCCCGCATCATCGACGCGCTGCTCGGCGCCGCGACGCTCGACGCCGACAAGACGATCGCCGGCTACGCTGCCGACGCGATCGCGGTCGCCGCCGCGGCGCCGATGCCCTCGTTCGCCGCACCGGGCGGCGCGCCGGCGGAGAAGCAGGCACGGCGCGCGAAGAAGATGGCGAAGGCCGCGCTCGCCGAGGTCGAGGAAGAGGCCGATACGTTCGGCAGAGACCTCGAGCGCCGCCGCGAGGCCGCGCCGATGTACCGCGCCGCCGATCGCACGCAGGAGTGGGCGGAGAACAACTGGTGGCACCGCACGCCCGCCGAGAGCGACGCGACCATGATCGGAGTCAACCGGCTGTGGCGGGACCTCGCACTGCACGAGACCGGCGCGTTCCTGTCGCCGTCGCTCGGCCTCGCGACGACCAGCTTCGCCGAGGCGATGTGCGCGCTCGCGGTGACCGACCTGCCGTTCACCGTCCCGTCACACGCGATCGTCGCCGACGGCCCTCGCCTGACGATCACCGCCGCGGGCAATGCGCTCGCGGGCAGCTCGCAGCTCGTCGACGGCGAGCTCGTCGCCAGCGGACCGCCGCTCGTCGTCGGCCAGAGCTACGTCCGCACCGACGACCGCGTCCGCTACGTCGACGGCGAGGAGGTCGACAACTACGTCGAGGGCTCGTTCGTCGCGGGCGTCGTGTACACGTGCCTCGTCGTCATCGCGAACCCGTCGAGCTCGCGCCAGCGGGTCTCCGCGCTCGTCCAGATCCCTCGCGGCAGCATCGCGCTCGGCGGCGCGAAGGCGACGAACACGATCGACGTCGCGCTCGATCCGTACGGCACGCACGGCCACGAGTACTCGTTCTACTTCCCCGCACCGGGCCGCTACTCGCACTTCCCGGTGCACGTGAGCCGCAATGGCGCGATCGTCGCCGCCGCACCGCCGCGCACGCTCGACGTCACCACAGGAGGCGACGCGCCCGATCCGCGCTCGTGGGCACACGTGTCCCAGCGCGGCAGCCTCGCCGACGTCATCGCATTCCTCGACGGCGAGAACCTCGCGGCGATCGACCTCGACCGCGTTGCATGGCGCATGCGCGACCGCGCCGCCTACGACGCGATTCTCTGCGCGCTCGAGCGACGGCGCGTCTACAACGAGACGCTGTGGGGCTATGCGCTCCTCCACCGCGACCTCACGCGGGTACGGACCTGGGCTCGCGCGCTCGGTCCTCGGCTCGCAGGCGCCGGTCCCGTGCTCGACATGCCGATCATCGGCCTCGACAGCGAGGACCTCGGCAGCTACGAGCACCTCGAGTTCTCGCCGCTCGTCAACGCGCGCGCACATCGGCTCGGCCCGAAGCTGCGCATCCTCAACGACGGGTTCGCGGCGCAGTACACGCGCTTCCTCGAGCTCGTCGCGCACCGCCGCGTGATCACGCCCGAGGACCGGCTCGCCGCCGCCTCGTACTTGCTCGCGCAGGACCGCAACGAGCCGGCGCTCGGCAACCTCGCTCGCGTCGACACCGACTACGTCGCCGATCGCCTGCAGCACGACTATCTCGCCGCGTACGCCGCGTGCCTCGGCGGCGACCTGCCCCGCGCACGCGAGCTCGCTGCGCGCTGGCGAGACCTGCCGGTCGATCGCTGGCGGCGCCGGTTCGACGCACTCGCAGCGATGCTTGCCGAGCTGGGCGGTGCCGCGCCCGCGATCGTCGATCCGAAGAGTCGCGAGCAGCAGCAGGCTGACCTCGCCGCGAAGCAGCCGGCGTTCGACATCGCGGTCGATCGCGATGGCGTGATCGTCCAGCAGCAGCACGTGGAGAGCCTCGAGCTGCGGTTCTTCGAGATGGATGTCGAGCTGCTGTTCTCGCGCCAGCCGTTCGTCCAGAGCGATGTCTCGCGGTTCTCGTTCATCGAGCCGGGCCACCGCGAGCAGCTCGCGAACCTGCCGCCCGAGCAGCGCGTGCCGTGGCCGTCGTCGCTGCGCGGCAAGAACGTCGTCGTCGAGGCGGTCGGCCCTGGCCAGCGCAAGGCGAAGATCCACTACGCGAACGACCTCGCGACGAATCTCGCGCACCAGTACGGTCAGATCCGCGTGCAGCGCGCGTCCGATCGCGCGCCGCTCTCGGCGACGTACGTGAAGGTCTACGCACGGCAGCGCGGCGGGAATGTCGCGTTCTACAAGGACGGCTACACAGACCTGCGCGGTTGGTTCGACTACGCGACGCTCTCGACGAACGACCTCGATAACGTCGAGAGGTTCGCGATCCTCGTGTGCTCGGATCGTGCGGGCTCGGCGATCCTCGAGGCTAGTCCGCCCGCGCGTTAGAACAATCCCGAACGTCAGAACCGGATCACGCTCGCACGCAGCTTGCTTGATCGATTCCCGGATGTCGCTCCTCGCTGATCAAGACATCGCAGCCTCGCTCGTCAGGCATGCGCGCTCGGCGCACCGGCTGAGGCTCGAGGTTTCCTCTCTGCTCGGCGACGAGCATCTCGGGCGCGAGATCGAGCGCAGCGTCAGCCGCAAGCCAGGCGTGGTTCGCGTCACCGCAAATGCGCGGTCGGGTCGCGTGCTGATCGAGCTCGCACCCGACGCAGCGATCATCGCAGAGCTCGAGGCGTTCGCGAAGCCGCGGCGGCGAGCCCGCGGCTCGCAGGTCGTGGCCAAGCCGTACGCACGCGACGCGGAGACCGTCGCCACAGCGCTCGGGTCGAGCGCACATCGTGGGATCTCCGAGGCCGAGGCGAAGCGCAGACTCGAACGGTTCGGAGCGAACCTGCTCGAGGCGCAAGCGCAGCCGTCTCGACTGAAGCTCGCGGCGTCGCAGCTCGCGAACCTGCCAACCGCGCTGCTCCTGGGCTCGGCGCTCGTCGCGATCCTGCTCGGCGACGTGATCGATGCGACCGCGATCGTCACCGTCGTCGGCGTCAATGCCGCGATCGGCTACCGCATGGAGCGGACGAGCGAGCGGCTGCTCGCGGGCTGGCAACGCGCCGAGGCCGGCATGGCCAGCGTGATCCGCAACGGTCAGCCGACCACCGTCCCCGCGTCACGCCTCGTCCCCGGCGACGTGCTCCTGATCCGTGCAGGCGACGTGTTGCCCGCCGATGCCCGGATCGTCGACGCGCACCGTCTGTTCGCCGACGAGTCACCGCTGACCGGCGAGAGCGAGCCGGTCGCGAAGTCGGAAGCACCAGTCGCGCCCGATGTTCCGCTCGGCGATCGCTCGTCGATGCTCTACCGCGGCACCTCGATCGCGTCAGGCCACGGCCGCGCGATCGTCACCGCGACCGGATGCGCGACGGAGCTCGGCGAGATCCAACGGCTCGCGACGGCCGCTCGAGGAGGCAGGGCGCGACTCGCGACCCGTCTCGACGCGCTCGCCTCGAAGCTCGCGTGGTCGGGGCTCGCGGCGTCGGGCGTCTCGGCGGTCGCCGGACTCCTGTGGCGGAGGCCCGCGCTCGAGCTCGTGCGCCACTCGGTCGCGCTCGGCGTTGCCGCGATCCCCGAAGGCCTGCCGGTGACGTCGAACGCAGCGCTGGTCCGCGCGATGTCTCGCATGCGCGAGCGAGGGATCGTCGTGCGCAGGCTCGCAACGACCGAGACGCTCGGCGGCATCACCGTCGCCTGCGCCGACAAGACCGGCACGCTGACCGAGAACGAGATGCGCCTCGAGTACGTGTGGATCGACGGCCGCCGGATCTCTGCCGCCGACATCCCAGCGCAGGCGAGCGGTCCGGTCAGCGCGCTACTCGGCGCCGTCGTGCTCAACAGCGACCTCGACTACCAGCGCGACCGCGACGGCGCGCTCCATCTCGTCGGCAGCTCGACGGAGCGCGCGCTCGTCCAGGCCGCCCAGAACGCGGGCATCGCGCCCGAGACGCTGCGCACGCGGTTCCCGCGCCACCGCCTCGTCGAGCGCACCGACGAGACGCGGTACGTGATCAGCGAACACGACGGCATCGCGATCGCGAAGGGCGCCCCCGAACAGATCCTGGAGCTGTGCGGTGCCAGCGACGGCGCGCTCGCCGAGAACGAACGACTCGCCTCCGAGGGTCTGCGCGTGCTCGCCGCTGCGGTACGCGCTGGCGCTGGACCGTGGCGCATGCTCGGCCTCGTCGCGCTTCGCGATCCGCTGCGCGCTGGCTCGGTCGCCGCCGTGCAGGAGGCCGCGCGTGCCGGCATTCGCACGGTGATGCTGACCGGCGATCAGCGCCAGACCGCGGAGGCGATCGCGCACGCCGCAGCACTCGAAGGCGAGATCGTCGAGGGAATCGAGCTACCCGCCATCCTCGCTGACCCCGAGCGACTGCGCCGGATCGCGGTCGTCGCGCGCGTCACGCCGGCCGACAAGGTCGCGGTGATCGAGGCACTGCGCAGCGCCGGCGAGATCGTCGCGATGGCAGGCGATGGCGTCAACGACGCGCCCGCGCTCCAGGCCGCCGACGTCGGGATCGCAGTCGGCGTCGAGTCGACCGACCTCGCGCGGCAGACCGCCGACATCGTCCTCGAGCGTGCGGACCTTCGCGCGATCCTCACGGCGATCGCCGAGGGCCGCATCGTGCAGGACAACCTGCGGCGCTCGGTCAGGTTCCAGGTCGCCGGCAACCTCGGCGAGGTGATCACGATCACCAGCGCCAGTGTCATGGGCCGCCGCTTCATCTCGCCGCTCGGCGTGCTGTGGATCAACATGATCACCGACACGCTGCCCGGGCTCGCGCTCGCGCTCGAGTCGGGCCATCCCGAGGTCCTCGCGCGCCCACCCGCTGCGCCGAGCGCGCCGATCCTCGACCGAGGCGACTGGCGGAGGATCGTGCGCGACGGCAGCGCGATCGCCGCGGCCTCGGGACTTGCCGCGCTCGCCGGTGGTCCGCTCGCCGCATTCGCCGTGCTCGGCGCCGCCCAGTTCAGCTACGCCGCCTCGTGCCGCAGCACCGATCGAGCCGACGACACGCGTCGGTTCGCGCTGATGGTCGGCGGCTCGTCGGCGCTCCACCTCGGCGCAGTCGCGATCGCGCCCGTGCGGTCGCTGCTGGGCATCTCCGGCTCGCTGCCGATCGCGCTGGCCAGCTTCGCGTTCGCGACGGCGACGCCGTTGCTACTCGGCTGGCTCCGCGATCGCCGTCATGAAGTCATTCGCCAGGGAAAGGTCTGATCGATGAAGCTGCACATCCCGTCATTCATGATCGGTGTCGGCGTAGGCGCGAGCGGCGCCGCGGTCGCACCTCGCCTGAAGCCGGTCTTCCTCGAGATCGCGACGCGCGCCTACAAGCTCGGCGATCTCGTCATGGTGCGCATCGCCCGGACGCGCGAGGACCTCTCCGACCTGCTCGCCGAGGCGAAGGCGCGCGCACGCAATCGCCTCGCACCGCGAACCGAGGCCGCATGAACCGCTATCTCCAGGTGGTCCACGCGATTCCCGGCCGGACGCGGCTGCGCTGCCCTGCGATCCGCGAGGATCACGCGAGTGCGGACCGTGTCGCCGAGGCGCTGTCGCAGATGCACGGCGTCCGCGAGGTGAAGGTCCGGCCTTACACCGGTAGCATCCTCGTCACGCACGACTCGGCGGTGACCGTCGACGAGCTCGTCGCGACCGCCATGCGCGTGCTCGATTGCCAGCTCCTGGTCAGACTGGGCGAGGAGCCTCCGGTGCCGAGCGAGGTCCCCGAGCTCGCGCAGATCGCGAGACAGCTCGCGCAGGCCGTTGGCTCGCTCGACCGCGACCTGCTGCGCTTCACCGAAGGCGACATGGATCTCGGCACGCTCGTCACGCTCGGGTTCTTCGGCCTCGGTGCCGCGCAGACGGTCGTCGACCGCGAGATCGAGCTGCCTCCGTGGTTCCAGCTCGCGTGGTGGGGCTACCGCACGTTCATGACGGCGGAGCAAGACGAGATCGAGGGCGCCAGTAGCGCCGGCGTCGTCGGCTACGACGACGACTGACCGTCGGAATGCAGCCGACCGCGTGCGGCTTGCATGACGGCGCGCGCGCGTTCCTTCACGTCGGGCATGCGCGACATGACCTGTCGGCCGCGTTCCTTCATCTCCTTTGCCTCGTCCTGGATCTGACGTCCATCTCGCGCTCGCGTGAGTGCCATGACTCCTGCACCGATGAGAACGCCCGCGGCAACCTCGACTCCGCCGAGGAGCCCGACCGCGGCCGCGCCGATCGCCGTCAGCGCCGGGTGCCGACGCGCGTAGTCGAACGCGCTCGGCCGTTGTTGCTCGTCGGTAGACTGCGTCTGCTGTTGTGTCTCGGTCATGCTCGATTTCGATGCATCGCGCATACCGGGCGCTCCTGATACGTTCCGCAACATGCGCGCGTTGCTCCTCGCCCTCGTCGTCTTGCCGGCGTGCTCGTCGCGTACGGCGAAGACCGACGAGCAGGCGTTCATCGAGCGCGAGCTCGCGAGGCTGAAAGACGCGCTCGCCAAGCGTTCGGTCAGCGGCGTCACCACCGGTTGCGCCCTCACCGTGGCTGCCGACTCCGTCGACAAGGCGCTCGCCGCCGAGATCGAGCACCTGTGTTCCGTCGAGGCTCCCAAGCTCTACCTCGAAGAAGCGCTCGTCGACGCACGCAAGTACAAGGCCGCGCCGCCGCCGAAAGAGCTCCCGGAGCTCGCGTGCATGCAGCTGTTCGTCGACGAGGCCTTCGCGGCGATCGCGAAGCACCCGTCCGATGATCCCGGCCTCAAAGCGCTCGCCGACGAGTACACGGCGCTGTGTCCGGATCGCGTCGCCAAACTTCGGGCGCCATAGCTGATACGCTCGCAGCGTGCGCTCGATCGTCCTCGTCTTTGCATTGTGCTGGAGCTCGCTCGCGGTTGCCGACTCGCAGGCGAAGGGTAAGCAGCTCGCGACCGAGACCGTCGAGCGCTACGACGCCGTCATCGCCGGGCGCGGCATCTTCGCGAAGCTCTGGGACCTGACGGGCAACTCCGTCTACAAGAATCTCCAGCACGCGCGCGAGGACTTCGACGAGATGCGCGCCGACTTCGACAAGGCGGTCGCTGCGCAGAAGGCGGGGAGCCCCGAGGGCTCGCAGTTCGAGGTCGACGATCGGCTCGGGCGCATGAAGCAGTCGGCCGAGCGACTCGACGAGGAGATCGCCGCCTACAAGACCGATTCGGCCGCGATCGTGTGGAAGCTCCAGCTCGCGACCGGCGTCGTCGTCGTCGCGATCATCGGCATGTTCGTGTGGTCGCTGCGCAAGCGCAGGCAGGCGCCTCGCTCACCGTACGCGCAGCGCTAGGTCCCGGTCCTCGCGCTCTGCGTCTCGACCTCGGCCTTCGGCAGCCGCATCGATGACGACGCGGTCGTCTTGCCGATACGCGCCGCGTGGACGATCGCCATGCTGACCGCCGTCTCGACGTCGGGCGCGTACGCGATCTTGCCGAGCTCGCGCTTGATGCCCGCGCGCGCGAAGATGTCTGCGACCTCGGTCGCGAGGCCCGCGAAGATGACCTTGACCTTGCTGCGGTGCAGGCGGTCGAGCACCGACTCGAGCGCGACGAGGCCGGTCGCGTCGATCGTCGGCACGTGGCGCATGTCGAGGATGTACGTGTGGTCCTTCGCGCCGACGCGCTGGAGCGTCTCCATCGCCGACTTCGCGGCGCCGAAGAACAGCGGCCCCGCGATCTCGTAGACGCGAATGCCGTGCGGCACGTGGACCGCGAGGTCCTTCGGCGTCTCGAGCTCGACGTTCGTCAGCACCGACATGCGGCGCATGAACAGGAGCGCGGCGAGCACGACACCGACGGTCACGGCGATCACCATGTCGAACACGACGGTGAGCACGAAGCAGGTCATCATCACGATGACGTCGCTGCGCGGCGCGATCCGGGTGAGGCGGACGAAGTGGCGCGCCTCGGACATGTTGCGGGCGACGACGATCAGCAGCGCGGCGAGCGCCGCCATCGGCAAGTACGAGACGAGCGGCGCGAGCACGATCGTGCACGCGAGCACGAAGATCGCGTGCATCGCGGCAGCGAGCGGAGAGCGGGCGCCGGCGCGGATGTTCGTCGCGGTACGCGCGAGCGCGCCGGTCGCAGCGATGCCGCCGAAGAACGGACACACGATGTTCGCGATGCCGAGCGAGATCAGCTCGGAGTTCGGATCGTGGCGCGTACCGGCCATACCGTCGGCGACGACCGCGGACATCAGCGACTCGATCGCACCGAGCATCGCGATCGCGAACGCCGACGGCAGGAGCTCGCGAATGACCTGGAGGTTCAACGCGAACGCTGGATGTCCCGGATCGCTGATTTGCCACGGCACGATCGGCAGCGGCGGCAGCGGCGGGATGCCGTGGCCGACCTCGCCACCGCCGAGCGGATAGCTGAACTTCGAGCCGATCGTCGTGACGTTGAAGCCCCAGTCCGCCGGCATGAGGTGACCGCAGACCACGACGACGACCGCGACGGCCGTGAGCGCGACGAGCGGCGCCGGGATGCGCTTGAGCACGCGCGGCAAGCCGAGCAGCAGGACGACCGTGAGCGCGCCGACGCCGAGATCCCAGTAGTTGAACGCGTGCCGCGCGTCGAACAGCGCCTCGAGATACTCGAACACACCCTCGGTGCGCGGCAGCTTGACGCCGAGCACGTCCTTCAGCTGCAACACGCCGATCGTGACCGCGATGCCCATCGTGAAGCCGCTCGTCACCGGATGCGGCACGAACTGCATGAGCTTGCCGAGGCGCGCGAGGCCCATCACGACGAGCATCACGCCCGCGAGCATGCCGGCGACGAGCAGGCCACCGAGGCCGTACTTGTGGACGATCGGGACGAGGATGACGACGAACGCCGCCGTCGGTCCCGTCACCTGGAAGCGCGTGCCGCCGAGCAGCGCGCACAGCACACCGGCGATGATCGCCGTGTACAGGCCGTACTGCGGAGGCACGTCGCACGCGATCGCGAGTGCCATCGACAGCGGCAGCGCGACGACACCGACGACGAGCGACGCCATCAAGTCCGCACGGAAGTCCGCGCGCGTGTAGCCCTCGCGCAGCTTCTGCCGCAGGCCGTAGGCGATCAGGTCCTTCGCGCTGTACGCGAGCGCGAGCTGCTGCTTCACGGCATCCGTCAGCTCTTCTGCATAGCGGAGCGAGCGGCGGATCACTCGACGGAGTATACACCTTGCATGTTCCACCGAGGCGAGCTGACCGTTGCGACCCAGCGTCGCGGCACCTACGACATCACGCGCGAGGTGGCGAAGATTGTCGACGAGAGCGGCGTGCGCGATGGCCTTGCAACGGTGTTCATCCAGCATACGAGCGCGTCGCTGATCGTGTGCGAGAACGCAGATCCGAGCGTGCGTCGTGACCTCGAGACGTTCGTGAAGAAGCTCGTCCCCGACGGAGATCCGATGTTCACGCACGACGCCGAGGGCGACGACGACATGCCGGCACACATCCGCACCGTGCTGACGCAGACGTCGATCGGGCTGCCGGTCGCCGGCGGCAAGCTCGCGCTCGGCACGTGGCAAGGCCTCTATCTGTGGGAGCACCGCACGTCGCCGCATCGCCGCACCGTCAGCGTGACGGTGATCGGGTGAGCGAGCTGACCTCGAGGCTGCGCGAAATTCTCGCCGCCCTCGCCGCCTCGGATCCCGGATTCAAACGGTTCGGCGCGGCGCAGCACCGCTACGAGCTCGCGCCACCGCTGACCGATGACGAGGTCGCTGCGTTCGACGCGCCGCTGCCCGAGGACTTCCTCGACTACGTCACGCGGCTGTCGGCCGGCGGCGTCGGGCCGTACTACGGCCTTCTGCGCGCCGATCGCGCGACCGCGTTCGTCGTCGCGGCACCGGCGGGCGTCACCGCGTGGAAGCGCGCGCTGCCGATCGCACACCTCGGCTGCGGCTACGCCGCGGTGATGCCGCTCGACGGTCCGGCGTCCGGACAGATCTGGATCGACGCGCGCCAGCTCGGGCTCGTCGCGCCGATCCGCCCGAGCTTCACCGCGTTCTATCTCGACTGGATCGATCGCGTCGCTCACTCGCAGTGGCTCGATCCGTTCGTGCCGCCGGGCCGCTGCCCGATCACGACCGCGCTGTCGGGCTACCTCGGCGTCGTCGAGCAGCAGCTCGGCATCGCGGCCGGCTCGCTCGACGGACAGCCCCTGCGCGAGGCGCTCTCCCAGCTCTGGCCGGGCGCGATCGAGGCGACCGCCGACGGTACGCTCGCGCTGTTCGAGCCCGGCGACCGGGTCGATCCATGTGTCGCATGTGCGCGTGCGCTACAGGGCCTGGCCGAGCAGCACGGCCTTCGCGGCGATGTTGTCGCGGCGGGCATCCCGCCGTTACCGGCCCGTTGAAGTGCTGTCACACCGGCGGTATAGGGTCGGCCCTCATGGTCGTGTTCTCGAACCGCCGCCTCGGGCCCAGCGCCGAGCTCCTGGTCTCCGACGAGGTCGCGAGCACGATGCTCCATGCGACCGCGGATGCCGCGCGTCCCCATGCGGCGGCGCGCTGGGAGCAAGAGCTCGTGCAGTGGCTCGACGCCCGCGCCGAGCGAGGCGGCCAGATCCTCGATGTTGCTGATATTGCTTGGACTCCTGAGCATTTCGAGCGGCAGCGAAGGTTCCTCGTAGACGCGATCGTCGGCGCGGCTCAGACCCTGCCGCATGCCCTCGCGTTCGACCGCTGGCGCCGTCTGATCGAGGCTCACCCTGCCGATTCGGTCCAGGTCGGACGGCGGTGGCAGTGGCAGCCAACTGCCTAATATATAAGAGGGATCTCCCCTCCGGGAGCAGTACGGCGGTAGCGTCGGTTTGAGCTAGAGTCGCACCGTGGCCGAGGCGATTGCCGGACCTGGGTTCTACCCACAGCCGAACGAATGGACGTGCGGTCCATTCGCGCTGAAGCACGCGCTCCTCGCACTCGGCCGCATGGTCGACGTCAAGCAGCTCGCATCGACCGCGCGCACGCACTGGTGGTCGGGAACCGACGAGATCCAGCTCGCACGCGCTGCACGCGAGTTCGAATGCGATCTCGTGCTCGAGCGACGCAGCGATCCCGAGCAAGCGCGCAAGCTGCTCGTTCACTACCTGCGCGAGCAAACGCCGGTGCTCCTCTGCGTCGACGAGTGGACGCACTGGATCACGGTGCTCCGCGCCGAAGATCGCCGCTTCGTCGTTGTCGATTCGAACGCCGATCCGCTGCTCTCGCTGCGCACGTGGCCACAGCTCCGCACGTGGTGGCGTTACCATGACATCGATTACAGCAAGCACGAGCCGCCGGTCCTCTACGACCTGATGGCGGTCACGCCGCGCTTCCGCACGACGGTGAAGGCCGACTTCTCCGTCGAGCGCGTGAAGTTCCTGCGCCGTCCCGAGAACCGCCGCCTCGCGCTCCACTGGAACGAGTACCTCGAGGATCTGCTCGAGATCTGCAAGCCGCCCTCGGTGCGCATCGCGCAGCCGCTCTCGATGGGCGAGTTCCTCCGCCGTCACGCCGAGCTCCTGATGACACGCGTCGTGTACTGGCACGGCGACGTCAACCGCGACGAGGTCGCGCGTGTGCTCCGCGACCTGCGCTTCGTGTCGGAGACCTACGGTCTCGTGATCCCCGCATCGATGAGCCGTCGCGCGCTCGCCGATCTCGCGATCCTCGTCTCGCTGTGGGTCTGCGCCGATCGCGGCGTCGATCCGATGTTCGGTGCGACCGGCGCCGACGTTCGCCCCGCCGTTCGCTCGCGCTCGCGCAAGAACGGCCGCTCGAACGGCAAGCGTCACTGAACCGCGACGTCGAGCGTCGCCGCACCGCCCTTGAGCGTCAGCATCGCGCCGCGGGTGACGACCATCGACGACACCTGCGAGAGCACCCTGGTCTTCGCCGACAGCGACCAATCGATTCGCAGCGTGACGGTCGTGCCCGTCGAGCGCGCGGTGCAGATGTTGATCTCGTCCGCGATATCGTCGACTCGCGCCTTCACCTGGCCGCAGAAGTCGTCGGTGAGCTTCACGGAGTAGATGCGCGTCTTGTCGTCGGCGTGGACGGCGAGATCGATCGAGTACGTACCGGGCGGCGATACGGGCGCGGCGAGCGCGGGCCCGCAGAGCATGATTGCCATCGCGCACCCGAACACGAGCTTGGCCTTCAGCGTCATCATTCCGGCGCAGCTCAGCAAGCGATGCGCCAGCTTCGGGCGTCGCAGGTTACGCGGACTTCGCAGATGACCTTGCGGCGAGCCGCGCCACGAGGTCATCGCCGCCCGGATCTCGGCTGTCAGGCAGTCACACGGGCCGCACCGCAACGCGCGCGGGTTTCGTGCTGTCCTGTGGGCGTGAAGCAGCGCGCCTGGCTCGCGACGATCGTGTTCGTGCTGTCGCCGTTCGTGCTGCTGCTGCGCGGCGGACTGCCGCCCGACAATCCGTGGCGCCTCGTCGTCTGGCTCGTGCTCGGCGGCACCGCGCTGCACGCGATCTGGAGGTCGCGCACGTGGCTGCTCCTGCTGTCGCTGCCGCTCGTGCTCGTCACGCTCGTCGTCGCGATGAACGGCTACTACCCGTGCTGGCGCTCGTCGAACGCGGCGTGGTGCGGTCACTTCTGCGACGACGATCCGTGCGCGTGCCCCGGCCGCACCGGCTATGGCGCTGGCACCGGCTGCGAATCGGAACGCTAGAGCTCGTCGATCGCGGCGTCGTTGACCGCGCGCCGCAGCGCCTTGATCGCGTCGGCAGTGCCGTGTCGCGTCGGATGGACGCGATTGGTCAGCAGCGCGACCCAGCGGCGATTCGGCAAGTCGAGCCACAGCGACGTGCCGGTGAAACCGGTGTGACCGACGGCGCCGACGCGCGGCCAGCGATCGCCCGCCTGCGAGACGCCGGGGGTGTGCGAGGGCGTGTCCCAGCCGAGCCGCCACGACGAGCCGGGAATCGGTGCACTGGTGAAGAACTCGTTGACGGTCCGAGGGTCGAACCGGCCGCGCGGTGTACCGGCGGCGGTGTCGACGATCGCGGCGGCAAAGCCCGCGACATCGGCGAGCGTCGCGAACACGCCCGCATGACCGGCGACGCGGCCGCCGAAGTAGCAGTTCTCGTCGTGGACGAGGCCGGCGACGAGCCCGCGATCGTCGAGCTCGGTCGCGACCGCACCGTCGATCGGCGTCTTCGCGTAGCGCGCCGAGGTCAGCCCGAGCGGACCGGCGACGAGGTCGGCGAACGCGTCCTCGAGCGGCATCCCGGCGGCGCGCTCGAGCACCGCACCGAGAACGATGAAGCCGAGGTCGCTGTAGATCGACGCGACACCGGCCGGGTCGCACTTCTCTCGTGCGGCGAGCTCGACGAGCGTCGCGCGCGGATCGCCGGGGCGCTCGGTCCGGAGCCGGCGGAAGAACTCGACGTGCGCCGAGCAGCCCGCGCCGTGGGCGAGGAGCTGTCGCACGGTCGCTTCGGTCGCTGCGACCGGGACGTAACGCCTCACCGGTGAGTCGAGGTCGAGCCGCCCCTCACCGACGAGCACCATCGCGATCGCCACCGTCGCCATGGGCTTACTCACGGACGCGAGGTCGAACACGGTGTTCTCGTCGAGCGGTGAGCCGCGATCGGGTACGCGCCTCACGAATCCCGAGTGATATCGGAAGACCTCGCGCCCTCCGTCGCCGACGGAGACGGCCGCGGCCGAGCCCAGCGGGGCGGCCAGCGCATCGTCGACAAGTGCCCGGATCCTCTCCATGTACGACATACTAACCGTGCTACGCTGACGCGACGTGACTCGGTACGAGCTGCTCGACCGCATCGGCGTCGGCGGCATGGCGGAGATTTTCCGCGGCAAGGCCGTGGCCGCCGGCGGCTTCGAGAAGCCCGTCGCGATCAAACGGATCCTCCCGCACCTGTCGCAGGACACCCGGTTCGTCGAGCTTCTGATCGCCGAGGCGAAGGTGCTGTCGCTGCTCAAGCACCGCAACATCGTCCAGATCTTCGACGTCGGCCTGGGCGACGACGGTCAGTACTTCCTCGTGATGGAGTACGTCGACGGCAAGGACATCGGCGCGGTCCAGCGGTTCCTCGAGACCAAGCGCCGGCGCCTGCCGTTCGACCTCGCGCTCCACATCGGCGCGGAGATCTGCGAGGCGCTCGAGCACGCGCACGTGTCGCGCGGTCCCGACGGCAAGCCGATGTCGCTCGTCCACCGCGACGTGTCGCCGTCGAACGTGCTGCTGTCGCGCGCCGGCGAGGTCAAGCTGACCGACTTCGGCATCGCCAAGCGCGCCGAGTCCGACGCGACGCAAGGCGGTGCGGTGCGCGGCAAGTTCGCGTACATCTCGCCGGAGCAGGCGCGCAACGAGCCGCTCGATCCGCGCAGCGACGTGTTCTCCGTCGGCATCCTGATGTGGGAGCTCGTCTGCAACCGCCGGCTGTTCAGCGGCCTCGACGATCTCGCGGCGCTGCGCGCGGTGCGCGAGCCGGTCATCCCGCGGCCGTCGGAGATCGATCCGCGGCTGCCACCGGAGATCGATCAGATCCTCTTGTCCGCGCTCAGCAAGGACAAGACGCGCCGGTTCTCCGGCTGCGGTCAGCTCGGCCAGAAGCTGCGCTCGCTGCGCTACTCGCTCGAGGTCACCGTCGGCGATCCGGCGACCGAGCTCGCGAAGATCATCGAATCGACCGAGGAGCTCGAGCGGCAGAGCTCGCAGCGGCTGCCGGCTGTGCGCCAGCCATCGGGGCGGTTCGACTTCGAGGGCACCGAGGCGACGGTGATCCGCATCCACACCGCCGACGCGTTCTCGGCGCGCGACAACGACCGCGGCATCTCGCAGGCGCGCATGGTGATCGATCGGTTCGAGGAGGAGGAGACGCGCCAGGCGCAGCTCACCGGCGATCAGCTCCGCATGCTGCGCAGCGGCGCCAAGCCCGAACCGGATCGCCGAATGCGCCGCGACAGCGAAGACGAGCTGACACGCGCACGCGAGCCGCTCGATCTCCGCAAGCTCGCGCCGGACGACTCGTTCGAGCCCGCGCTGGCGACACCGACGGACAACACGAAGCTGATCGTGTCGCGCGATCGGCGCACGCCGGCGCCATTGCCGGGCGTCAGGCCGGCGTCGAAGCGCCAGGGCACGGTGCCGCCGCCGATGCCGGTGCCACCGCCGATGCCGGTCCCCGCGCGGCCGGCTCCTCAAGCGCCGCCGCCGGTCGCGACGCCGGTCCCCGTCGGGATGGCGCCGATGCCGATGCCGCCGCAGTCGTCGATGATGCCGCCGCAGCAGTCGTCGATGATGACGCCGCAGCAGTCGTCGATGATGCCGCAGCAGTCGTCGATGATGACGCCGCCACAGATGGCATCGCAGAACGCGCCGCCGTACCTGCCGCCGCAGCCGGCCGGTGGCTATCAGAGCTGGGGTCCGCAGATCGCGGCGCAGATCCCGCCGCGCGACGCGACACCGACGACGCAGGACGCGTTCGATCGGCCGGTGTATCCGCAGCGTCCGTCGATGCCGCAGGTCGCCGGCTTCCAGCGCACGAAGAAGTCCGGCATCAATCCGTGGGTGCTGATCGTCGGCGCGCTCGTCATGGCCGCGCTCGCATTCGCGATCACCCGCGCGTTCATCAGCTGATCCAGCTCCCACATCCAGCTTCCGGCATGTAGGGAGCCGCTTAGACCGACCGCGTCCGGCGGCCGTTGGATCGCGAATGGGCACCAGCGACGACGCAGGGATCTCGCGGACTTCGGCGATTCCGGACAAAGGCGGTCACGAAGTGCCGGCCGCCGCGCACGTGAGGGCCGAGATGCTGGCGCTGGCAAGCACGACCCTCGCAACCGATCCGATCGTGGAGCTGATCCACGAGGGTCGTCATCGCGACGCACTTGCCGCGTGTGCTCGTACTCATCACGCCGTGCTGGGCAGGCTCGCGATGGCGCTGCTCGGCTCGCAAGCCGATGCCGACGAGGCGGTACAGGAGACGCTATTGCGCGCGCACCGCGCGATGCCGTCGTACCGCGGCGAGGGATCGATCAAGGCGTGGTTGTGCGGGATCGCGCGGCACGTGTGCGCTCACATGCTCGAGACGCGTCGTCGCGGTCGAGAGCTCCTCGAAGTCGTTCCGCCGATCGGAGACGATGGCCGCGCAGAGCGTGAGGCGCGAGATGTATTCGCGTCTCGTCGCCGCGCTCGCGCCCTGCGCGATGCCCTCGAGAAGCTCAAACCCAGCGAGCGTGAAGCGCTCGTCCTACGTTATGTCGCCGACCTGAGCCACCGAGAGATCGGGATGGCCTGCGGGCTCGACGAGGCCACCGCGCGCAAGCGGATCAGCCGCGCGCTCGACCGGCTTCGCTCGGTCATGCCCACCGAGGAGATCTGAATCATGCGTACCGACCACGAAGTAGTCCTCGAGGATCTCGCCGCGCTCGTCGCCGGTGAGGCTGATGCGATCGCACGTCATGCAGAGCACCTCGCGAGCTGCGACGACTGTCGCGATGCGCGGCACGAGGCGCAGAAGCTCGCAGACATCGTCGGGCACGCGGGCGCGGACTACGTCCCGAGCGCCGGGCTCGTCGACGAATTGATGGCGAAGCTCGACGCGGAATCGAAACCGAAAATCGATCTGGAAGCGAAATCGAAAATCGATTTGGAAGCGGAATCGAAATCGAAAGTCAATTTGGAAGCGAGTTCGAAATCGAAAATCGATTTGGAAGCAAAATCGAAATCGAGAATCGATTCGGAAGCGACACCGAAAACGGAGATCGATTCGGAAGCGAAACCGAAATCGAAAATCGATTCGGAAGCGACACCGGACGCGGATTCGGAATTGAAACCGAAAGTCGAAGTTGTCCGGCCGAAGATCGAATCCAGACCGGCTCCGATCGCGAAGCCGGCGACCGTCCGCCCGTTCGCCAAGCGCCGGACGATGATCGCAGCCAGCGCGATCGCTGCGATCGCTGCCGGCGGCGCGATCTATCTCGCGACCCAGAAGTCGTCGGCTCCTTCGACGCAGGTCGCGACGATCGGCAATGGACCGATCGGCAAGATCCTCATGATCTCGCGCGCTGCAGCGACGCAGGGCGATGGCATCGCGATCCGCGAAGCCAATGGCTGGAGGCCGCTGCGCGAGGGCGAGATGATCCCCGCAGGTGCAGAGCTCCGCACCGACGAGCGCACGCGCACGTCGCTCGAGCTCGCCGACGGCACGCGCATCGTCCTCGATCACCGCACGACGGTCGCGTTCGAGCTGGCCGAGCCTCGCCACGTGAGCCTCGCGGCCGGACGTATCGCTGCAGACGTCGCGCATGTCGACAACCGTCCCGCGACGATCAGCACGCCGGTTGGACGCGTCGACGTGGTCGGCACGAGGTTCAGCGTCACCGCGACCGACGCGATCACGGCGGTCCAGGTCGTGCGTGGCACCGTCGTCCTGAGCGACAAGGCCGGCAACAAGGACGAGGTCCGCGCCGGCGAAGAGGGCATGATCGAGAACGGCAAGCTGTCGGTCAACGCGGCGCCGTCGCTCGTCAAGGAAGCCGCGTGGTCCGAGCTCGCGCCGCCGCCCGCCGACAAGGCCGACGAGACGAGCGCCGGCCTCGGCGCGCTGCGCGCGTACAAGCCGGGCGAGAAGCGCGACCGCGACTGGAAGCTCGCACTCGCGAACCACGAGGTGAAGGTCCGGATCGTCGGACCGATCGCGCGCACCGAGATCACCGAGACCTTCCGCAACGACAGCGACACGACGCTCGAGGGCGTCTATCAGTTCCCGCTGCCCGCGGACGCGCAGATCGACTCGCTCGCGCTCGACATGGAGAAGGAGCCCGGCGGGTTCATCACCGGCGCGTTCGTCGACAAGGAGCGCGCCGGGAAGATCTGGCGTGGCGTCATCGACAAGGCGACGCCGAAGAAGATCGCGCGCGATCCGCTGATCCAGCAGGAGATCGTGTGGGTGCCTGGGCCGTGGAAGGACCCGGCGCTCCTCGACTGGAAGCGCGGCGGCCGGTTCGAGCTGAAGATCTTCCCGATCCCGGCGAAGGGCCAGCGGACGATCAAGCTGTCGTACACGCAGGTCGTCACGCCGCGCGGTCCGTGGCGACAGTACGTCTATCCGCTGCCGCACTCGACCGACGGCTCGACGGTCGCTGACAAGATGAGGGTCGACGTCGAGGTCCGCGGTGCACAGCGCGGCACCGTGCGCGCGGCCGGCTACGACCTGACGACTGACCCCGCGCGGGCAGACCTGAACGCGATGATGCTCGAGCAGGGCGGCTTCGTGCCGCGCGGCGACCTTGTCGTCGACTATCGCGCCGAGCAGGGCGATGCCGAGCTGCGCGCGTGGACGTTCGCCGGTGGCGCCGCCGCCGGTCCCGACGACAAGCTCGCCGCGAAGAAGAACGTCGGCATCGATCCGAAGGTCGTCGAGGCGCAGCGCGTGGTCGCCGCCGATGCCCGCCCGACGGCGGTGCTCGCACTGTCGCCGAAGCTCCCGCGCTGGCGCGAGTCCAAGCCACGCGACTACGTGATCGTCGTCGACGGCAGCCAGTCGATGGTCGGCGAGCGCTATGCCCGCGCGAGCGAGCTCGCGGTCGCGATGATCTCCGACATGGATCGCCGCGATCGGTTCGCCGCGATGGTGTGCGACAGCGAGTGCACGAAGATGGGCGCCTTGCGCGCGCCGTCGACGGCGGCGGCCGGTGACGTCAAGACGTGGCTCGCCGCGCAGCAGCCCGCGGGCTCGAGCGACGTCGTCGCCGCGCTCCGCGCCGGCAGCGACTCGATGACCGACGCCGCGCGCGAGCGCTGGGTGCTCTACATCGGCGACGGCTTCGCATCGACGGGCTTCCGTCGGATGGCCGATGTCGAGAAGGCCGTCGCCGCGACGACCGGCGCCGGCAACGTCCACGTCTCGACGATCGGCATCGGCACCGACTCCGACTCGGCGCTGCTCGCGGCGGCCGCGCGCGGCGGCGGTGGCACGTACCTCGCGTGGGTGCCCGGCCAGTCGGTCGGCACCGCGGCGCTCGCCGCGCTCGAGTCGACGAACGGCACGACGCTGCGCGACGCGACCGTCGAGCTCCCCGCGGGTCTCGCCGAGGTTGCTGCGCAGGGTGGCTCGCCCGGCGAGACGACGACGACCACGTCGCTACCGACGCTGCGCGCCGGTGGTGAGGTCCTGATCGCCGCGCGGATCGCCGGCGACGTCAACGGCGAGGTCGTGCTCCGCGGCAAGGTCGCAGGCCAGAAGTTCGAGCAGCGCTACCCGGTGAAGCTCGACGTCTCGTCGGCGGCGGGCAACGGCTTCGTGCCGCGTCTGTGGGCGTCGCTCGCGATCGACCAGCTCGAGCGCGAGGGCAAGGGCGAGGACCGCGCGCGCGTCGTCGCCCTGTCGCAGAGCTACGGCGTGATGTCGCGCCAGACCTCGCTGCTCGTCCTCGAGTCGCAGGCGATGTTCGACGCGTTCGGCGTCGACCGCAGCCAGTCGGCGACGACGTGGACGGGCGAGGAAGACCTCGACGAGGTGACCGCGCAGGGCTCCCTCCAGGTCCCGGCCGACATCGCGTCGCCGGCGAAGCACGCGGCGGCCGCGCCGACGCCCGCGATGGATCGCGACGCCCCGTTGACCGGGGCATTCGCCGAGGGCGACGGCGTCGGCTTCGGACGCGCCGGTGGCGGCGGCGTCGCGATGGGTAAGGCCGACACCGCGAAGGCCGAGAAGAAGGCGGAGGCGGCCACGAAGATGCCGCCGATGCCGCGCGGCCGGCGCATGGTGATCGCGATGAAGCGCGTCTACACGCGCAACGCCGCGCTCGGCACGTTCGATGGCGTCAGCGCCTCGATCACGAAGGCCGTCGCGTCCGCCGAGGACGAGCTCGCGAAGAATCCCGACAGCCGCGAGAAGCACCGCGCGCTCGTCCAGGCGCTGTCGTACGCCGGCGAGCTCGACAAGGCGCACGAGATCGCGAATCGCTGGCTCGAGCGCGACAAGCTCGATCCGCAGGCACTCGGCTACATCGCCGACCTGCTCGGCCGCGACGGCAAGCGCGACCTCGCGCTGCGCACGCTCGACGGTCTCGTCGACCTCGACCCGGATCGCGTCAACCTCCACGAGCGAATGATCAACGCGTACGAGCGCACCGGCCGGATGGCGCAGGCGTGCGGTCACCGCATCGCGATCGTCAACCTCGCGACGAAGGAGTCCGCGAAGCGCGCCGCCGCGGCCGCTCGCTGCCTGCGCTCGCTCGGCCGCGGTGGCGATGCCGACCTCGTCATGAAGTCGCTCGTCGACGACAAGACGCGCACCGAGGCCGAGAAGCTCGCGACGGTTGCACCGGTCACGCCGCGCGTCAGCGGTGATCTCGTGATCACCGGCAAGTGGGACAGCTCGTCGGATCTCGATATCTCGCTCGTCGCTCCCGACGGTACGCGCGTGTCGTGGATGGGCGGCCGCAATGACATCACGGTCGCCGACTCGACGGCGCGCGACCGCGAGCAGCTTGCGGTCAAGAAGCTCCGCCGCGGCAACTACCTCGTCGAGATCAGCCGTGCCGAGCCGACGACCAGCACGGTGCGCGGCTCGCTCGACATCAGCGTCCTCGGCCAGAAGCGCTCGATGCCGTTCGAGCTGACGGGAGCGCGCACCGTCGTCGGTAAGATCAGCGTCACGGTGACCTCGCACCTCGAGCCGGTCAATCCCGGCGATCGGCGCTGGCTCGGTCCGCAATTCCGGTAGTCCGTAGGCTCCCGCCCACAGGCAAAAGCCCACAGTCACAAACTATTCTCCCCATGTACTGCGGTCTCGTATTACGGTCGCAGACATGGGGAGTCGGCTGTGTGTCGGACTCGTGATCGTCGGAGCGTGCGCGACTGCAGGGCAGTCGACCGACGATCAAGGTCTCGGCGGCGACGGCGGAACCGGCAGCGCGATGATCGATGCGCCGCCTCTGCCTCCGGACGCGTGCGGCGACGACGACAGCGACGGTGTCTGCAACATCGTCGACAAGTGCGCAGGTCATCCCGACAACGTCGATACCGATGCCGACACGATCGCCGATGGCTGCGACCGCTGCCCCGGCGTCGACGATCGCGTCGACATCAACACGAACAGCGTGCCCGACTGCGCGGAGACGCAGATGCGCACGATCGATCTGAAGTCCGTCTCCGGCAATCGCTGGCGCGGCTGGTACGCCAACAACTCGGCGCACGCGACCGGCAACGACAACACGCTGACCGGCGCGTATCTCGGCGGTACGTACAACAGCTACTACGTGTTCCCGCTGTCGGGCTTCTCCGCGAGCGTCATCACCTCGGTCACGCTCGAGCTGCAGCTCGAGCTCTACACCGCCGACGCGACCGAAACCATCTCGGTCTGGGACGTCACGACGCCCGCAGCCACCGTCGAGAACGGCACCACCGACGCGACGATCTTCACGGACCTCCAGGCCGGCAATCAGTACGCGACCGCGACGATCTCGAACGCGCAGCTGAACCAGATCGTGGCCATCCCGCTGAACGCGAGGGCGGCCATGGATGCGACAGGCAAGCTCAACAACGACTTCGTCATCGGCGTCCACCTCGACACGGCGCCCGGCTACGTCCGGTTCGGCGACACGTCCGGTGGTCAGGGCAACGAGAACGCGACGAACCGCATCACCATCAAGTACCTGCCCTAGTCCCAGATCGCGTCGAGCTGACACACCTCGTCGCCGCGCGTCCGGCAGCGCGACTCGGTCATCAGCGGGTTCTAGCCGCCTGACAGCTCGATCGAGCGCTGCGCCCAGCCGAGCACCGACAGGCAGTGCGCAGGATGCGGCGTCGCGAACCCGCGCACGCGCAACACCGCCGCCTTGGGCCCTCGCGTCGCGACCTCGAGGAAGCCCGAGTCGTAGTGCGCGCTCCACAGTCGCACCGCGCGGCCGAGGATCCAGTGCACGCTGCCGATCTTGTAGAACAGGCGATAGATCGTCTTGAGATTCGCGTCGGCGCCGTAGCGACCGAGCTCGGGGATCAGCTTCATGTCGCCGGCGCCGAACAGCCGGTCGAGCACGAGGTTCATCTCGACGAACTGGTCGAACGGATACCACCTCGCCTTGTTGATCCCCATCTCGATCGTCGCCTTGAGGTCTGGCGAGACCTGTTGGAGCAACCGATTGAAACCCGCCTCACCGTGCTCCAACTGGACCCACAGGATGCGCGACGACAGGGCGCTTCCCTTGACGTTCGCCACGCCTCTACTATACGCGCCTTCTTATGAAAGATCCGATCGCGCGACTCGAGGAGATGGAAGCCAAGGCGCAGCTCGCCGGCGGACAGGCACGCATCGACAAGATGCACGAGGCCGGCAAGCTGACCGCGCGCGAGCGCATCTCGGCGCTCCTCGACGAGGATTCGTTCGTCGAGCTCGATAAATTCGTCACTCATCGTTGCGCCGACTTCGGTATGCAGGATCAAAAGATCCTCGGCGATGGCGTGGTCACCGGTCACGGCACCGTCGACGGCCGCCCCGTGTGCGTGTTCGCACAGGACTTCACCGTGTTCGGCGGCTCGCTCTCGGGCGCCTACGCCCAGAAGATCTGCAAGGTGATGGACCTCGCGACCAAGATCGGTTGCCCGGTCATCGGCCTCAACGACTCCGGTGGCGCGCGCATCCAGGAGGGCGTCGAGTCGCTCGCCGGCTACGCCGACATCTTCCTGCGCAACGTGCTCTCGAGCGGCGTCGTCCCGCAACTCTCGGCGATCATGGGGCCGTGCGCCGGCGGCGCCGTCTACTCGCCCGCCATCACGGACTTCATCCTGATGGTCGATCGCACGTCGTACATGTTCATCACCGGTCCCGAGGTGATCAAGACGGTGACCCACGAGGAGGTCACCAAGGAGCAGCTCGGCGGCGCGGCGACGCACGCATCGAAGTCCGGCGTCTCGCACTTCACCGAGGTCGACGAGCTGTCGTGCATCGCGCGCATCCGCGAGCTGCTCTCGTTCATGCCCGGCAACAACGCCGAGGATCCGCCGCACAAGGAGACGCAGGATCCGCCCGATCGCGCCGACGAGGCGCTCGACACCGTCGTGCCGCTCGAGTCGAACAAGCCGTACGACATCAAGAAGATCATCACCGCCGTCGTCGACGACAAGCACTTCGTCGAGGTCCACAAGGACTACGCGAGGAACATCGTGTGCGGCTTCGCGCGCTTCGACGGCCAGTCCGTCGGCATCGTCGCGAACCAGCCCGCGCACCTCGCCGGCTGCCTCGATATCGACGCGTCGACGAAGGCCGCGCGCTTCGTCCGGTTCTGCGACTGCTTCAACATCCCGCTCGTGACGTTCGTCGACGTGCCCGGCTTCCTCCCGGGCACGAACCAGGAGTACGGCGGCATCATCAAGCACGGCGCGAAGCTGCTCTACGCGTTCGCCGAGGCGACGGTCCCGAAGATCACGGTCATCACGCGCAAGGCATACGGCGGTGCGTACGACGTCATGGCGTCCAAGCACATCCGCGCCGACGTCAACGTCAGCTATCCCGCCGCCGAGATCGCGGTGATGGGACCCGAGGGCGCGGTCAACATCATCTATCGCAGCGAGCTCGAGAAGATCGCCGACGAGAAGGCGCGCGCCGAGGCGAGGGCAAAGTTCACCGAGCAGTATCGCGAGACGTTCGCGAACCCGTACAAGGCGGCGTCGCTCGGCTACATCGACGAGATCATCCGGCCGCGCGACACGCGCTGGACGATCGTGCGCTCGCTGCGGACGCTCAAGAACAAGCGCCAGGCGAACTTGCCGCGCAAGCACGGCAACATCCCGCTGTAGCCGAAAATGGCGACGCGGCCCGTGGGGGCCGCGCCGTCACACAACCAAGGCTAGCTAATCAGAGCTTCTTGCCGACGAGCTTGAACGTCGAGCTCGTCGAGTAACCGTTGACCATCACGCCGATCTTGGTCGACTGCGCGAGGGTGACCTTGCAGGTCTCGTTCGAGCCCGTCTTGTACGGACGGCAGTCGTAGCTCGACAGCGACGGCTCGTTGCCGACCTTGACGTAGAGGTCCGCGTCGCCGGTGCCGGTCATCGCGAACTCGTAGGTGCCGGCCTCGAGGACGGGCGTGAGGAACGACTTCTTGGCGTTGCGCGCGAGCGAGCCGGTCTCGTTGAGGCCATTCCACGTCGACGGCGTGCCGCCGCCGCCCGGGGTGAACGTGTTGTCCTGCTCGCCGGTGACCATGACGAGCTGCGACGAGTCGATCTTCGAGAAGATCTGCTCGTACGTCTTCGGGTCGTCGTACGAGAGGAAGCCGCGGAGCATCGCGAGCGACGACTCGGCCATGTTCGCGAAGAACGCCGGCATGCCGTTGTTGACGATGTCGATGTACTTGTAGCCGGTCGTGTCGTCGGGGTTGATGCTCTTGTGGGCGTTGAACAGCGAGCCGTCGACGTAGGCGAACGTGTCGCAGCCGTTCATGAAGACAACGACGTACTGGCCGGCAACCCACTTGCCCGCGTTCGCGAGCGCGCGGATGTTGCTGCCGAGGCCGGCGTGGCCGTTGTACGTGATGAAGTCAGCGCGCGTCGACAGCGACTCGTAGCGGGCGCGGAACGCCTGCTGCTGGAGACCGTCATTGACGTTGTCGGTCATGAGCGCGACGACCTTGATCTTCTTGCCGTCGGGCATCGTCGCGTTGAACTCGATGTCCGGCGCGTTGACGGCCGGGTTCGACGGGATCGAGGCCGGCACCGTCGTCATGTTGCGGCTCGCGAGCTCGCTCTTCATCGCGCTCACGAACTCGTTGTAGGCCGCGATGCCCGCATCGCCCGTCGACGTCGCGCCGTCCTCGTACTTGCCGAAGATCGCGACGACGTTGAGCGTGTTGTCTTCCCAGATCTTGTTGTACTCGGGGAACTTTCCGGTCGTCTGCGACGGGCTCGCCGAGAGCGACGCGGTCACCGCGTGGACATCCGACGCGGCGATGCTGCAGCCCGAGGCGCGCGGGCGGAAGTAGTAGAACATCGAGCCCGAGTCGACGTCGTGCGCGCCGAAGTCGACACACTTGTGGCTGTACTTCTCGGCGAACGCGTTCTGGCCGGCGTACGAGATGTCGAGCGGCAGCTTGAGGTCGACCGAGGTCGGGATGCCGTTGCGCTTGTTCCAGATGATCGGCAGCTTCGCGTGGTAGCTGATCTGCGTTCTGCCGCCGACCGTCGTCTTCTGGATGTTGGTGACCTCGGCCTTGTCGACGCGACCGACCGCCGTGTAGCCGTTGAGCTGACCGACGGTGTAGAGCAGCTGATCCAGGACCGTCTGCTTGTCGTTCCACGACGAGTCGGTGACGAGCTTGCCGTCGAACTCGGCGTCGAGGAACACGCCGAGCTGGCTCGCGTCCGCCTTGCCGTCCTCCGACTTCACCTCTTCGCCCGCGAACGGGTCCTCTTCGTCGAGGCAACCAACAGCGGGGGCCGCGAGCGTGGCGGCGAGGAGGATGGAGCCGAGAACCTTCATGGTCCCGCCCCATCAGCAAGCTCGATGCCGAGCCCAAGGCATCGAAATCATGGGAGGTCGAGCCGCAACCGCAGTAGCCAGGAAGCCGCCGGATCGGGGCCTCGGTGGCTAGTGGGGCAGCCGGTCATTCCCAGGCGACGGTCATGTCGTCGTCGCCCGCGAGCCCCTTCTCGAGCATCGCGAGCAAATCCGGGTCGGCGCCGTTGTCCGAGAGCAGCTCGAGCGTGTCGCGATCGATGAAGTAGTCCTTGTCGTCATCGTGCTCTTCTTCGAGTTGATCGATGAGGAACTTCAGCTGAGTCTCGTCGATCTCTCCGATCGCGTCTCCAGTATCGAGGCGAATCAGACGTGGCATGCGAGAGAGTCTGCACAAATGACTCCCGTGCTACAAGGTGCGGCGTGAACGAGCTGCCGTCCAAGGTCGATGTCGCGATCATCGGCGGAGGGTTCGCGGGCATGTCGACCGCGTGGGCGCTGGCACGCGCCGGCGTACGCGACACGATCGTGCTCGAACGCGAGAACGAGCTCGGCCGCTATGCGAGTGGCCGGAGTGCCGGGCTCGGCCGCCAGCTGGCGGAGGACAACGAGACGACCCTGCTCACGGTTCGCGGCGCGGAGCACTTGCGCACGCTGCCCGGGGTGTGGTCGCCGACCGGCGGCATCCTGAGCTTCGACGACGCGTCCAACGCCGAGGCGTACTCGGTGCGCGCGACGCGGTTCGGCGTGCAAGCGGATCTCGGAGACAACCAGCTCGTCGTCGCGCGCTGGCCTCACCTGGCCGACATGCGCGTCCAGCGTGCGCTGTGGGTGCCGGGCGACGGCGTGATCGACGTCGGCGCGCTGATGCGAACGTACAGCGAGGGCATGCGGATCTCGCTCGGCACCGCCGTCGAGCGCGTCGAGGCAGGCGCCGGTGTCCAGCTCGTCACGACGCGAGGCACGATCGTCGCGCGCGTTGTCGTCGACGCGGCGGGCGCATGGGCCGGCGAGAAGACCGGCGGCGACCCGCTGACCTCGTTCAAGCGACACGTGTTCATCCTCGACGCCGAGGCCGAGGCGAAGGGACCGTGGCTGTGGCATCTCGGCGCGACCGAGATGTACGTGCGCTCCGACAGCGAGGGCATCCTCGCCTCGCCGTGCGATGCGGCGCCGAGCCAGCCGGGCCACCAGGCGCCCGACCTCGTCGGCGAAGCGCACCTGCGCCGCGTGCTCGATGCCGCAGATTCGAACCTCGCGGGCCGGCCGATCACGCGCAGGTGGGCGTGTCAGCGCGCGTTCACCGAGAACCGCAAGATGCGCCTCGGTCGCGACGGCTCGCGGCCCTGGCTCGTGTGGGCCGCCGGCCTCGGCGGGCACGGTGCGACTGCATCGCCGGCGGTCGGCGAGACCGTCGCGGCGGATGTGATCAAGGCGCTGTCGTAACTACTTCGCCTCGTCGCACTTGCTGACGCCGCTGTCGCCGTCGAGCTCGTTCGCGGCGAGCGCGCACGTGACGCGCGACTTCGACATCTTCTTCACGCAGGTGTCGACGAACTCCTTCGACTTCGCCTCGGTGACCGCGGTCTTCTGCTTCGCGATCTCCTGCTTCATCGCATCGCTCGTCGCCGCCGCGCCGGCCTTCTTGAACTCGAGGTCGACGAGGTGGGTCAGGAGCTGCTTGCACTGGTCCTCGGACGGCCCCTTGCTACACGCAGCCGCGACGACAAGGAGAAGGACCCACGCACGCTTCATGGGCCTATCCTATCGCAGCGTCTGCCGGAGTGCATCGATCCGGCGCATGACGTCCGGGGCCGGCTTCTGCGCGGCGGCACGGTCGAGCAGCTCCCTGGCATGGCCCGGCGCACCGTCGGCGGCCCAGGCCGCGGCCAGGTGCACGAGGATCTCGGTCTCGCGGGGTGCGAACCGGTAGGCGCGGTCGAGCGCACGCACCGCGTCGCGCGAGCGGCCGCGCTGGTAGAGGAGCCAGCCCCAGCTGTCGAGGATCGCCGGGTCACCCGGTTGGAGGTCTCGCGCGCGGGCGAGGTAGCGCTCGGCGTCGTCGAGGCGCTCCTTGCGGTCGGCGAGCAGGTAGCCGGCGAGGTTGAGCGCGCCGACGTGATCGGGCGACGACTTCAGCGCCGGCTCGAGGAGCTTCAGCGCGCCCGCGCTGTCGCCGAGTCGCTCGACGATCCGCGCGCGCAGCCACGCGATCACGATCGCCTCGCCGGTGAGCTTGTCGCCGATCGCACGCGCGGCCGCGGCATCGCCGGCATCGGCGTGCGCGAGCGCCTCGGCGAATGCGAGCGCCAGATCGTCGGGATGCGCCGCGCGGAGCGGCCTCAACACGGCGAGCGCCTTCGCCGGCTGGCGTGCCGCGAGATGCGCGTTGACGACGACCGCGCGCGCCTCGAGGTAGCGCTCCGAGCTCTCGCGCACCGACGAGGCCTTCGCGATCGCTGCATCGGTCAGGCCCTCGGCGAGGTCGGTCTCGGCGAGCGAGATCACGCTCTCGTCGGCATCGAGCGCCTTGATGTGGTCGGCGACGACGCGTGCCTCGGGCGTGCGACCGAGCCCTCGCTGCAGCTGCGCGACGCGGGCGAGCGCGTCGACATCGCTGCGATCGTCGTCGAGCAGCGTCAGCAGATCGATCGCGCCCTGCCGATCGTCCGCCTCGCAGATCACCCAGTAGAGCTCCTCGGCGATGTCCATCGGCTGGCCCGCACGGTCGAACGCGCTGCGCGTCTGCGCGACCGCCTCGGCGAGCTTGCCCTGCCGGCGCAGCGTGCGCGCGAGGTCCATGCGCGCGTCGAGATGATCCGGTTCCCACTCGAGCACGGCGCGCAGCTCCTTCACCGCGGCTTCGCGATCGCCGTTCGCGTCGAGCCGCTGGGCGAGCCGGTAGTGTCCGTCGACGGAGTCGGGGACCTTCGCGACGAGCGAGCGCAGCGTCTTCTCGGCGCCCTTCGGATCGCCGGCCGCGAGCTGGACGCGCGCGAGCCCGATGTAGCCGCGCTCGTCGGTCGACTCGAGCTTGATCGCGCGGCGATAGGCATCGAGCGCCTGCTTGCGCAGCTCCGGCAGCTTGTCGGAGCCGCGCTCGAGCACCTCGCCCGAGGCGAGCCACACCTGGGCGTGATGCGGCCATTTCACGCGCGCCTTCGCGAGGACGTCGCGCGCGGCGAGGTCCTGTTTCGACTTCGCGAGCGCACGCGCGAGCTCGACGGTGATCATCGGCTGATCCGGCGCCGCGGCCGCCGCAACAGACAGCTCGCGGCTCGCCGCCTCGGCGTCGTCGCGATACATCGCGAGCTTGCCGGCGAGGTAGTGCGCGTAGGCGTCGGCGGGCAGCGGCGCGATCGAGACCGGCGTCGGCGTGCCATGGCACGCGGCAGTCAGGGCCAGGATCCAGGCGACGCGTCGGACCACGAAGCCTGAATGTACGCTAGCCCTTGAGCGAACGCCCGACCGAGCGGGGCGTGATCTTCTGCCAGTACGCGACGAGAAGGAACGTCACCGCCAGCGCCGTCGAGCTGATGCCGATGAGGCGCGCGACCGGCGGCGCTCCGGTCATCGCGTAGGACGCGGCCAGGCCCGCGGCGAACCCGGCGAGGCAGCACGCGATGACGCCCCACGTGCCCCGGAAATACTCGCGCAGCGGCAGGTTGATCGTCCGCACGACGAGGTAGCCGAGTGCCGCGAATGCGATCGGATAGCCAATGGCCCATGCGACCGAGATCGACACGACGTTGATCGAGTGACCGAGGAGGTTCGCGCTGACGATGAACGACGCCGGGACGGCGATCGTCGCGACGATCATGTAGCGCAGCGTCAGCTCGGGACGGCCGACGCCGTCGAGGAGCGGTGGTCCGAGGTAACCGAGCGCGCGGAGCGTGCCGACGATGCACAGAATGCGCGTCGCATTCACGCAGGCGCCGACGAACTCCGGCGTCCAGCCTCGGTCTGCGCTGACGAACAGCGACAAGATCTCTGGCACGACGAGCCACAGCACGACGAGGAACGGCAGCACGGCGAGCACGTTCAGCCGCGTGAACTGGATGAGCTGTGCGGTGAGCCCCTCGCGATCGCTGCGCAGTCGCGCGAACGCCGGGAACGCGACGTCGATGACGACATTCGAGATCGTCTTCACCGGCTCGAGCACGAGGTACACGCCGAGCGCGTAGACGCCAGCGAGGTCCTTGCCGAAGTAGTAGAGCGCGATCGTCTGGTCGACGCTGACGTACAGCCGGAACAGGATCTGGCTCGCTGCGGTACGCACGCCGAACCTCACGTACGGCATGACCTCGCGGACGCGAAACACGAACTTCGGCACGAACGGATGCCGGATCTGGATCACGAGTCCGAACACGAACGCACGTGTCAGCGCCGCGAGCGTCCAGCACCAGACGGTGGCGCCGAGCGCGGCAAACACGACGCGACCGACGCTCTCGAGCGTGTGGGCGATGATCCTCGCCTTCGCGATGTCGTCGAACCGCAGTTCCTTGCGAAGCAGCGCGAACGGGATCGCGTAGACGTTCTGCAAGAGCAGCTTCACGCCGTACGCGATCAGGAGCCAGCCGACGACCGGTGTCTTGAGGATGTAGCCGTAGATCGGTCCTATCCCGAGCAGCAACACGAACAAGCCGCTCGACACGATCACGTTGAACCAGAACACCGTCGACACGCGCTCGGGCGTGTGGTCGTCGCGCTGGATCAGCGCCGACGTGACGCCGAAGTCGGCCGCGGTGTCGAGCAGGGCCCAGAGCGCCATCGCCGGGGCCGCGATGCCGAGCTCCTTGGTCGTCACGAGCAGCGCTACGACGATCCCGTACGACACGAGATCGGTGATCGCGATGATCGCTTGCGACGCCGCAGCCCATGCGACGCCCCGACTCACTTGAGTACTCAGTCGAGGGGGGCTGCCCGCCACGTTCACGCTGATACCATGCTAGCGTGCAGCCGTCTTGAGCGACCGTCAGGTTCAGGTCACGCCGGAGCACTACGACTTCGAGCGTTATGACGATGCCGAGCGCTGGATGTCGTACTGGCACCAGCTGCGCGCGGTGCTCTCGGTGCGCCCGCGCACGGTGCTCGAGATCGGGCCCGGCTCGGGCGTCTTCCGCAACTACTTGCGGTCCAAAGGCATCGACGTGAAGACGCTCGACATCGATGCCTCGCGCGACGTCGACTTCGTCGCCGACATCACCAAGCTCGACCAGACTTTGCCGGCCGGCCTCACGTTCGACGCGATCTGCGCGTTCCAGGTCCTCGAGCACCTGCCGTTTGACGAATTCGAGACGTGCCTGACCAACATCGCACGCCGCTCCAACCAGCACGTGTTCGTTTCATTGCCGTATCGTGGCCTGCGCATCCGGTGGGCGTTCTGGTGGGGCGACCACCACTTCACGCTCGGCCACAAGTTCATGCTGCCGTGGCGCCACAAGCCGATTCCCGAACACCACTGGGAGCTCGGCTATCCGATCACCGCGCGCAAGGTCACGAAGGTGATCGCGAAGCACCTCGACGTCGTGTCGAAGGGCTTCATCCGCGAGAACCCGTACCACTACATGTGGCAACTGCGCCGGCGCGCCGAGCTGCCCGCGGCTACTTGATCAGCGAGCAATCGGAAAACGCGTACAGCGCGTCGAGCTTCGGCTCGTCGGACATCACGCGCCACGCGTAGAAGTCGGCGAACCGCGGGTCGAACGTCACGCGCACGGTCTTGCCCGGCGCCAGGTCGCGTCCGACGATCGCCATCACGTCCTTCAGCTTGCACACCGGCGTCGGGTGCTGCTCGATTCCCTTCCACGGCTCGGTCGCGCCCCACAGCTTGTCGTGCGCGACGCCTGCCACGCCCGCGCTGAACTTCTTGATCGAGTCCTTGCGCACGCTGCGCGCGGCCGACTGCACCGCGGTCTCGGAGATGTAGACGACCTCGGCGCCCTTCGACACGTCGACGCGTCCCTGAGCATCGACCGCCTGAAAGTTCGCCGACCACCAGATCGCGTCGCGTTTCCACTTCTTCGCCGGCTGCTCGAGCTTCGCGATCAGCACGTCGCCGTCCGGATGCTTCGCGTCGACGCCGAGGCTCGCGTACGACAGGTTGCCCTTCTTCGTGTAGCCGAGCTTCGACTTCACGATCATGCCGCCGATGCCGAGCACGATCGCGAGCACGATGCCGCCGATCACCTTCGTACGCGACACGCCGCCGGCTCCGCCGCCAAACGGCAACGGAATGCTCGGCCGCCCCACCGGTTGCGGTGCAGGCGCGGTCGGCGCGACCGGTGCACCGCACGACTGGCAGGGAACCGTTTGTGTGGAGTGCGCCCAGGCGCTGGCACCGCAGCGGCCGCAGCGCGACGGCTGGTACGAGGGGTGGTTCATGCCGTGGTAGAGCCCGGTCGGGCCCAAACGTGACAGCGAACCGTCAAGCGCCCGTCAACCCGAGAGGTTTCTCGAACACGTATTCCAATCCGTCGACCTCGTCGACCTGCTCGCCGACGCGCACGAACCCCTCGCCCTCGACGAGCGCGAGCGACCCCACATTGTCGGGGCTCACCGACGCACGCAGCACGCGCGCACCGTGATGCGCGGCCCACGCGGCCATCGCTCGCGCCGTCTCGCGTGCAAAGCCCCGCCGGCGATACGCGGGCACGATCTCGTAGCCGAGCTCGACGATGCCGCGCTCGTCCGGTGCGTCGTGGAACGTGCAGAACCCGACGGCGACGCGGCTCTCGCGCAGCACGATCGCCCGCAGGAGCCACGGCTCGAGTGCCGGCTCGACGGCGAGCTGCTCGAGCCGCAACCGCACGACGTCGTCGGCGCCCGCAAGAAAGTCCTCGGGATCGACGAAGCCGAGGTCGGGCCGCTCCTCGCCCACGGCCGCGCGCTCGAGGAACGCGCGTGTGAGCACGACGAGGTCGAGGCGCTCCGTCCTGATCACATCGCGACCGGTGCCGCCTTGTACGCCACTGCGGCCGCCTTGAACTGACCGCCGTCGGTCGCGAGGTTCGTCTGCTCGCCCGCGCCCGTGCCGAACGTCATGCCCGCAACGCCCGCATCGATCAGCTCGTCGACGTGGCCGAAGAAGTAGTGCACGCGGTTATCGCGATAGTGATCGGTCGTCCCGCCACATGTCGTCGACGGCACACCGAGCGGTGTCTGCCACTCGAGTGCCGGCCGCTCGAGCCGCTCGGTCAACGCCTTCACCCAGCGCAGGTGCTGGCTGAAGTTTGGCAGGCCGACGTTCGCTTCATCCCAGTACACCGCGCCGCGCGTCCCGCCGGTCACCGAGCACGTCGCACCGCCGCCACTCGTCTCCCAGAACCCGGCGTCGCGATCGAGCGTCTCGACGCTGACGAAGTCCGTCTCCGCCGCGCCGACCGAATTCAAAAAGTCCGCGACCGCGCGGCCCGCTGCCTCGATGTCCGCGTTCGGATCCAGCTCGTCGTACCAGCTGCCCCACATCGACGCGTGAAACCCGACGCGTGCCATCGGTGCATTCGCCCTCGCGATCGCGACCAAGCACCGCGCCAGCCCCGCGGCGTTCTCCGGCAAGCTCGCGCACTCGGGCACGTCGGCGTGGTGCACCTTCGCCGGGATCATCTCGGGCGTCTTGCCCATCGCCGCGCGCTGCATCAGGTAGCCAAAGAAGTCCGGCTCGAAGTTCACCGCCGCGGGCATCCCGTTCTCCGCGATCTTCGCGAACAACAGCTTCACGTCGACGAGGTACTGGTGCATCCGCGACGTATCCATCAGCACGGCGTCGTGCGTGTTCTCGAGCTCGAGCGCGAGCTGGTAGTACGTGAACATGCTCGTCGTGCCGTGCGTCTTCGCGTTCCGCGCGAACAACAGCGGATAGTCGCCGTTCTCGTTCCACGTCGGCCACCCGGTTCCGTCGCCGTAGCCGACGAGGTACGCGTAGTGCAGATCGATCGGCACCCCGTTCGAGTACGGCCCATCGTTGTCGTTGCCGATGCCGATCATGAAGTTCGGCGAGCCGCGCAGATCCATCGCGAGCTGCCGCTGCCGGTCGCGCAGCGTCGCGCCGCCGCTCCCGCTGCCACCGTCGTCGGGACTCCCGGCGGCATCGCCCCCTCCGCCTCCACCGCCACATGCACAAACCGCGAGCACGATCGCGAGGGCCCTCATCGCCCCGATGATACGTCAGAGATCGAGCTTGAATCGCGCGAGAAACCGGCGCACCGACGCATACCCGTAGAGCCGCACCGGTACGCGTTCGAGCAGCGGCATCGCCTCGCTCTGCACGGCCAGCAGCGCAGCGGCCACCTCGGGATGTCGCTCGACGTCCGTGACGCCGATCGCGATCGCTGACCGCTCGGCGACATCGAGCGCGCGCCGCAGCTGTGCGCCGGCGAGGACCGCGCCCGACTCGTCGTTGCCGTCGAGAGCCTCGAGCAGGCTGTCGATCGCAGCCTCGACGTTCTCGATCCGCTCGTCGAACGAGCCCTCGGCCTCCCAGTCGCGCATTTCCATGGCAGAACGAATCGGCCCATCCTGCGCGAAGTTTCGTAAAGCTTCGGCTAGCACCGGGTGAGCGGCACGACGCGAAGCACATGCCCGAGTCGGGGGCGCCTAGAAGTCCGTAAATATCATCAGGTTACTCGCAGGCGAGGTTCGGGACCGACCGCTCGAACGAGCTCTCTCGGTGGCGCATTCCATGGCCAATTGAATCGGCGCTCGCCGAGTTGCTCATCAATCTGAGTTGCGGACATGGAGGTTTCGCTCGATGTCGCGAGCCACCTTGATGAGGCATTGGACATCATCCTTCGCGACGCAGTCTGCCGGAAGTGGCGGCACCTCATCGAGACACATCGCGAAGCTCGCCTTGTTCGTGTGCATCTCGCCGCTGTTGTAGAAGACCTTGATGCCGTAGGCGCGGATTCTCGGATTCTCGTTCTCCAGATCCCTGATCACGCTCGCCACCTCGCTCTCGGTGGTGCCGCAGAAGTCGTTCAGTGTGGCGGACAGCCTGCGAAGCTCAGCATGCTGTCGTTGGTAGGCAACTCCACCAACAACAAGCGCGATCACCAACGCTCCCTCGACAAGCAGTCTCGTTCGCCATGACCGTGCGGGAGAACTGTCGGCCGCCGACGCCTCTGACATCTCGGTCAGCGTATCGGCCGTTTCTGTGGTGTTCAAGGCGCTCATGGATTCACAGCTCGGAACGGCGCGAAGTGATCGTTATTCGACGGACGTCGTCTGCGAAGACGCTTCTCCCGAAGTGCCTTGTGACCACGGAAGAACTGTCTGTCCCTTGGGGGCGAAGACCGAGCCACGTGGCATGAGGCTGGACGGCGACAGCGCGTCGTCCGTACGAGCGAAGACCGAGCCCGCGGGCAGCGGCGCTGCCGGTGGATGTACCGCCACGTTGCCGTCTGTGTGCGGCTCGTAGATTGTCATCGTGGGGCCCCACACGGCTTCGCTGCGCGCCAGTGCGATGTCCACGAACTCATCCGGTACCGGATGCCCGAGCCTTCGATTGAAATCGCGGTCGCTGCCGGACCAACCTGGATAGTTCGGCCCGAGGCTGTCTTGCTTTTGGAACCAGAGCTGTCTCGTCGAACCCCGCTGAACGAAAACTACGCGCGTGTCCTTGTAGAGCTCGCCGTCAAGGCGCCCGCCCGGGACGTTCTTGCGTCCGATATCCGCGGCACCCGATGCAAAGTACGCGTCGAGCTTCTCCTGGATCGCCACCTCGTAAAGATCGGGTGTATGAAACTCCGGCTGCATGCCCTCCCATGCGACCAGAAGGTCGGCATCGGTCGAGTTCGCGAGCGTGAACAACTCGAACTTGCGGTAGCCGTCGTCACACCGGTTAGCAAGCACCTTGAGGTAATCGATCGTGCTCTCCTTCTTCGAGTGAAGGTCGACGTTCTTTTGGGTCTTGAGCGCTCGGCTCGTCGCGGTCTTCAGCTGATCGAAACCCATCGACGTGAAGGTCTGAATTCTTGCGTCCGTCATACCGCCGAGCAGTTTCTGGACGTTCGTTGTTCCGCGCGCTAGCGCCTCCTCCGAGTTGTCCGCGAGGAGCGCTGCGAGCTTCCCGCTTCGCAGCGTCTTGATGGCGTTTACTGCCTGGCCAAGAACGAACCCACTCGCCACCGACAGAACGAGCGAAGCGATGATCCCGACCTCCTCGTCTGAGCGCACGAGCTCGTGCACGTGCTTCTTCAGGCAGGCCAGCTTGTAGTTTGTGGCCGCACGAGTGACCAGATCCTTGAAGTCAGTCTCGTAGCGGCGGCGACTCTCCGGCGACAGGAAACATTCACCCCCGACAGGCTGGTCAGCGCACTGATTGCCGTGGTTGTGCCAGTAGGTTTCAAGCGCATCGCCGGTGATCAAGTTGTGCTTGCCCACACGCACGTCGCCGACGTCGCGCGAGCGAGCGAGGTCGTTCGCGGTCGCACCGCTTGTCTGACCGGCGCCGGATTTTCGTTGATAGTCGGGCATATTGCGGGCGGTTATCGACACCCGCCGCGCCCGGTTGCGCCGACCGCGTAACTACGCGCGAACTCGCCGAAATACGGTGAAGTGCAGGATCAGCAGGCCGACGTTCACGCCCGCGATCAGGAGGCCGTGACCGACGACCCACTGCGGTAGACCGCACACGCACGCGATCATCCAGATGAACACGAACGTGTCGCGCCGGCCGAACGAG
>JABFXX010000641.1 GCA_013368795.1 Kofleriaceae bacterium
GATCTGCACCGCATGATTCCAGATGGTTGCGTGGACCTACATTGGTCCACCCCTTGTATTAGGGGTCGCCCATCAACATGCGCAACATCAACTCGCTTATCACCGTCCTCGCTCTCTCCTTCGCTTCGTTCACCGCTGTCGGCTGCGCCACCAGCGGCGACGAGATGGGCGACGAGGTCTCGGATGCCGAGTCCAATGCGAGCGCCCCGGGCAAGCTGGACCTGTGGCAGGCGGGTGATGGCTGGCACTTCCACGTCGTGTCGGGCAACGGCCGCACGCTGCTGACGTCGGAGGCCTACACGTCGCGCACCGGCGCGCTGAACGGCGTGCTCTCGGTCCTCGACAACGGTGTCGACCCGGCGATGTACGCGACGAACAAGACGGCGTCGGGCAAGTACAACCTGCGCCTCACGGCCGCGAACCACGAGATCATCGCGTTCACCCAGGCGTACTCGACCAAGTCGAGCGCGACCCGCGCGATCGGCTCGTGCGTCAACGCGATCACGAGCTACCTCGACAAGGTCGAGGCGAACACGACGGGCGCGCGCGTCGAGGTGCTCGAGTCGGATGCCGGCTTCCACTTCAACCTGCACGCGAAGAACGGCGAGACCGTCATGACGTCGGAGAGCTACACGACGAAGGCGGCGGCGTGGAACGGCGCGTTCGCGATCCAGACGGCGGCGGCGGACTCGGCGGCGTTCACGCTGAAGACGGCGACCGACGGCCGCTTCTACTTCACGCTCACGGCGCAGAACGGTCAGATCGTCGGCGTCAGCCAGATGTACACGACGAAGTCGGCGGCGCAGGCCGGCATCACGTCGGTCCAGACGCTCCTCAAGGGCATGGACCTCATCTGATTCGCCTGCTGCTCTGGATTCCTTAACTTTGACGGGGGAAGCTGCCTGCAATGCGGCTTCCCCCGTCTGCCGTTTCGGCGTTGCTGGTGTGTGTCGTCGGTTGCGGTAAGAGCGCGAAAGAGTGCAAGACCGACGCAGAGGCGCTCGCGACACTGCTCCGCGAGACCCCGCACGAGCCCGAGATGTTCGTGCTCGCCGGGCGCCATCTCGTCGCCCGGCCCGATCTCACCGACAAGCGAGGCTTCGGCTACGCGCCGGTCCTCGACATCACGAAGGCCGGGTTCGCGATGCAAGGCGAGCCGATCGCGCAAGCCGAGCTGTCGACGAAGCTCGCGACGATTCACGACCAGGGCGCGCAGCACTGGATGGGTCGCGGCTCCGATCCCGACCGGATCTACTTCGCGATCGACGGGGACGTGACGTGGGACCGCGTCGTGATGGCATTCGAGGCGGCCGAGGCTGCCGGCCTCGTCAAGGAAGCGTTCGTGTTCGAGTACCCGTCGAAGCCACTGACGCCACCGCCGCGGAGTGCCGTCGACGCCGAGCTCGACAAGCTCCAGGCCGACCCCGACGCCGCGAACAAGGCGTCGCGTCTCGCCGAGATGATGTCGACCCGGGTCAAGCGCTGCAAGTCGCTGCAGCAGCTGTTCGGCGGCGTCGCCGCGGTCGAAGGCGAGGACAAGGCAGACTTCATCATCACGGGGCTGGCGGAGGCGCTCGTCGAGTGCGAGTGCAACGTCGACATGCCGGAGCTCCGCTCGATCATGTGGCGAGTGCTCGCGACCCAGCACCAGACGCGGGTGTACGAGTTCGCGCCGCGCGTTCGCGACGAGACGATCGCATTCCCTGCGACCACGACGTGGGCGGACGCCAGCAAGAAGCTCGCGCCGCCGCTGCGCGGCGCGAAGCTCGCCGTGCAGTAGCGCTACGGGTACAGCGAGCGCGCGCCGGTCTTGTCGAGGCTCGTCAGCACGAGGTCACCGGTCTGCGTGCCGTTGCACTGCGGGTAGTGCATCACCGACGACGAGTCGTACGCGGTGAGCGCGCGCCAGTTGTTGTCCTCGAAGCACGCGCCGGAGTCCGGACGCGTGTGCTCGTGGCGGAAGCCGAGCGTGTGGCCGAGCTCGTGGCGCAAGACGCCGGCGAGCGTCCACGGGCTGATGTTGCTGAACGAGCTCTGCGAGATCAGGATCTCGCGGCTGCGGCGGCTCGAGCTCGGGAAGAACGAGCGAGCGAGATACTGCGACGTCGAGACCTGGCGCACGTTGAACACGACGCCGGTCGTCCGAGCGTTGCAGGAACCGTCGAGCGACGAGCTGTGGACGAAGTTGACGTTTGCCGTGCCTTCCCACGCGCTCGTCGCCGCGTTCATCGCGGTGACAACTGCGCTGTAGCGCGAGCCGAAGCTCGACGAGCTGATGCAGTAGGTGAGGTTGCTCGCCGTTGACTGCGGCCAGCGGTCGTCCTTGTTGTTGACGCGATTGACGATGAGGTTTGATTCGGTCGTTCCGAACCCGTCGTCGTTCGTCGCGTCGACGGTGTCGAGATAACGGTCGTAGAGGTCCCGCATGGCGGCGTCGTCCTCGACGAGCTCGTCACCGTTCATGATGTACATCCCGGTATCGGGCTCGACGGCCGCCTGGGAGCGGAACTCCTCATAAGAGAGGACATCGGGGCCAGCGGAGCTACATCCAGCGAGCAGAGCGACTGCAAACGCGAAGCGCTTCATGGGGTTGCCTCCTGTGCGGGCAACGATCCCATTGCCGCCCCTGTGGGTTGCAACGCGGTTAGAACGCACCTGGGAGGTGGGTCTCCCACACGCTCGGCTCAACAATTCCTTTGAGATGCAACCAATCCGGGAGGAGCGCTAGCTCGCCATCACGCACTGGGGCTACTCGGCTTTGACGGTCCGGCCGAGGTGGAGGCCGCGGCGCTTGAGCAGGCGGTAGAGCGTCACCGTGTTGATGCCGGCCGCGTGCGCCGCCTGCTTCACGTTGCCGCCGTGCTTCGCCAGCAGATCGGTCAGGTACTGGCGCTCGAGCGGCTCGAGCCATCTCTCGCGCGCCTCGTCGAGCGTGAGCTGCGGCTGCGTGCGCGCGCGCGGATTCTTCGGCGCCGGATCCTGCAGCGGCCTGGGCAGATCCTCGACGCGCAGCTCGTCCCCGGTGCACAGGATCACCGCGTGCTCGATCGTGTTCTTGAGCTCGCGCATGTTGCCGGGGAAGTCGTACGCCTGGAATCGCGCGAGCACGTCGGGGCCGAGGCGAGGCGCCTGCTTGCCGTGTGCGGTCGCCGACTGCTCGAGGAACACGTTCGCGAGCACCTCGAGGTTGTCCTTGTAGCTGCGCAGCGGCGGCAGCTCGAGCGTCATCACCGAGAGGCGATAGAACAGGTCGTCGCGGAACTGGCCGTTCTTCGCCATGCCTTCGAGGTCGCGGTTCGTCGCGCAGATGAGGCGGACGTCGACGCGATCGGGCGGCTCGTTGCTGCCGAGCGGCTGCACCTCGCCTTGCTCGACGGCGCGCAGCACCTTGGCCTGCAGCATGACGGGCAGCTCGCCGACCTCGTCGAGAAACAGCGTGCCGCCGTTCGCCTTCTGGAACTCGCCGACCTTGTGGAACGAGGCGCCGGTGAACGCGCCCTTGACGTGACCGAACAGGATCGACTCGAGCAGCGTCTCGGGGATCGCGGCGCAGTTCACCGTGACGTACGGCCGCTCGGCGCGCCGGCTGTTCCAGTGGATCGTGCGCGCGACGAGATCCTTGCCGGTGCCGCTCTCGCCGCGGATCAGGATCGGCGCGTTCGTCGGCGCAGCGAGCTCGAGCTTGCGTTCGACCTCGTGCCACGCGCTCGACAGGCCCTTCAGCATCAGCGGCCGGCCGGTCGCGGCGCGCGACAGCTTGTCGACCTGGACGCGGCGGAGCAGCGGGGCAGCGACCTCGGCGATCGCGCTGATCGCGCGCAGTGCCTTCTGCTCGAGGCCGCGCGGGTCGCGCGTCGACACGGTGAGCACGCCGATCGGCCGGCGCTGGTACTGGATCGGCGTCGCCGCGATACAGCCGACGTCGATGAGGTAGCGCGTGTAGAGCGGGTCGCGCGACGTGTCCGCGACGAAGTACGGCTCGTCGGTGTCGTAGACGTGCAGCGCGATGCCGGCCTTCGCACCATCGTGCTTGACGACGCGCGGCAGCGTGACGGTGACGCCGCTGACGACGTGATGGACGAGCGCGAGGCCGCCCGCGTCCTTGTCCCACACGAACAGCGCGCCGTGCTCGGCGCCGGTCTGCTCGAGCGCGATCGCGACGAGCTCTGCCTCGATCCGCCCGGCCGACGCGGCGTGAAGGCGATCCTCGATGTCTCTCATCGCCGCATCCCGAGACGCTGCGCGAGCTGCGCCGCCGCCGGCACCGTCGGGTCGACCTGCAGCGCGATATGGAGATGCCAGCGCGCTGCATCGGCATCGCCGCTCGCCGCGCAGAGCAGGGCGAGTGCGACGAGCGCGCGCGGCCACGGCCGGCGGCCGAGCAGGTGCTCCTCGACGGTCTTGCGCTCGAGCTTCGCGGCCTCGATCTGATCCTTGCCAGACGCGACCTGGACGCGGAATCGCGCCCACGCGAGGTTCGCCTCGTAGTCGGGATGCCCCGGATGCAGACGGCACGCGCGCGCGAAGTCGCCCATCGCGCGATGCGCATCGCCCTCGCCGAGCGTGCGCTGGCCGCGGAGGAACGCCTCCTGCGCGTCTCGGATCGACGACTCGCTGATCGCCCACACCGTCGTCAGCTGGGGCAGGTTCGTGCGCAGCCAGTCCATGTAGCGGCCGCGCGCCGCGTGATCGACGAGCGTCGTCCGCGCCTTCTCGATCAGCTCCCAGGTCGGTTTGACGAGCCCCGCGAGGTCGGCGAGGTCGAACCGCGATAGCGCCTTGGGCGAGTACCGCGCGGCGACCAGGCGCCACGAGCTCTCGATCTCGGGATACTCGGCGAGCGGCGAGATCTCGAGCACGTCGAAGAACGTACTGCGCTGGAGCTTGTCGGTCCGCGCGCGCAAATGGACCCGCGCCTCGTCGAGCGCGCGGCGCGGCACCGTCGTGAAGTCGTGGACCTCGGCGGACAGCACGATCGCCTCCATCGACGCGAGCGCCCACAAAAGGCGCGCGGTCGCCGACGGATCGAGCGGCCCCATCTTGACCAGCGTCTGCACCGTGCGCGTGCCGTCGGCGTGCGCGATCGTCTCGAGCTCGGGCACGCTGAGGATGCGCTCGTTGCGGATCTCGTCGAGCAGCGGCGTCGGCGTCGCGTAGTGCTGGACGTGCCAGCGCAGCGCCGTGCGCGCGAGCTCGAGGTCGGCGTTGCGTGCATGGAGCAGCGTCGCCGGCCACGCGTCGAGCGTGTTCTCCGACGGCGGCAGCTTCAGCGCGGCGCGCAGCACCGACCAGCGCATGCCGGTCGACAGCCGGAGCTTGGCGGCCTCGCGGATCGCGCTGGAGATCGTCGCGAGCGACGCCGTCGGCGCGAGCAGCGTGACGCGCGCGACCGGCGCCTGCTCGCGTGCGGCGGCCGACGAGCCGACCGCGATCACGCCGGGTACCGAAGCGTGACCTCGCCACTGCGAGGCGACCGCGCCGAGCCTGCCGCCGAGGTGATCGCCGTCGAGGACGACGACCTCCTGCGCCGACGTCCCCTTCGGCCCGCCGGCCTGCGCGCCATCCCAGCGCGCGCTGAACCCGGCCTGATTGAGCGCTTCCTCGAGCTGGACGCCGGCACCGACGTCAGCGAGCGCGATCAGGACGTGCACCGAAAAATCGTATCACTACGCCAGGAGCTCGACGATCTCTGCGCACACCTCGTCGACGGCGGCGTGGGCAGACTTGACCACACCGGCCAGCGAGAGAAAGCCGTGGATCAAGGGCTCGTAGCAATGATGACGCACCGGTACGCCGGCCTCGGCGAGCCGGTTCGCCCAGGCGTTGCCCTCGTCGACGAGCGGGTCGAACCCGGCGGTCACGACGATCGCCGGCGCCGAGCCCTTGACGTCGGTCCAGTACCAGGGGGAGCCGGCCTCCTGGTCGTCGTCGGGGCTCAGGTAGTGGTCGCGGAAGTAGTGCATCATCGCCTTCGTCAGCAGGTAGCCGTCGCCATAGCGGTCGATCGAGGGCGATGTCAGCGTCAGATCGACGAGCGGGTAGAACATCACCTGCAGGTCGGGACGCCGCTGGCCCGGCTGCCGCGTGTGGTGATCGACGTGCGCGGTCAGAAAGCCACCGAAGCTGTCGCCGCCGACCGCGATCTTGGCGTCGGCCGGTGCGCGCGCGACGAGCGCCTCCCACGCCTCGGTCGCGTCGTCGATCGCGGCCGGGTGCTTGTCCTCGGGACCGAGCCGGTAGCCGACCGACGCGATCGTGCACTTCGTCTTGTCCGCGAGGTAGCGCACCGTCGGATCGGCACCCGCGATCGAGCCGATCACGCCGCCGCCGCCGTGGAACCACACGAGCCAGTTCTTGCCGGCGCCGTGCGGGACGTAGATCCGCGTCGGGATCCGATCGTGGCCGACCTCGGTGTCGATGACCTCGGCCATCGGGACCGGCGGAAACTCGGTCGGGCCGAGGTTCGCCTCGGCGAACGCGCGCGCGTCGTCCGGCTCCATCGTCTCGAGCGGGGGCAGGCGGCGGAGCCGCGCGTACTCGAGCGCAGCGGCCACCTGCCGATCGAGGACCTGGTCGGCACCCGTCGAGCGACCGCGACCTGCGAACCGAACGAACCAGTCGCTGGCCATCGCGGTGCGGATGGCCGTGCGCATGAGGCGTGCTTTCACGCCCCGAACATACTATCGGCGGCGGCGCACGATCAGCACGAGCAGGCCGAGACCGAACAGCGGCAGCGAAGCCGGTACATCGCTGCCGTTCGTCGAGCAGCCGCCGTCGTCGTCGCTCGGCCAGCACACGTTGGTGCCACCCGCGTCGACGCACGCGAAGCCCGACGGGCACTTGTTGCCCGCGTCGCAATCGTCGGTGCAGAGCCCGCTCGCGCCGGTGAGGCCGCACGTCTCGGTGACGCAGTCGTCGTTGCTGTCGCAGGTCGCGCCGAGGCCGCCGTCGACGCTGGCACCCGGCAGGCAGTAGCCGCCGAGGCAGTGGCCGGTCTCGCACGGCGCCGACGCGCTGCACGCCGCCATCACGTGGACGGTGATCGAGCTCGACATCGAGCGGCTGCCGGTGTCCATCGCATCGACCGCGACCAGGTGGTCGCCGCCGGTGAGCGTGGCCGGCGTGTTGAACACGTGCGGATCTCCCTGGCCGATCGTCTGCGCCTGAGTGCCATCGACCTTCAGCGACGCCGTCGTCACCGACAGCTGCGACATCGATTCGAAGCGGACGGCGAAGCCGGGCTTCACCCACGCGCCGTCCTTGGGCGAGGTGATCGCGAGCGTCGCTGGCTCGAGGTTCGACGGGCCGAACGTGTCCATCAGGTACTGGTAGCTGTTCTGCTTGGTGCCGCCGCAGAAGCAAGCGCGCGGCGTGTCCTCTCCGCAGTCCGACGCCTCGTTCTGGAACCCCGGCTTCTTGATCGGCGGGGTCAGGTAGGTCATCGGGTCCTTCGCGTTCAGCTCGTGATCGAGGCCGAACACGTGCGACGACTCCTGCGCGGCCGCCCAGCAGAGGAAGTCCTGGTTGGAGATGTCGGCAGCGAACACGAAGCTGATGATGTTGTTCTCGAGTGCGCCGTCGCACGGCACGAACGGCGCGACGCCGCCGGCGCCGGGCACGCCGATCGCGTTCGCGTTGCCGGCGACCATCACCTCGAAGTGATCCGCGTTCCCCGGATCGACGTCGGTGACCTGGATGTCGAACGGCGCGTACATGTCGCGCACGCACTGGAGGAGGTTGTTCCAGGCCGTCTGGCCGTGCGGCCATGCCGTCAGGGTCGCTTGCGACTGCGGGATGCTCGACGTATCCGTCTTCGCGTCGTCGTTGCCCGGCCGCACGACGCAGCCGTTCGGCAGGCACGGGTTCAGGTAGATCGTGTGCGAGACGTTCGTGAACGCCGCCGTACCGGGCGCACGATGGCGCGCGCCGTACTTGACGACGTCGTGGAACGGGCCGGCCGAAGCGACGGCGGGGAGGGCCAACAGCGCAGCAAGTAGAGCGGCTCGCATGGCAAGGCAGCGTACAGGTGCGCTCCCGATCGCGCGCTGACAGATCCGCCGACGGTCGCTAGCAACCGCACGCCGACCGCGGCGAGGCGGCATCAGCAGGCCGTGATTACGCGCACGTACGGTTGCTTGAAAGACGTGGCGTTTCGGGCGATGACTGCGGCCCATGTTGACGATCGATCTCACCGGCAAGCACGCGCTCGTCGCGGGTGTTGCCGACGACGGTGGCTTCGGATTCGCGATCGCAAAGCAGCTCGCCGAGGCGGGCGCGAAGGTGTCCGTCGCGACCTGGCCGCCGGCCCTCGGCATCTTCAAGACGATGCTCGAGCGCGGCAAGATGGACGAGTCGCTGAAGCTCAGCACCGGCGACAAGCTCCAGTTCGCGAAGATCTACCCGCTCGATGCCGAGTTCGATCGCCTGGAGGACGTCCCGGCGGAGACGCGCGACAACCGCCGGTACCGCGACCAGGGCGACTTCACGATCTCCGGCCTCGCGGCGGCGGTGAAGGCCGACCTCGGCGATGGCCAGCTCGACATCGTCGTGCACAGCCTCGCGAACGGCAGCGAGGTGAAGAAGCCGATGCTCGAGACGTCGCGGCGCGGCTATCTGAGCGCGGTTTCGGCCTCGGCGTACTCGAACGTCTCGATGGTGCAGCACTTCTCGCCCATCATGCGGCGCGGCGGCTCGTTCCTGTCGCTGTCGTACATGGCGAGCGAGCGCGTGATCCCCGGCTACGGCGGTGGCATGTCGTCGGCGAAGGCGGCACTCGAGTCCGACACGCGCGTGCTCGCCTACGAGGCCGGCCGCAAGTACGGCCATCGCGTCAACTGCATCTCGGCGGGACCGTACGCGTCGCGCGCGGCGAGTGCGATCGGCTTCATCTCGGAGATGATCGACTACGCCGAGCGCAACGCGGCTCTGCCCGAGAAGCTCACGGCCGAGGAAGTCGGCGCGACCGCCGCGTTCCTGTCGAGCTCGCTCGCGAGCGGCATCACCGGCTCGGTCGTCTACGTCGACAAGGGCTATCAGGCGATGGGCATCGCGGTCGATCGCGAAGGACCGAAGCTCTGATGGTCGCCGCCGACTCGACGATGCGCATGGAGCCCGCCTGGCGCGTGCTCGGCTGCCGCGGCTGCGGCTCGGCGATCGTCGAGTGCGCGCTGGTGCTGGCGAAGATCCCGTACGAGCGCGAGGAAGCCGACTACGCGACGAAGGAAGGCCGCGATCGTCTCGTCCAGCTGAACCCGCTCGCGCAGGTGCCGACGGTGATCCTGCCCGACGGCACGGTGATGACCGAGAGCGCGGCGCTCGTGCTCTACATCGGCGGCGTCGCGCCCGAGCTCGGCCTCGTCCCCGACGTGCGCGATCCGCTGCGCCGCGAGTTCTTGCGCTGGCTCATGTTCCTCGTCGCGGCCGTCTACCCGACGTTCACGTACGGCGACGAGCCGGCGAAGTGGACGCACGACGGCGAGGAGGAGCTGCGCCGGACGACCGACGAACACCGCAAGTCGCTGTGGCGGCTCGTCGAGGGCGCCGTGCGCGGACCGTGGTTCCTCGGCGAGACGCCGTCGGCGCTCGACCTCTACGTCTCGGTGATGACGCGGTGGCGGCCACGCCGCGAGTGGTTCGCGCAGAACTGCCCGCGCCTGTACAAGATCGCGCTCGCCGTCGACGCCGACCCTCGCCTCGCCGGCGTGTGGGCGGACAATTTTCCCGCCTGACCGGCAACTCGCGTAGCCGGTCCCGCCCAAGTCCGCGCAGCCGCGAGGCCGCTGGCTGGCAAGGCCCTTGCTGTCTGGTCGGGCCATGCGTTCTCGCTGGCTTGTCGGGTGGTCGTTCGTCGCGTTCGTCGCCGCGGGAGCGGGCTGCGCGATGGACGAGGACTACGTCGACGATCCCGAGGACGCGACGTGGCTCGATGGCAAGGCCGACGGCGCGAGCGGCGTGAACGTCAAGGCGACGAACCTCGACGTCGACCTCGCGGCGAGGACCGCGGTCGCGACGATCGAGCTCGAGAAGGCCGGCAGTGTCGCGCTCGAGGCGAGCGGCCTCACGATCAAGAAGGTCACCGACTCGCGCGGCAACCGACGCTACAAGATCGCGGACGGCAAGCTGCTCGTCTCGAACGTGCTCGGCAAGCTCGT